>JAJZUI010000243.1 GCA_021847175.1 Pseudomonadota bacterium
CGGGTGAAATTGTCCCAGTCGATCGCGATCAGCAGGTCGAAACGATCGGCGGGGGCCGAGACCGGTGCCGGGGAGAGGCGCAGCAGCGCCGCCGCCTCGCCGCCGCGGATCTGCGGGCCCATCGCGCGGGTCATGACGCCGTAGAGCCCGGCGCGGGATGCGGCTTCGAGCAGGATCTCGCCCGCGCGCATCGCCCCCGCCCCGCCCGAGCCAGTGATGGCGAGCGCGAACGCGGCGGCGCCGTCCGGCGCCGCTGCGACGGCGGGTTGCGGGAGGCTGAGGTCGATGTCCATGCACCGTCTCCTGACCCCGTTGCTCCGGCTATTGACGCATTCAAGTGCCGGAATGCTGCTTTTTAGTCCGGCACGGCGCCCGCGTCAAGACGGGCGCTGCACCTCAGACGCCGTGTTTGATGGCGATGGTCTTGAGCGAGGCGAAGCCGTACAGCGCCTCGAACCCCTTCTCGCGCCCGTGGCCGGAGCGCCTGGTGCCGCCGAACGGCAGCTCGATGCCGCCCGCGGCGCCGAAATTGTTGATGAACACCTGCCCCGCGCTGATCCCCCGCGCGAGCCGCAGCGCCCGCGCGATATCGGCCGTCCACACGCCGGCGACGAGCCCGTAGGAGGTCGCGTTGGCCACCCGCAGCGCGTCCGCCTCGTCCCTGACGCGGATCGCGACCAGCACGGGGCCGAAAATTTCCTCCTGCGCCAGCGGATGGTCCGCCGGCACGTCGCCGATCAGCACCGGCTTCACGTAATAGCCGCCCGGCGGCACGTTGCCGGCGAGGCTGCCCTCGGCGAGCACGGGCAGCCCGTCGCGCCTCGCCATGTCGAGGTAGCGCTGGATGCGCTGCTGCTGCGCCGCGTTCACCACCGGGCCGCAATCCAGCTCCTGGTCCGGCGTGCCGACGCGCAGCGCCCGGAACCGCGCGGCAAGGTCCTGCGTGAAGCTGTCATACACGCGGTCCTCGATCAGCACGCGGGACCCGGCGCTGCACGTCTGGCCGGAGTTCTGGCTGATGCCGCGCGTGATGGTTGCCGCGGCCTCCTCCATCGGCGCGTCGGCGAACACCACCTGCGGCGACTTGCCGCCGAGTTCCAGCGTCACCGGCACGGAGTTGCGCCCCGCCGCCGCCTGCACCAGCGCGCCCACCTCGGGCGAGCCGGTGAAGCTCACGTGCCCGATGCCGGGGTGGCCGGCGAGCGCCGCGCCCGCTTCCTCGCCCAGCCCCGTCACCACGTTGAACGCGCCGGCGGGAAACCCGGCTTCCTCCGCGAGGCGCGCCAGGTGCAGCGAACTCAGCGACGTGTCCTCCGCCGGCTTCAGCACGACCGCGTTGCCCATGGCGAGCGCCGCCGCGACGGAGCGGCCCATGATCTGCATCGGGTAGTTCCACGGGATGATGTGGCCGGTGACGCCGATCGGCTCGTAGACGGTCATCACCGTATATCCTTGCAGGAACGGAATGGTCTCGCCGTGCACCTTGTCCGCCGCCCCGCCGTAATACTCGAAATAGCGCGCGAAGGCCGCGGCGTCGCCCCGCGCCTGGCCGAGCGGCTTGCCCACGTCCGCACTCTCGATGCGCGCGAGAATGTCCGCGTCGCGCCGGATCAGTTCCGCGAGGCGCAGCAGCAGCCGCCCGCGGCTGGTCGCGTCCACCGCGCCCCACGCGCCGGCGAGCGCCGCCCTGCCCGCACGCACGGCGGCATCGATCTCCGGTGCCCCGCCGCGCGGGATGGCGCCCACCACGGCGCCGGTCGCGGGGTCCACGACGGGCAGCGTCTGCTCCGTCGCAAGCCACTCGCCGCCGATGAACATGCGGTGGCTGGTCGGGTTCGTGGTCTGGTTCATGGCGGCCATCCGGGTCCGGGGGATCGGGAAACTCGCCGCATGCATATCCCTGTCCCCGGCCGGCGACAATTCGCGGCCCCGTCAGCCGTCACTCCGGATGACAGCGCCCACGCCGCGCGGCATGCTCGCCCGGGGAGGAACCCATGACCGCATCGCGATCCGGCGCCATCGCGCGCGCCCGCTCCTATTTCCGGGACGGCACCTATCTCGACCGCCTGCGCGCGCTCGTCGCGGTGCCCACGCAGAGCTTCCCGCCTAACCACAAGCCGGACCTGGAACGATATTGCCGCGCGGTGCTCGGCCCCATGGTGGCAGGGCTCGGCTTCGCGACCGAGGTGCTAGACAACCCGCAGCCCGCGCACGGCCCCGTCCTGCTCGCAACACGGATCGAGGACGCAACGAAACCGACGGTTCTGCTCTACGGCCACGGCGACGTGGTGCGCGCGATGCCGGAGCGCTGGCGGGCGGGCCTCGACCCGTGGACGCTCACCGTCGAGGGCGACCGCATCTACGGCCGCGGCGTGGTGGACAACAAGGGCCAGCACCTGCTCGCGATCGACGCCTTGCGCGCGGTGCTGGCCGAGCGCGGCGAACTCGGCTTCAACGTCAAGCTGATGGTCGAGACCGGCGAGGAGGCGGGCTCGCCCGGGCTGCGGCGCTTCATCGAGCGCCACCGCGACCGTTGCGCCGCGGACGTGTTCATCGCGCTCGACGGGCCGCGCCAGAGCCTCTCGGTGCCGGACGTGACGCTCGGCACGCGCGCAGGCCTGGCCTTTGATCTCCTCGTCGATCTGCGCCAGGGCAGCCACCATTCCGGCCACTGGGGCGGCCTGCTCATCGACCCCGCGGTGGTGCTTTCCTACGCCATCGCCAGTATCTTCTCGCGCGAGGGGCGCATCCTGGTGCCGGAGTGGCTGCCGCGCGACATCCCGCCGTCGGTGCGCGAGGCGAGCCGCAACGTCGTCGTCGACGACCTGCCCGGCGCGCCGGTGCCGGACCCCGGCTGGGGCGAGCCCGGCCTCTCGCGCACGGAGCGCATCTACATGTGGACCAGCGCCATCGTTCTCGCCAGCATCAGCGGCCAGCCGGAGGCGCCGGTCAACGCCGTCTCCCCCACCGCGCGCGCCCGCATCCAGGTCCGCCACACCGTGGACGTGGACGGCGAGGACATCATCCCGGGGTTGCGCCGCCACCTCGACGCCCATGGTTTCCATAACGTCACGATCGTGCCGGTGCAGGAGCGCGACGCCTTCCCCGCCTCGCGCACCGACCCGGACAACCCCTGGGTGCGCCTCGTGGTCCGTTCGCTCGCCGAGACGGTGGGGCGCGCGCCCAACGTGATCCCCAACATCGGCGCCTCCGGCCCCTCGGAATATTTCAAGGAGATCCTGGGCACGCCGGTGATCTGGATCCCGCACTCCTATGGCGGCTGCGGCCAGCACGGGCCGGACGAGCACGGCCTCGGCTCGCTGTTCGAGGAAGGGCTCGGGCTGATGGCCGGCATCTGGTGGGACATCGGCGAGACCGGCCGCCCCGCCTGAGCCGCCGCTCAGCGCCGCCGGCGCAGCGCCGCGCGCAGCCCCGCGAGGTCGCGCGTGTTGAGCACGTCCGCCGGCTCCAGCCAGCCGCGCCGCGCCTGGTCGAGGCCGAAGCGCATGAAGTCGAGCTGCGCCGGCGCGTGTGCGTCCGTCGAGATCGCGACCTTGGCGCCGAGTTCCTTCGCCAGCCGGCAATGCGTGTCCGCGAGGTCGAGCCGGTCCGGCTGCGCGTTCACCTCGAGCGCGCAGCCGCGCTCCGCCGCCCCGCGCAGCACGCGCTCCACGTCGATGTCGTAGGCTGGGCGCTCGTTGATCATGCGCCCGGTCGGGTGTGCGACGATGCTGAGCAGCCGGTTGTCCATCGCGCGCAGCAGGCGCTCCGTCTGTTTCGCCTGCGGAAGGTTGAAGCGCGAGTGCACCGCGCCGACCACGAGGTCGAGCCGCCGCAGCGCCTCGTCGGGCAGGTCGAGCGAGCCGTCCTCCAGGATATCGACCTCGATCGAGGCCAGCACCGTGAAGCCGGAGAGCTTCGCGTTGAGCCGCTCGATCTCGTCGATCTGCCGGCCGAGCCGCCTGGGGTCGAGCCCGTGCACCATCGCCATGCGCGGGCTGTGGTCCGTGATTGCCATGTAGGCATAGCCGCGCGCGCGCGCCGCCGCCGCCATTTCGGCAACGCTCGCCGTGCCGTCGCTTCCGGTGGTGTGGACATGCAGGTCGCCGCGGATGTCGCCCAGCGTCACGAGATGCGGCAGCCTGCCGCGCCGCGCGGCGTCCACCTCGCCCTGGTCCTCGCGCAGTTCCGGCGGCACCGTGGCAAGGCCGAGGCGGCGGTAAAGCTCCGCCTCCGTCCTTCCGGCGAGCAGCTTCTCGCCCTGGAACAGCCCGTATTCGTTGAGCTTCCAGCCGCGCTCGACGGCAAGCTGGCGCAGCGCGATGTTGTGCGCCTTGGAACCCGTGAAATACATCAGCGCCGCGCCGTAGCTCGCCTCCGCCACCACGCGCAGGTCCACCTGCAACCCGTTGCGCAACCGCACCGTCGCGCGCGTCGGCCCCTGTTCCACCACCTCCGCGACGTTCTCGTAGCCGGTGAAGCGCCGCATCACCTCCTGCCCGCTGGCCGCGGCGACCACGATGTCGAGGTCGCCCACCGTCTCGCGCCGCCGGCGGAAGCTGCCGGCGACCTCCGCGAGCGCCACGCCGGGCGTTCCGGCGATGTGGGCCAGCAGCGGCAGCGCGATCTGCTCCGCGGCGGCGAGCTTGGTGCGCGGCGTCGCGGCTGCACCCGCGGCGATGGCGCGCAGCACCCGCGCCTCGGTACCCGGCCCGATGCCCGGCACCTCGCGCAGCCTGCCCGTCTTCGCCGCGGCCTCCAGCTTCGCGATGCTGTCGATGCCGAGCGTCTCCTGCAGAAGGTGCACCCGCTTCGGCCCCAGCCCCGGCAGGCGCAGCAGTTCCGTGATGCCGGGCGTCACCTCGCTTGCAAGCTGGTCGAGCAGCGGCAGATGCCCGCCCTTCGCGATCACCCCGATCTTGTCGGCGAGATCGCGCCCGATGCCCGGCAGGTCGTCGAGATCCTCGCCCGACGCGAGCATGTCCGCGACCGCGCGCGGCAGCCCCTCGACCAGCCGCGCCGCGCGGCGATAGGCGCGGACACGGAACGGATTGGCGCCCTCGATGTCGAGGAGGTCGGCGATCTTGTCGAGTTGCTCGGCGATCTCGGCGTTGGCCACGGGCATGCGCCGGCCCTCCTCCTGTAAATCAGATTACGCTCCCGCAGGCCGCGGAAGCCATGACCTCGATCAACGCCGCTTGCCCCTGGCACGGCTTCGGTCCAGACGGTGCCCATGCGGATCCTGTTCGCCTTCGAGAACGCCCTGCCCAGCGCCGAGGCGGATGCCGAGGTGTTCACCTCCACGGCCCGCTACCTCTCGCGGCTGGTGGAGGGCGCCGCGCTGCACGTGCCCTTCGACCGCGCGGCGGACCCGGCGGCGATCGCGACGATCGCTGGCCTGAGATCGGA
>JAJZUI010000244.1 GCA_021847175.1 Pseudomonadota bacterium
CGAAATCTACCAGGATGCCGCACAGGCCGATGCGGCGATAAATCACGCCGCCGCGACCGGCCGGGCCCTGATTTGTTACCGCGATGCGGCGGCTCCGCCGTTCCTAAGGGGCGGGATCCAACAACCCGGAACGGCGCAAGCCGAAGAGTACCCCACTGCGATTTGCGCTCGCGCACTGCAATCCGCACGGCTTCCCGCTTTCCCCGATCGGCAGTGCCACCAAGTCGAGATGGGCGCATTGACTGGGGTGAAGAGCCCGGTTTTTGACAATGGTTGGAGGCCCACAAACTGCTTTTGAGGCTGGCGAGTCATGGCTGAAAATCAACCTTGTATCGAGCGATCGCGGCGGCCAGCCACCAAAGCGCCGAACCGCATGCGGTCAGGTGCATTCACGACACCTGGACCACGAGCGGGGTGTGACCAGCGAGTCTTGAAAGCGATGGCGAGCGCATCCTTCCGGGGAGTGGTTCTTGTCATCGTTGCCCTCCTCAATCCGACGATGGTCCTGGCGGGGACAGGGCCGACATTGACCCAGCTCGAGACCCCTGGGGCGGCAGTCCCGGGCTTGCAGCCCCTCGATCCCTATTCTTCCGAAGCCAGGGTCGATCCGAGGACTTTCGAGATGGCGGCAGCTGACCTGGCGGCCGAGCGGCAGATGCTCTGGGTGCGCGAGTTGCTGGGCCGCCACGGGAGCAAGGGCGAGGTGCGCGCGGCCCTCGACCGGATTGCCGCGTGGGAGGCGAAGGTCGAGCCGCTGCGCGCGGCGGCGCAGAACGCCCATGCGGTGGATGCGGCGGCGCGCGCCGCACCGAGGGACTTCTATGCGTTGCGCCGGCGCGCGGAGTTCTGGGTCCATGTGGTCGAAGGCGAGCGCGAGGCAATCCTGGACAAGACCGACCCGCGCGCCCGCACGATCTTCGGGGACCAGGTCCGTCTGGACACGAATACCGGCATGTGGGTCTACCCGACCATGCTCGTCGAGCCACCCGCCTATGGGCAGAGCGCGGTGCTGCGACTGAAATCCGAGGCTTTTCCCGCTGCCCGCGATGCCGTCGCGGCGTTGCTCGCGGTCGCGCCGCGGAATGCCGAAGCCCTCTACCTGGATTTTACTTTGTACCGCTTCAGCAACCAACCGGTCACGGGTGTCGAGAACCGGGCGGCACAGCTTTCCGGCCCTTATGGCGCGGCGGTCAGGGCCTATATGCTCACGCACGACGGTCGCGTCGGCGCGATGCGCGCCCGCGCGGACCAGTTGCGCTTCGGCACGACCATGTACCGCACCATGATCTCCCGGGGCGTTTTGACGCCGGTGCCAAAAGGCCGGCTCATGTCGGTTCCGGTCCATATTCCGCCGAGCCCGCAGGCGCTGGCCGAGGCCGGCCGGCTGGAGGCGGCTGCGAACCGGCTCCAGGCGGAGCAGACGCGCCTGCTCAACGCGACCGTTGCGGATGCCCCGGGGTCGGAGCCGATGTTCCGGATCCTGAGCGAGCTTGGGACCCCGCTGCCCAATGACGTCGTGCGGGACCGGCTGCTCCGCGATGCCATGACGCTGCGTCCGGGAGACTGGCATCTCTATGAGAATTATGCGGAGCTTGCGTCAGGGCATAGCGACATGAAGCAGAAAGAGCGTGCGGCCGATGCCGCCCAGCGCCTGCTGCTCTGGCAGCAATTCAAGTATCCACTTTACCTCGTCAACGAACAGGCGCGGTTCGGCTTCGGCTATTTCACCTACAACCTGGCGCGCCGTGCCGTGAGGCGAAACCCGATCGGGTGCCCGGAGAATGCCGTCCTCGCCCAGACGATGGAGCCGATCGCCTTCGACACCTATGACGGCGCCCCCGTCATTCCGGACGGCGCGAGGCAGACCGTCCTGCAATGGGAATTGGTTGAGGCCGTGTGTGCGAGGGAAGTCCACCATCCCGACGAGTGGCGCGGATGGACGAAGGGCAAGATCGAGGCGCAGATCGCCGCGGCGAGGCGGGAGATAGCCAGGATCGCCCGGGCCAACGGCGTGCGGCCGTGAACTCTGGGGCCACGCGGCCGCGTTGTTGACAGATATCTGATAACTGATGTCTGATCTCACGCATGGCCCTACCCGCGGAAGATCTGGCCGGCCCCCTTCCCTCGCCCACCCAACCCTCGCCCGCCCAACCCTCGCCCGCCCAAACCTCGCCCGCCCAAACCACTCAGGCGCTGCCCTCGCCGGTGGCGCGGCGGCGGCGGCTGCCAGAGGAGCTCCAGCAGAGCCTCATCGGGTTCATTCGCGATAACGGGCTGCAACCGGGGGACCGGCTGCCGCCGGAAGCGGAGCTGGCCGAGGCGCTGGGCGTCGGGCGCAGTTCCATCCGCGAGGCGATACGGGGGCTGGAAAGCCTCGGCGCGCTGGAGATCCGCCACGGCAAGGGCGTGTTCGTCGCCGCCTTCACGCTGGCGCCGCTGATCGAGCAGATAGGGCGCGGGATCGGGGCGGAGTTGCGCGACTTCACCGAGGTGCTCGACGTGCGCTGCACGCTGGAGGTGGCGCTGATCGGCCGCGCGATGGCGGCGATGGGGCCCGCGGACGTCGCGGCGCTGCGCGAAGTCGTCGCGGCGATGGAGCGCAAGGCGCGGGCGGGGCAAAATTTCGCACCCGAGGACCAGGCGTTCCACGCCACCCTGTTCGCGCCGCTGGGCAACCGCGTGGTGCTCAACCTGCTCGACGTGTTCTGGCAGGTGTTCACCGGCACCGCGCGCGTGCTGCAGCGGCCGGAGGCCGACCTGGTCGCCACGTGGCGCGACCACAAGGCGATCCTCGACGCGGTTGCCGCCGGCGACGTGGCGGCGGCGCGCAAGCGGCTCGACGCCCATTACGACGGCATCCGCGCGGTGCTGCTCGCCAACCACAACCAGAACAAGGGGAAACCATGAACAGCATCACCCGCCGCGACTCGCTCCGGCTTGCCTCGGCCTCGGCGCTGGCGGCGCCGATGATCCTGCGCGCGGCGCCGGCGCTCGCGGCCACGAACGTGCTCTCGGGCGGGTTCGACGTCGGACCCGGGGGGCTGCCGGGGAAGTTCAACCCGCTGGCGGCGACCGCGGGGTTCACCTGGCTCAACCTCTATTACGAGCCGCTGGTGTTCTACGACCCGACGCTGTCGCATATCGGGCCAGGGCTGGCGCTGAAGTTCGAGGCGTCGCCGGACGGGCGCGCCTATACGTTCCATCTCGACCCGAAGGCGAAGTGGCACGACGGGCAGGCGTTCACCTCCGCGGACGTGGCGTTCACCATCGGGCTCGCGAAGGACGACAAGACGGGGTCGATCTTCTCGGCGAGCCTGGCGCCGATCAGCTCGGTCGAGACGCCGGATGCCGCGACGGCGGTGCTGAAGCTCGCGAAGCCCGATACGTCGCTGCTCGACGTGCTGACCAAGATCATGATGCTGCCGAAACATGCACTGGGGAGCATGGCGCCGGCCTCGCTGGCGGAGAGCGCCTGGTGGCACACCAGGCCGCTCGGCACCGGGCCGTTCATGTTCAAGTCCTACACCGAGGGGCAGTTCGTGCAGCTTTCCGCCTTCGCCGGCTACCGGCGGGGGGCGCCGAAGCTGGCGGGGCTGGTGAACCGGTATTTCAAGTCCACGGCGGACGCGGTGGCGGCGCTGAAGGCCGGGGAGATCCAGTTCACCTATGTCGAGCCGAACGACGCCAAGCTGTTCGCGCATGCGGCGCATGACCGGTTGATCGCGGGCGCTTCCTATGTGGTGAACTATGTCGGCTTCAACCACATCATCCCGCTGTGGAAGGACCTGCGCGTGCGCCAGGCGGTGATGCACGCGATCGACCGGCAGGCGATCGTGAAGTCGCTGCTCGGGGGAGCGGCGACGCTTGCCAACTGCGCGTACACGACGGGGCCGGCGCTGCCGCCGCACCTCGATGCCTATCCGCACGATCCCGCCAAGGCGAAGCAGCTGCTGGCGGCGGCGGGGTGGGACAAGATCAACGGCGCGAAACCGTTGCCGATGATTACTTATTACGGTGACCCGCTGGTGGGGAACATCCTTGCCGCGATGCAGTCGATGCTGGGGCAGGTGGGCATCCATGTCGCGCCGCGACAGCTCGACGTGGCGACCTACAACGGCATCGTGCGAGGGGCGAATACCAACCCGATGGAGTTCCCGCTGACCTATGCGGGCGCGCAGGACGGACCGGACCCCGGCGTGATGGCGAGCTTCTTCGAGACCAACCAGGCGCCACCGGTGGGGGCGAACGTGATGCGCGTCGCGATCCCGGCGCTCGACAAGGAGCTTTCGGCGGCGGCGGCGGAGGTGGACGACGCCAAGCGCATGGCGCTGTACCGGCAGGCGGCGGCGACGATGAACCGCGAGCTGCCGTGGGGCTTCATGTGGGTGGCGCGGCGCTATGGGGTGGTGGCGGACACGGTGCAGAATTTCGTGTGGACGCCGGCGCCGGGCGGCGGGGGGTATGACCCCTCGGCGCAGCTCTGGGCCTTGAAGGGATAGGCGGGAGGCGGGTCGCCGGGGCCGGATGCTGCGCTTTCTGCTGCGCCGCGCTGCCGCGGCGCTGCTGATGCTGGTGCTGCTGAGCGCAGTTACCTTCGCGTTGCTGCGCGCGGCACCCGGCGACCCGATCGCCGCTTATGTGAGCCCGACCATCCCGATGAGCGCCGATGCGATCGCGGCGCTGCGCCACCGGCTCGGGCTCGATCTGCCGTTGCCGGAGCAATACCTGCTCTGGGCGTGGCATGCGCTGAACGGCAATCTCGGACGCTCGATCGGGCATGACGAGATGCCGGTGGCGACGCTGATCGCGGCACGGCTGGGGCCGACGGCGCTGCTGATGGGAACCGGGATCCTGCTGTCGACCGGCTTCGGCGTGCTGCTGGGGATCGCGGCAGCTGTGTGGCGCGGTGGCACGCTTGATGCACTGCTTGCGGGTTTGGGAGCGCTGGCGCTGGCATCGCCCGCGTTCCTGACCGGGCTGCTCGCGTTGTTCCTGTTCGCCGCGCGCTGGCGCCTGCTGCCGGCGGGCGGGCTGATCACTCCGGGGGGCGGAGGCTGGGCGGATGTCGCGCGGCACCTGGTGCTGCCGGCATCCGTTCTCGCGGCAGCGCAGGTGGCGCTGCCGCTGCGCTACATGCGCGCGGCGATGATCGAGAGCCTGGGGGCGCAGTATGTGCGCACGGCGCGGGCGAAGGGGCTCTCGCCGGCGCGGGTGGTGTTGATGCACGCACTGCGCAACGCGCTGCTGCCGGTGGTGACGCTGACCGGGGCGACGATCGGCACCGCGATCGGCGGCGCGGTGTTCGTGGAGAGCGTGTTCGACTGGCCCGGCATGGGATCGCTGCTGGTGAGCGCGGTCTCGGCGCGGGACTATCCGCTGGTGATGGGGATCGCGCTGGT
>JAJZUI010000245.1 GCA_021847175.1 Pseudomonadota bacterium
CATGATCGACGTGTTCAGGATCGGCGTTTCGATCGCGATGACGAACGACGTCTCGCCGGTGATCGGGACGATCCAGCGCGACCTCGCCGGGTTGGGCAGGACGGTGGACCGGACGGCGGCCGGGTTCGGCGCGCTGCGACTGGCGGCGATGGGCGGGGCGGGCGTGGCGTGGGCTGGTATCGCGGGAGCGCGGACGGCGGGCGGGGCGGGGCGAGAAGCCCCGATGGCGGCGCCGGCGGTGGTTGGGGCGCCGCGCGCGGCGGCGGTCCCGCCGGTGGCGGGGCGCGAGTTGGCGCGGGCGGCGCAGGGCGCGGCCGCAATGCCGCTGGCGGTACCGATGTTGCCCGTGCGGCATGGAGCGGCGCCCGCGGTTCCGGCACGGGCGGCGGCGGCGCGGCCGGCGGCCGTGGACATCTCGCCGGTGGCGGGGCGCGCCGGCCGGGCGGGGGAAGCGCTGCGCGTTGCCGGCGAGGTACCCGTGCGGGCGTTTGGGTGGAGTTTGCCGCGCGGGGATGGCGTGGCGGCACGCGCGGCGCCGGTGCGGGCGCTGGTCGCGTTGCCGGTGGCGGGGGCGCGCGCGGCGGGAGCGGTACCGGCGGCTTGGGCGTTGCCGGGGCCTGTGCACGAGATTGCCGCCTGGGTGCGGGCGGCGGGGCGGGGCGCGCGGGCGATCGCGGTGGCGCGGGAGGGGTTCGCCGAACTGACGGCCGGCGTGGGGGCGCTGGGTTCGGTGCTTTCCCGTACCGATTGGGTTGGGATGTTCGAGCGCGTGGCGCGCGGGTTGCGGGCGGTGGCGGAGGCAGGGCACGGGATCGGCGACTGGGGCGGGGCGCGTGGCGTGGCGCCGGCCGAGGCGCAGGCGGCGCACGAGGCGCCCGCGATGCTGCACGTGCATGTGGTGAACGCGCATGAGATCGGCAACGCGGCGGGCGAGGCGCTGAACCGGGGCCTGCGCGTGCCGGCGGCGACGATGCCGAGCCTGCCGACGCCAGCCGCGGGACCGTGGGCGCCCGGGCTGATGCCGGCGCTGCCGTGATGCGCAATTTTGTTTCGGTGATGCCATGAGCGGTATGCTTGCGACATTGAGCGGGGCGGCATCCGTCGCCTCCGCGCTGGAGACGCTGGCCTTCGGGGCCGCAGGGCCGGTGGTGCTGGGCGGCTTCGCGTTCCAGGACTTCGAGGTGCCGGCGACGATCACGCTGCCGGTGAAGCAGGCCGTGGCGGTGCACAAGCTGATCGGCGGCGAGCGGGTGCTGGACGCGATGGGACCGGACTATGGCGACATCGCGTGGGCGGGCGTGATGCTCGGGGCGTTCGCGGAGGCGCGGGCGCAGGCGCTGAAGGCGGTGGCGGATGCGGGCCAGGCGGCGGCGCTGACCTGGGGCACCTGGGCGTTCACCGTGCTGCCCTACCAGTTGACGCTGAAGGAAGGATTCCAGCAGGTCGCCTATGCCATCAAGTGCTCGGTGATCCGCGACGACAGCGCGGCGCCGGCGGGCGGTGCGACGGACCTTACGACGAGCGTGACACAGGACATGGCGGCGGCGCTGATGCAGGGTGGGGCTGCGCTTTCCGCGACGTTGGGCGGCGCACAGTCCGCGATCCAGGGGCTCGCGCCCATCCTGCCGGGCTCCGCCGGGGTTGCCTCGGCACTGGCGTCCGTGGCGGGGGCGCAGGGTTTGGTGGGCGCGATCGCCGGGACGTCCGCGACGGTGCTGGCGGGTGCCGGCGCGCGGGCGGCGGCGGCGGGGACGCCGGTTGCGAGCATCAGTGATCTCGCCACCGCAACGACCGCGGCGGGGACGCTCGCGCAGGCGGTATCCGCCGGCGGGTATCTCGGGCGCATGGCGGCCAATCTCGGCGCCAATCTCTGAGGAGCGGGACATGGCGACGACGGCACGGCCGCGCCGGATCATCCAGGCGGGCGGCAACCTGTTCGAGCTTGCGGCGCGGCTATATGGCGATGCGACGCTGGCCAACATCATCGCGCAGGCCAACGGACTTTCCGATCCGTTCCCCGAGGGGGCGGTGACGCTGGTCATTCCGGCACCGGACGCCTCGCGCTCCGGAGGGATGCCGGCACCGTGAGCGATGTACTTCTGCCGCGGGTGCGGGTGCTGGCCAACGGCGAGGCGCTGCCGACGCCGCTCTCCGCGAGCATCACCTCCAACAGCTATTACCACGCGAGCGAGTTCGCGCTGACCTTCGCGGCCTCGGCGCGGGCGGGAGCGTGGTGGGACGTCTCGCCGCCCTGGGTGCTGGACGTGCAGGTTTCGACCGACGGCGCGAGCTATTCGACGCTGCTGAGCGGGGAGGCGGACACCATCGCCTATGACGCCGCGACGCACATGCTCTCGGTCGCGGGGCGGGATTTCGTGGCGGCGCTGATCGAGACGAAGACGCAGGAATCGTTCCAGAACCAGACCGCCTCCGAGATCGCGAAGACGATCGCGGCGCGGCACAATCTTTCCGCCGACGTGGCGGCGACGACGGCGCTGGCGGGGACGTTCTACCAGCAGGACCATGTGCGCCTGACGCTGGGGCAGTTCGCGCGGGCGACGACGGAGTGGGACATCCTGACCTATCTCGCGCAGAACGAGGGGTTCGATGTCTGGGTCGAGGGGCGGACGCTGTATTTCCAGCCGCAGCCGGCACCGGGCAGCCCGGATTTCACCGTGGCGGTGACGACGACGCCGGACGGGGCGACGGTCGCGAACGTAGAGCAGTTGCGCTGCCTGCGTGCGCTGACGCTGGCGAAGGATATCCAGGTGGAGGTGCATTCCTGGGATTCGCGGCATCAGCGCGGGTTCACCAAAACCGCGCGCGCGATCGGGGCGAAGACGGCGGCGATCCAGAAGGCGTCGAACCAGGTGGGAACGGTGACGCAGCGTTACGTTTTCGTCCGTCCGAACCTGACCGAGGACCAGGCGCTGCAGCTGGCGCAGCGGATGCTGGAGCAGCTCGGGCGGCAGGAGCGCAACGTCGAGATCGAGATGCCGGGAGAGATGACGCTCTCGCCGCGCAGCCAGGTGGCGGTGACGGGAACGGGAACGAGCTTCGACCAGCTCTACTGGGTGGACAGCATCCGCCGGGAGATCACGGTGAAGGGATTCAGGCAGTCGTTGCGGCTCAAGAACCACTCGCCGCTGTCGCAGGTGGTGCTGTCGTGAGCGGGCTGGCGGAAGCGATGCGCTACCACGCGGCGGCGCTGGACGCGACGCGGCCGCAGCCGCGCTTCGCGGTGGTGCAGAGCGTGGATGCGGCGCGGTACCTGGCGCGGGTTTCGATCGAGCCGGAGGGCGTGCTTTCCGGCTGGCTGCCGATCCTGGGGCTGGGCGCGGGGAATGGATGGGGCGTGGTCTGCCCGCCGGCGATGGGGGCGCAGGTGGTGATCCTGCCGCTCGACGGCGACCACGAGAGCTGGGCGGTGCTGGGGGGAGCGTGGAGCACCGCGAGCCTGCCGCCGGCGCCGCTGGGCGCGGTGCAGCCGGGGGAAGCGGCGATCGTTTCGGCCTCGGGGGCGTATGTGCGGCTCTCCGCGGACGGCAGCGTGACCGTGGCCTCGCCGGGGAACGTCAACGTGACGACCGCGGGGGCCATTTCGCTCGCGGCACCGCGCGTGACGGGGGGCAACGGGTCCGCGATGCCGCTCTGCACCGAGGAGGTGTGGAGCTACCTCGTGCACCACACGCACGCCGACGCGCAGGGCGGCAGCACCTCGCCGCCGCAGCAGGTGGGACCGGCGAACCCGCTGACCACGCAATTCGAGGCATCGTGACATGGCGGACCTGGCGCATGAGTTCGGCACCGACATCGTGTTGGCGCCGGATGGGGACATCGCGCTCGCGGACGGGCCGGCGCTGACGCGCCAGCGCGCGCTGCGGCGGCTGCTGACCAACCCCGGCGCTTATATCTGGGACGTCAACTACGGCGCGGGGCTCGGCGCCATGGTTGGCGAGGCGGCGGACGCGGCGCGGATCGCGGCGATCGTGCGGGCACAGATGTTTTTGGAGGCGACGGTGGCGCGCTCGCCGCTGCCCGCGGTGAGTGTCGCGGCCGGCGCGGACGGCGTGGCGCGGGCCGCGGTTTCCTATGTCGATACCACGGATGGCACGGCGCAGAATCTCGCCGTCGTGCCGCCTGGCTCCTGAGCGGGGAGGTTGTTCGTGCAACTGAGTTTTCTGCCGCAGCAGACGATCGTCGAGGGCGAGGTGGCGGCGGCGCAGGCCGTGGCACCGCAGTTGACGCAGGTCTCCTCCGGCTCCGTCGCGTATGCGCTGTTCCAGGGGTTCGCCTCGGTCTGCCTGTGGCTGCAATGGCTGATCGCGCAGGTGCTTTCCATGACGCGGCTGGCGACGAGCCAGGGGGCGGACGTGGACAGCTTCGTGGGCGATTTCGGGCTCGCGCGGCTGCCGGCGACCTTCGCGACCGGGAGCGTGACCTTCTCGCGTTATTCGGCTTCCGGAACGGCGCTGGTGATGCCGGGGGCGCAGGTGAAGACGGCGGACGGGTCGCAGCCGTTCGTGGTGGTGACCGACACCACCAACGCGGCGTGGAGCGCGGCGCTGGGCGGGTATGCCGTGGCGGATGGCGTGGGCGGCGTGGCGGTGCCGGTGCAGGCGGTGAACGCGGGCACGCAGGGCAATGTGCAGGCGAACACGATCACGCTCATCGCCTCCGCGATCCCGGGGATCGATACGGTGACGAATCCCGCTTCCTTCGCCGGCGCGCTGGATGCCGAGAGCGACGCGGCGCTGCGACAGCGCTTCCAGGGCTATATCCAGGGGCTCGCGAAGTCCACGACGGCGGCACTCGGGGCGGCGATCGGGCAGGTGCAGCAGGGGCTTTCCTACGCCATCCTGGAGGGCGTGCCGGGCTCCGGCCAGGTGACGGTCACCGTCGATGACGGCAGCGGGGCGCCGGGTGCGGCACTGCTCGGCAGCGTGACGGCGGCAGTGGGCGCGGTGCGCGCGGCGGGCGTGCAGGCGATCGTGCAGGGGCCAAGTGTCGCGGACACCACGGTTGCGTTCACGCTCAACGTGGCGGCGGTCGCCTCCAAGCCCGCGGTGGCGGCGACGATCGCGGCGGCGCTTCTAACCTATGTCGACCTGTTGCCAGTGGGGGCCTCGCTCGCGCTCTCCAACGTCATCGCGCAGGCCTATGCGGCGGCGCCGGGGATGGTGGCGAGCATCGAGGGCGTGCTGCTGAACGGCGGCACCGCGGACATCGTTCCGGGTCCGACGGGCGTGGTGAAGATCGCGGGTGGCGCCGCGGGCATCGTGATTTCCTGACGGGGCACGGTCATGACGACGGGTGATCAGGCGGACATGGCGGGCCGCATCCGCGCGGTGCTGCCGGCCTCGTGGTTTCCGCTGCCGGCGGCGGACGG
>JAJZUI010000246.1 GCA_021847175.1 Pseudomonadota bacterium
GCCATCAAGCGGGAGGTCGACGACCGCCGCCTGCGCCCGGGCACGAGATTGCCTTCCATCCGCAGCTTTGCCGACGAATACAAGGTCAGCCGCTTCACCGTCGTCGAGGCTTATGACCGGCTCGTGGCGATGGGATATCTCGTATCGCGGCGCGGTGCGGGATTTTACGCCGCGCCCAGCGCCTGCAAGACAGGCAGCCCGGGGCCGGCACCGTCACGGGATCATGCCCGGAACGAACAACTCGTCTGGCTCATCCGCCGGCTCCTGGAAGCGGACGACAATGCCATCCTTGCTGGCGGTCCCTGGCTGCCGAACTCGTGGTTGGAAGAAGGTGGAATCCGCCAGAGCCTGCGCTCGCTCGCCCGGAGGAATGGTACCCACCTTCTCGAATACGGGCATCCATTCGGATACGTGCCCCTTCGCGAGCATCTCGCCCAGATGCTGGAAGGTATCGGCGTGGCCGCCCATCCCGACCAGATCCTGCTCACCCAGGGCACAAGCCAGGCGCTCGAACTCGTCACTCGGCATCTGCTGAACCCAGGCGACACGGTGCTCGTCGATGATCCCGGCTACTATAACCTGTTCGGCAGTTTACGCCTGCAGGGAGTCGATATGCTGCCGGTTCCCCGCCTCGCCGATGGCCCTGACGTAACTGTGCTCGCCGCGCTCGTGGCAGCGCATCACCCCCGGCTCTACATCACTCAATCCGTGATGCAGAATCCGACCGGCACCGACATGAGCCCGCATGTCGCGCATCGCGTCCTCCATCTCGCCGAGCAGCACGATTTCCTCGTCGTGGAGGACGACATCTTCTGCGACCTCCAAGTCATTCCTACTCCGCGCCTCGCGACTCTCGACCAGCTCGAGCGGGTCATCTACGTTCGCAGTTTCTCCAAGACACTCTCTGGCAGCTTACGGGTAGGTTTCGTCGCCTGTGCCCCGTCCATCGCCATCCAACTCGCGGACATCAAGATGCTCACGACCATCACCACCTCGCAGTTCACCGAGCGCCTCATCTATCAGATGCTGATCGAGGGTCATTACCGCAAATATCTCTCGCGGCTCCGTGATCGCCTGGCCGAGGCGCGGACAAATACGCTGCGAGCGTTTGAGCGCATCGGCCTGGAAGTCTTCGCGGAGCCGGCGGACGGCATGTTCGTCTGGGCACGTCTGCGCGGCATCGAGGACTCACTGCCGCTGGCGCAAGCGGCGCAGCGTGATCGCATCCTCCTTGCTCCCGGCACCGTCTTCCGCCCGCACCTGGACCCGTCGCCATGGATGCGCTTCAACGTTACCGCGTGCGAGGACACGACGGTGTTGCGCTGGCTACAACAACGCAACGCCGTGATGGCGGTGTCCTAAAGGATGAACCGGCTGAGATCGCCCTTCCCCGCCAGCGGCGCCACACGCTCGCGGACGTAGGCGGCATCGATCTCCATTGCCTGCCCGGACCGGTCGGAGGCGGAGAAGCTCACCTCCTCCAGCAGCCGCTCAAGCACCGTATGCAGCCTCCTGGCGCCGATATTCTCGACCTTCTCGTTGATGTCGGTCGCCAGCTCCGCCAGCGCTTCGACCGCATCCGGGGTGAAGGACAGCTTCAGCCCCTCCGTCCCCATCAGCGCCTCGTACTGCTTGATCAACGAATGCTCGGGCTCGGTCAGGATCCGCCTGAGATCGTCACGCGACAGCGAGGCAAGCTCGACACGGATCGGCAACCTCCCCTGCAGCTCCGGCAGCAGATCCGCGGGCTTGGCGAGATGGAACGCGCCGGAGGCGATGAACAGAACATGGTCGGTCTTCACCGGACCGTGCTTGGTGTTCACCGTCGTCCCCTCGATCAGCGGCAGCAGGTCGCGCTGCACGCCCTCGCGCGACACGTCGCCGCCACGGAAGCCGCCTTCGCTGGTCCGCGCGCAGATCTTGTCGATCTCGTCGATGAAGACGATGCCGTTGTTCTCCGCATGCGCCACCGCGTCGCGCGTGAGCGCGTCGGAGTCGAGCAGCTTGTCCGCCTCCTCGCGCTCCAGCGCCACTCGCGCCGCCGCGACGGTCATCTTCCTGGGCGTCGCCTGGCGGCCGAACATCCCCTTCATCATCTCGCCCAGGTTCATCGCCTGCCCGGGCGGCATACCGGGAATATCCATCGCCCCGATCGGCACGCCCGCCGGCTCGGCAATCGCGATCTCGATCTCCTTGTCCTCGAACATCCCCTCGCGCAGCATCCGGCGGAACTTGCTGCGTGTGTCCGCCGCCGCGTGCTCACCGGTCAGCGCCGTCACCAGCCGCTCCTCCGCCGCCAGTTCCGCCTTCGCCTGCACCTCCCGCCGCCGCGCCTCGCGCAGCATCACGATCGAGGCTTCGATCAGGTCGCGCATGATGCTCTCGACGTCGCGGCCCACATAGCCGACCTCGGTGAACTTCGTCGCCTCCACCTTCAGGAACGGCGCCTGCGCCAGCTTCGCCAGCCGCCGCGCGATCTCGGTCTTGCCGCACCCGGTGGGCCCGATCATCAGGATATTCTTCGGCACGACCTCCTCGCGCATCGCCTCGGGCAGGCGCTGCCGCCGCCACCGGTTGCGCAGCGCGATCGCCACCGCCCGTTTGGCGTCGTGCTGCCCGACGATGAACCGGTCGAGCTCGGAGACAATCTCCCGCGGCGAGAAGTTCGGCCCCTCCTTCCCCCCCTCGCGCATGCCCGGGTCTCTGGTTGTCGTCTCCATCGCGCCATCCATCATCACAGCGTCTCCACCACCAGCGAATGGTTGGTATAGACACAGATCTCGCCGGCGATCTTCATCGCGCGCCTGGCGATCTCCTCTGCCCCCAACCCATCGACACTCATCAGCGCGCGCGCCGCGGCGAGCGCATAGTTGCCGCCGGAACCGATCGCGATCACCCCGTCCTCGGGCTCCAGCACATCGCCCTGGCCGGTCAGCGTGAAGCTGCGTTCCTTGTCGGCCACGGCCATCATCGCCTCCAGCCGCCGCAGGAACCGGTCGGAGCGCCAGTCCTTCGCCAGTTCCACGCACGCTCGCTCCAGCTGCCCGGGAAACCGCTCCAGCTTCGCCTCCAGCCTCTCCAGCAGCGTGAACGCGTCGGCGGTGGCGCCGGCGAATCCGGCCAGCACCTGCCCGCCACCGATCCGCCGTACCTTGCGCGCGTTGCCCTTCACCACCGTCTGGCCAAGTGTCACTTGGCCATCGCCCGCCATCGCCACCGCCCCGTCCCGCCTCACGCAGAGGATCGTGGTGCCGTGCCAGCCCGCAAAGTCCGTCGTCATGTTGTCCTGGATCATGGGAACCGCAGATGGGCTGCCTGCGCGCCGGGCACAAGCACCCCACCAGCGTGGCATGCTGGACACGGACGCCTGGAATGGGTCTCGCCCACCGGCCCGGTACCCCGCCAGGATGTTGACGCGACGCGGCGAAACGCGTCCGATGCCGCCTTACAGCCGGGAAAGCTTCCGGCAGAAACGGGGGAACGTCCGCATGTCAGCAAGTGCCAGCATGGCGCAGGAAGGCGCCAAGATCCTCGCCCGGCTCGATCGCCTGCCGGGCACCCGCAGCATCTGGATACTGGTCGGGCTGCTCTCCCTTGGCGGCATGTTCGAGTTCTACGACCTGTTCATGACGGCGTACGTCATCCCGGGCCTGATCCACGCCAAGATCCTGGTCGGCGTCGGTGTGGGCATATTCCAGGGACCTGCCCTCTTCGTCGCCGCCACCTTCACCGGCCTGTTCATCGGCACCTTCGTGTTCGGCTACGTCGCCGACAAGTATGGACGCCGAGTGATCTTCACCTTTTCGCTCCTCTGGTACTGCGTCGCCACGCTCATCATGGCGTTCCAGAACACCGGCTACACGGTCAGCTTCTGGCGCCTCGTCGCCGGCATCGGTCTCGGCGTCGAACTGGTCACCATCGACACCTACATCTCCGAGCTGATGCCCAAGCAGATGCGCGGCCGCGCCTTCGCCTTCAACCAGATGGTGACGTTCGCGGTGGTGCCGATCGTGGCGTTCATCGCCTACAAGCTGGTGCCCACGACGGTCTTCGGCATGGACGGCTGGCGCTGGGTCGCCATCATCGGCGCGATCGGCGCGATCTTCGTCTGGGTCATCCGCCTCGGGATCCCCGAATCCCCGCGCTGGCTGCTGAACCAGGGCCGCATCGCGGAGGCCGAGGCGGTTACCGCAATGATCGAGGATCGTGTCCGCCAGGATCTCGGCACGGAACTGCCCCCGCCCGCCCCACATGACGTGGACCGCATGGAAAAGGTTGGCCATTTCTCGGAAATCTGGGAGCCACCGTACCGCTCGCGCACCATCATGATGATGGTGTTCCAGTTCTTCCAGACCTTCGGCTTCTACGGTTTCGCCGCTTGGGTGCCGACGCTGATCGCCGAGCAGACCCACATCAATCTCGGCAGCAGCCTGCTTTATGCCTTCATCATTGCCATCGCCAACCCGTTCGGTCCGATGATCGCGATAACCTTCGCCGACAAGTTCGAGCGCAAGTGGCAGCTCGTGGGCGCCGCCATCGGCATCGCCGTGTTCGGCATGCTGTTCGCAATGCAGTCGACGATCCCGATGCTGATCGTCTTCGGCGTGCTGATCACGCTGGCCAACAACATCCTCTCCTACTCGTTCCACGCCTACCAATCCGAGCTGTTCCCCACCCGCGTGCGTGCCCGCGCCGTCGGCTTCACGTACTCGTTCAGCCGCATCAGCACGGTCTTCGCCGCCTTCATCATCGGCGCCTTCCTCAAGTGGGGCGGCACCGGCGCGGTGTTCGGCCTCATCGCCTTCGCCATGCTGATGGTGGTGATTGCGATCGGTGGCTTCGGCCCCCGTACCCGCGACCTGCAGCTGGAGCAGATCAGCCACTGACCTGGCAGCCACCCGTCCCTAAATCCGGGCAGACCGGACGGGGGGCGGGTGGCATCGCCGCCCTATCTCCGCTATCCGTGCGCCCATGGCCCGACCGGCAACCATCGCGCGCAAGACCGCCGAGACTGACATCACCGTCACCCTGGACCTGGACGGCACCGGCCGCGCCAAGGTCGCGACCGGGATCGGCTTCCTCGACCATATGCTCACCGCCTTCGCCCGGCACTCGCTGATCGACCTCACGGTCGCTGCTGCGGGCGATCTGCACATCGATTTCCACCACACGACCGAGGATGTGGGCATCGTCATCGGCCAGGCGCTCGCCAAGGCGCTGGGCGACAAGCGTGGAATCGCCCGCTTCGGCCAGGCGCTGGTGCCAATGGACGAGGCGCTGGCCGAGGCCGCGATCGACCTCTCCGGCCGCCCCTACCTCGCCTTCGCGGCGGATTTCCCGCAGCCCAAGATCGGTGAGATGGACACGGAACT
>JAJZUI010000017.1 GCA_021847175.1 Pseudomonadota bacterium
CGCCAAGGCACCGGCGGCCTCGCTGCCGGAAGGTGCGGGCCGCGTGAACACCGCGGCCTGATCCTGGGGCCTGATCCTGGGGCCTGACCCCGGGCCCGATCCTGGCCGCGTGGCCGGGGATCGGGCCCGGCGCATCACGTCACGCCGCGTACTTCACGCGGCCGTCCGGATTGGCGTCCTCGCCCAGCATGTTGGCCCGGCAGAAGATGCAATAGAACTCACGCAGCGTCGGCATCTCCTTGCGTGCCGCGGCGATCGCGTCGGACAGTTTGATGCCGAACACCACGTCGAACCGGTTGCGCACCGTCAGCACGCTGCCGCCGATGTTGCGGCCAAGCGCCAGAAGCAGCTTTTCCTGGTTGTCCACCCGCGGGTTCTTCGTGTCGCCCGCCTTCATCAGCGCGCCGAACAAGCCCTGGCGCCCCATGTCGATCTCGTTCACGCCCTTGGCGATCGACTCGTACGTCTCGTCCTCGTTGCCGTGCCGTCCCTGGTATTTGCTCAGCAGGTAATTGCAGCAGATTTCGCCGCCCTTGACCGTCTGGACCGGGATCGCCTGCGCTGCTGCGCGCTGGAAGCTGCCGAGCCCCGGGTCGATCAGCGAGGAGGAGTGCGGCGAGTAGAACCGCAGCGTCACTCCCTGCGGCACGGTGAAGCCGCTGTTCTCGAATATGTAACCGCCATGGGCGGAAACGATGCAGTCGACCGAGTTGCTCCTGGACTTGAAGAGATAGAGATAGCGGCCCAACGCCGTGGCCCCAGTCGGCGTGCTCATCCCGGTTCGTCTCCCTGTTTGTGGTTTGTCAAGGCGCAGGCTAGCGGAGGAGCGCGAGGGCGCAAGCCGCCCCCGCCGCGTGGGCGTCACTTTTCGTCGATCCGCCGGGTCCCGCGCCGGCGAGGGGCGCATTTGCCCCTAATTTGCGCGCGCGGGCCTTGCCTCGGGCGCGGCGGGTCCATACATCCCCGGCACAACATTCCGATCCCAAGGGGTTCGGGCGGTGCTTCGGGCCGCCGGCAACCCGCTGCTGAAGGAGCATATGGATGAGCAAGGTCATCGGCATCGACCTCGGCACGACGAATTCGTGCGTCGCGATCATGGACGGCAAGGACGTCCGGGTCATCGAGAACAGCGAGGGCGCGCGCACCACCCCCTCGATCGTCGCGTTCACCGATAGCGGCGAGCGCCTGGTGGGCCAGGCGGCGAAGCGCCAGGCCGTCACCAACCCGACCAACACATTCTTCGCCGTGAAGCGCCTGATCGGACGCCGCTACGACGACCCGATGGTGTCCAAGGACAAGGGCATGGTGCCCTACGCCATCGTGCGCGGCGACAACGGGGACGCCTGGGTCGAGGCGCGCGGCGAGAAATACGCGCCGAGCCAGATCAGCGCGTTCGTGCTCGGCAAGATGAAGGAGACCGCCGAGGCGTTCCTCGGCGAGAAGGTGACGCAGGCCGTCATCACCGTCCCCGCGTACTTCAACGACAGCCAGCGCCAGGCGACCAAGGACGCGGGCCGCATCGCCGGCCTCGAGGTGCTGCGCATCATCAACGAGCCGACGGCGGCCGCACTCGCCTACGGCCTCGACAAGAAGAAGACCGGCACGATCGCGGTCTACGACCTCGGCGGCGGCACGTTCGACATCTCGGTGCTCGAGATCGGCGACGGCGTGTTCGAGGTGAAGTCCACCAACGGCGACACGTTCCTCGGCGGCGAGGACTTCGACCTGCGCGTAATCGACTACCTGGCCGAGGAGTTCAAGCGCGACCAGGGCATCGACTTGCGCCGCGATAAGCTCGCGCTGCAGCGCCTCAAGGAAGCGGCGGAGAAGGCCAAGATCGAGCTCTCCTCCTCGAAGGAGACGGAGGTCAACCTGCCGTTCATCACCGCCGATGCCTCCGGGCCGAAGCACCTGGTGATGAAGCTCACGCGCGCCAAGCTCGAGAGCCTGGTCGAGGATCTCATCAACCGCACGCTCGACCCCTGCCGCGCGGCGCTGAAGGATGCCGGCGTGACGGCGGGCGAGATCGACGAGGTGATACTGGTCGGCGGCATGACCCGCATGCCGGCGGTGATCGAGACGGTGAAGAAATTCTTCGGCAAGGAGCCGGCGCGCAACGTCAACCCCGACGAGGTGGTGGCGATCGGCGCGGCCGTTCAGGGCGCGGTGCTGAAGGGCGACGTCAAGGACGTGCTGCTTCTCGACGTGACGCCGCTGTCGCTCGGCATCGAGACGCTGGGCGGCGTGTTCACGCGGCTGATCGAGCGCAACACCACGATCCCGACGAAGAAGAGCCAGACCTTCTCCACCGCTGAGGACGGGCAGACGGCGGTGACGATCAAGGTCTACCAGGGCGAGCGCGAGATGGCGGCCGACAACAAGCTGCTCGGCAATTTCGACCTCGCCGGCATTCCGTCGGCGCCGCGCGGAGTGCCGCAGATCGAGGTCACGTTCGACATCGACGCCAACGGCATCGTTTCGGTTTCCGCGAAGGACAAGGCGACGGGCAAGGAGCAGCAGATCCGCATCCAGGCCTCGGGCGGCCTTTCCGAGAACGACATCCAGGCGATGGTGCGCGAGGCGGAGGCGAACGCCGAGGCCGACCGCGCGCGGCGCGAGCAGGTCGAGGCGCGCAACCAGGCCGACGCGATGATCCACCAGGTCGAGAAGAACCTGAAGGAGCATGGCGACAAGCTCGGCGCCCAGGAGAAGGGCGAGGCGGAGGCGGCGCTCGCCGCGGTCCGCAGCGCGCTCGAGGGCAATGATACCGAGGCGCTCAAGTCGGCGACCGATCGCCTCTCGCAGGCAGCGATGAAGCTCGGCGAGACGCTCTACAAGGCGGAGCAGGCGGCGGGTGCCGCCGACGCAGGTGCCGGCGCGAAGCCCGCGGACGACAAGGTTGTCGACGCGGACTTCGAGGACGTGGATCCGAAGAAGAAGTCGGCATAAGGCCAGGGGCGCTGCCCCTGGACTCCGCCAGGGTCTGGACCCTGGACCCCAGTTTCGGGGTCTGGGGCCCAAGGCCCCGGCGGGTCCGGGCGGAGCCCGGCTCTTGCTTGGAGTCTTGAATGGCGAAGGCCGACTTTTATTCCGTCCTCGGCGTGTCCAAAGCCGCCAGCGCTGACGAGCTTAAGCGCGCTTATCGCAAGCTCGCGATGCAGTACCACCCGGACCGCAACCCGGGCGACAAAGCGGCCGAGGCCAAGTTCAAGGAGCTGAACGAGGCCTACGACGTCTTGAAGGACGACCAGAAGCGCGCCGCCTATGATCGTTTCGGCCATGCGGCGTTCGAGCAGGGCGGCGGTCCCGGTGGCTTCGACATGGGCGGCATGGGTGGCGCCGGTCTCGGCGACATCTTCGACCAGATGTTCGGCGACTTCATGGGCCGCGGGCGCCAGCGCGGCCCGCGCAGCGGTGCCGACATCCGCGCGGATGTTGAGATCGACCTGCAGGACGCCTTTGCCGGCGCAAAGCGCACCATCCGTGTGCAGACCCGCGTCGCCTGCGAGGCTTGCAACGGCACCGGTTCGGAGAACAAGGAGCGCGGCTCCGACGTCTGCTCCACCTGCGGCGGCCATGGCCGCATCCGCGCGCAGCAAGGCTTCTTCCTCGTCGAGCGGACCTGTGCGACCTGCGGCGGTTCTGGCCGCGTGATCCGCAACCCGTGCCGCATCTGTCGTGGCGCCGGCACCGTCGCGCGCGAGCGCAGTCTGCAGATTTCCATCCCCGCGGGCCTCGAAGACGGTATGCGCATCCGCCTCGCGGGCGAGGGCGAGGCCGGCGGGCCAGGCGCCGTGCCCGGCGATCTTTACGTCCATGTCGCGATCCGCCCGCACCCGTTGTTCCAGCGCGACGGCGCCCACATTCATTGCCGCGTGCCGCTGCGCATGACGCAGGCCGCACTCGGCGGCGAGGTCGAGGTGCCGACCATCGACGGCAACGTGGTGAAGGTGAAGGTCGCGCCGGGCGTGCAGACCGGGGATCAGCAGCGCCTGCGCGGCAAGGGTTTCTCCGTACTCAACAGCGCCGCGCGCGGCGACATGTTCATCCACCTGCAGGTGGAGACGCCGCAGCACCTCACGCGCCGTCAGCGCGAGCTCCTGGAGCAGTTCGACGCCGAGGGGGCCAAGAACACCAAGCACCACCCGCAATCCGAGGGTTTCTTCGCCAAGGTCCGCGAGTTCTTCGAGGGCGAGAAGGGTTAGCGCCAGCTACACGCGCCGGACGAATCTGTGGCGCTGACGCATCATGCCCTGGCGTCGGTGCCGCCAAGCTCCGGCACCCGTGCGGCGAGGGCGGCCCGCAGTTCGGCGCGCCGTGCCCAGAGAGAGCGGTACCAGGCGATGCGGCTCGCCACCTGATCGGCGAGCATGCGCTCGCGCAGCACGCGGGCGCGAGCCGTATCGGCGATCGCCCGGCCGATGTCGGGATTGGCGATGAGCCGCACCAGCCGCTGCGCCAGCTCGTCGGCGTCGCGGAAGAGCACACCGGTTTCGCCATCCGCGATGCTGCCCGCATAGACCGTGGGGCTGGCGAGCGCGGTCACGCGCAGCGATGCGGCCTCGATGAATTTCAGATCGGATTTGCACCGGTTGAACGGTGTGTCCGAGAGAGGCATGAAGCAGATCTCGCTGCGCGCCAGCACATCCTGGTACGTCTCGTAGTCGCAGAGCGGGGTGAAGCTCTTGTGCGGCGTCTCCAGCGCGTCGAACAGGCCGCGGTCGGCGACAATGGAGAAGTGCAGGCGTCCGCCCGCCAGCGTGGCCACGCGGTTGAGCGCGTCGATATAGGGCGGCCATTCGTTCTCGCGGTTGATGCCGCCGAAAAACAGGGTCTGGCGGCCCGGGTTCGCGTGGTTGATCACGTCCGGCACGCGCGCGATGGCGTTGGGGAAGACGCCGATCTCGGGGTTGTAGCGGCGCAGCACCTCGGCCAGCGCCGGGGTTGTCGTCTGGACCGCGTGCACGCCGGTGAAGTTCAGCACCTCCGGGTGTTGGAGCGCCGGAATATAGTCGGGATGGTCGTCGAACTCGCAGACGACGACATGACCGGCGGCCATCGCCTGGCGCAGCTGCGCGACGCCCGCCTCGCCGACCAGGCGCGGGCGATGCAGCACGAAAATACCCGGGATGTCGTCCGGGCGCGGACCGGGGTCCAGGTCCTCGATGACGGAAGCGACGATCGCAGGGTCGGTCGCCAGCGCGCGCATCGGCTCGGTGACGCGCACCTCGCTCACGCCGCCGACCGGCGGCAGGCTGGTGGAAACGACCTGCAGCCGTTGCGGCGCGGTACGCCGTGCCCGCCAGACATGCTGGAGCGGCGCCGCACGCGTCAGGTACGCTTGCGGATCGATGCCGAGGGCGCGCAGCGCGGGCACCATGGCGTTGGCGAAGCGTTCCGCCTCCGCGCCGTCGAAGACGCGGGGGACGACATCACACGCGACGAGCCCGGCGCGCGCAAGTGCGTGGCGTGTCGTCTCGGGCGTGAACCAGCGCAGATGCGTGGCGTCGAACAGCCCCTGCCGCTCGTAGTCCCAGGTGCCGCGCAGCAGCCGCTCGACGAAGCTCCAGTGCTCGGCGTTGGGCATGCAGATGATGACCACGCCCTCCGGCGAGAGCTGGCGGGCGTGCTCGCCGAGCACGCTCCATGGGTCGCGCAGATGCTCCAGCACGTCGCCATAGAGGATGCAGTCGAAACGGGTATCGCCGAACGGCAAGGGATCGGTCTCGACATTGACCGCGGCGACCGCGTCGAGGCGGGTTGCCGCCAGCCGTGCCGCGTCCGGATCGAGCTCGATCCCAAAATACCGCGCGCGCGGGTTGCGGCGCTTGTACTCCGCCCCCAGCGCCCCGCCGCCGCACCCGACGTCGAGTACCGTTCGCGCGGAAAGCGGTATACGGTCGATCAGTTCCGGGTTGAGGATGTCGGGGTAGGGCATGCGCCGGGACTTGTCGCCGGTTTGTCTTGCGGCGGCAAGCGGCGAGGCGGCGGCGATCACCGCCGGTCGATCACCCGCCGCGCCTTGCCGAGCGAGCGCTCGATCGATCCTGGCGCCGTGACCTCGACCCGGGCCGTGACCCCGATCCGCGCCTTGATTGCATGCGCGAGCGCTTGGCCATGGGGCGCGGGGTCAGCGCCCCATGCCTCGGGACGCGCCTCGACGCGCACCGTCATCGTATCCAGCCGTCCCTCGCGCGCGAGTTCGATGACGTAGTGGCCGGAGAGTGGTGCGACGCCGAGGATCAGCTCCTCCACCTGGCTTGGGAAAACGTTGACGCCGCGCACGATCATCATGTCGTCGCTGCGTCCGCCGATGCGCGCCATGCGCCGCATCGGCCGCGCCGTGCCCGGCAGCAGCCTCGTCAGGTCGCGGGTGCGGTAGCGGATCACCGGCATCGCCTCCTTGGTAAGCGACGTGAAGACCAGCTCGCCAAGTTCCCCCTCAGGCAGCACCGCGCCGGTCTCGGGGTCGATGATCTCGGGATAGAAATGATCCTCCCAGATGTGCAGACCGTCCTTGGTCTCGATGCACTCCATCGCGACCCCGGGCCCCATCACCTCGGAAAGTCCGTAAATGTCGACGGCGTGCATGCCGAATGCGTTCTCGATCTCGCCGCGCATGCCCTCGGTCCAGGGCTCGGCGCCGAAGATGCCGACCTTGAGCGAGGTGGCGCGCGGGTCGGCGCCCGCGGCGCGGAACCCGTCGAGGATCGCCAGCATGTAGCTTGGTGTAACGCTGATCGCGTCCGGCGCGAAGTCGCGGATGAGCTGCACCTGGCGTTCCGTCATGCCGCCCGAGACCGGGATCACCGCGCAGCCGAGCCGTTCCGCGCCGTCATGCAACCCAAGCCCGCCGGTGAACAGCCCGTAGCCATAGGCGTTGTGCAGCCGCATGCCCGGACGGACGCCCGCCGCGCGCAGCGAGCGCGCGATGAGCTGCGCCCAGGTGTCGAGATCGGCCTCTGTATAGCCCACGACCGTCGGCTTTCCCGTGGTGCCGGAGGAGGCGTGGATGCGCCGTATCTGCTCGCGCGGCACGGCGAACATGCCGAACGGATAATTGGCGCGCAGCTCCGCCTTGCCGGTGAAAGGAAAGCGCGCGAGGTCGCCGGGCTCGCGGAAATCATCGGGGCGCAGGCCCGCGGCGTCGAACGCGGCACGGTAGTGCGGCACGTTCTCGTAGGCGTGGCGCAGCGTCCAGGCGAGGCGCTGCGTCTGCAGCGCCCGCAGTTCGTCGCG
This sequence comes from Pseudomonadota bacterium, assembly GCA_021847175.1. GTDB lineage: Bacteria > Pseudomonadota > Alphaproteobacteria > Acetobacterales > Acetobacteraceae > JAJXXT01. Next base: position 7,240 of record JAJZUI010000017.1, read on the forward strand.
TGACGCACGTTCGATCGGCTCGAAGGCTTCGGTGTGCGGCGACAGGTCGGGTAGCGCGGTCATGATGCCTCCTCGAAGAACCGCGTGCCGAGGCCGCGGGACTGCCCGCGGAACTCCGCGATCAACTTGCCCGCCTCGTCCGCCACGCGGATATCGTAGATGCCGCTGCGCCCGGCACGCGCGCGTTCGCTGGCTACGGCGCGCAGCCGCATGCCGAGCCTGGCCGGGCGCAGGAAGCTGATGGAGGCGCCCGCGGCGACGACGCGCTCGCCATAGGTATTGGAGGCGAAGGCGAAGGCGGAATCCGCGAGGGTGAAGATGAAGCCGCCATGGCAGATGCCGTGGCCGTTCACCATGGTCGGGCCGATTTCCATGGAGAGTGTGGCCTCGCCCGGTGCCACGTGCTCAAGGCTCATGCCCAGCGCTGGGCTCGTCCGGTCCTCCCGCCACATCGCCGCGGCACAGGCTTCGGCCAGTTCCTGCGGCGTCACGCGCGCCCCCCCGTAAAGCGCGGCGGCCGCTTCTCGCGGAACGCGGCGACGCCCTCGGCGAAGTCGGCGGAGAAGCCGGCGCGGCGCTGGAAGTCGCGCTCGAGGTCGAGTTGCGCGTCGAGCGGCAGGCCAGCGGCCATGGCCTGCCGCGTCAGCACCAGCGCCTCGGTCGGCCGCTCGGCGAGCGTTGCCGCGAGACGTTCCGCCTCCGGCATCAGGGCGTCGTCCGGCAGGCATTTCCAGATCATGCCCCATGCCTCGGCTTGCGCAGCGGGGACCGGCTCGGCCAGCAGGGCCAGCGCCCTCGCCCGCGCGCTGCCGACCAGCCGCGGCAGGAGGTACGTGCCGCCGCAATCAGGGATCAGCCCGATGCGCGAGAAGGCCTGGATGAAGCTCGCGGAACTGCCTGCGAGCACGATGTCGCAGCCCAGTGCGAGATTGGCGCCGGCGCCGGCGGCAATCCCGTTGACGGCGGCGATGGTCGGCACCGGCAGCGCGTGCAGTGCGCGCACCATCGGGTTCCAGCTTGTCTCGATCGCGGCACCCAGGTCGCGCCCCGGCTCCAGCCCCGCCGTAAGGTCGGCGCCGGAACAGAAGCCGCGCCCCGTCCCGGTCAGCACCAGCGCGCGGCAGGCGGCATCGGCGCCTGCTTCTTCGAGCGCGCCGCGCACCGCCGCGATCGTCGCCTGGTCGAGCGCGTTCATCTTCTCCGGCCGGTTGAGCCGCACCAGGCGCCAGCTGCCGCGGCGCTCCACCACGATCGGCTGCCCGCCTGCCTGTTCGTCCATCCATCGCCTCCCCTGACCGCGGAAGCTTAGTTCCGTCGCGTGACGAGCGGGAGAGGGGCGGCTAGGCTCGCCGCAAGACGGGGGGAAACGCATGACGGCAGCAGCGCCGCGCGACCGCAACGATCTCTACACGCACGCGGCGCTCGCGCGCCTGCTCGCACCACGCAGCATCGCGGTGCTCGGCGCGAGCCCGCGCCCCGGTGCGTTCGGCGACCGCGTGCTCGCCAATCTCGGGCGCTACAGCGGTGCCGTGCATCCGGTGAACGCCAAGTACACCGAGATCCGCGGCATGCCCTGCCATCCCTCGGTCGCGGCGATTCCGGGCGGCGCCGATTGCGCGGTGATCGTGACGGCGCGGGAGGCGGTCGAGCCGCTCGCGAGGGAGGCGATCGCGTCTGGCGCCGGGGGCATCGTCATATTCGCGTCCGGCTATGCGGAGACCGGCAAGCCCGAGCGCGCGGCGGAGCAGGACCGGCTCGCCGAACTGGCGCGCCGGTCCGGCGTGCCGATCGTGGGACCCAACTGCATCGGCATCACGGATTACGCGCTCGGCATGCGCGTCACCTTCATGCCCGATGCCGCGATCCCCGCGCCCGAGGGCCGCGCCATCGGCATCGTCAGCCAGTCCGGCGCGATGGGCTTCGCGCTCGAACAGGCCGCACAGCGCGGGGTCGCCGTCAGCCATGTGCTGACCAGCGGCAATTCCTGCGACGTCGATATGGCGGATTATGTCGCCTATCTCGCCGGCGAGCCCGCCTGCGGGGCCATCGCGCTGCTGTTCGAGGGCATGGCGAAGCCGGCGCGCCTCATTGCCGCCGCGCGCCTCGCGGCGGAGGCGGGCAAGCCGCTCGTGGTCTGCAAGATTGCAACGGGGGAGGTAGGGGCGCAGGCGGCGATGTCGCACACCGGCTCGCTCGCGGGCTCGGACGCCGCCTGGCGCGCGGTACTGTCGCGCGAGGGCGCGGTGGTGGTCGACGATTTCGAGGCGCTGGCCGAGACCGCGAGCTTCTTCCTCAAGGCGCCGCCCAAACCCATGGCGCCGGGTGTGGCGGTGATCTGCACCTCGGGCGGTGCCGGCATCATGGCGGCTGACAAGGCGGAACGCCACGCTGTGCCTCTGCCGCAGCCGCGGCCGGAGGCGATGGAGGTCCTGACCGCGCGCATCCCGGAATACGGCGCCGCGCGCAACCCGTGCGACGTCACCGCGATGGTGATCAACGACCCCGAGAGTCTCGGCGCCTGCGCCCACGCGCTCGCCGCCGACCCCGCCTATGGCGCGCTGGTGCTGCCCAGCGTCTATGCCTCGCCGCTCGCGGTGGCTCGGGTGCCGTTCTACGCGTCGCTGACGCGGCAGTACGGCAAGCCGGTCTGCATCGCCTGGCTGCCGGAATGGCTGGAGGGGCCGGGCACGAAGGAGATGGAGCGTGACCCCGAGGTGGTGCTGTTCCGCTCTATGGACCGCTGCTTCGCGACCTTCGCCGCCTGGCATCGCCGTGCCGCGACCCTCGCTCGTGGCGAGGCGGTCACGTCATTCCCAGCCGTGCGCGACGCCGCCGCGCGGGTGCTCGCCGGCGCTGGCACGGTGCTGACGGAACGCGAGGCGAAATCCCTGCTCGCCAGCTATGGAATTCCGGTGGTGCCGGAGGTGCTCGCGGCCAGCGTGGAGGAGGCCGTCGCCGCCGCGGCGCGGTTCGGGGCCAAGGTCGCGATGAAGGTCGAAAGCGCCGACATCCCGCACAAGACGGAGGCGGGCGTCATCCGTCTCGGTGTCGCCGGGGAGGAGGCGGTGCGAGCGGCTTATGCGGAAGTGATGGCTGCCGCGTCGCGCGTCGCGGGCGCGTGCGTCGCCGGCGTGCTGGTGCAGCCGATGGTGGGGCAGGGCATCGAGATCCTTCTCGGCGCGCGCACGGACAAGATGTTCGGGCCGATGGTGGTGGCGGGGCTCGGCGGCATTTTCGTCGAACTGCTGCGCGACACCGTGATCGCGCCGGCGCCGCTGGCGCTCGGCGAGGCCCGCGCGCTGCTGGAGGGGTTGAGGGGGGCAGCGATCTTCCGCGGCTTCCGCGGCCTGCCGCCGGTCGATCTCGACCGGCTCGCGGGCATTCTGTGCCAGCTCGGAGCCTTCATCGCGGACCACGCCGGGACGGTCGCGGAGGTGGACATCAACCCGCTGATCGCAACGGCGGATGGCCTGGTCGCGGTCGATGCCTTGATCGTGAGGTCTGGGCCCGATGGTCCCAGCGTGGAACGGAGCGGAGCCCCGGCCTAGAATCTTTCCACCCAGGGCCGCACTTCAACCTCGAGGCTCCACGCGCTGCGATGCTGGTTGAGCGCGTGCCAGGCGGTTTCCGCGATCGCCTCGGGGTCGAGCAGCGAGTCCGGCGCCTCCGCCGGCACCGGGCGCGCGGCGCTGCGGATGCCGCCGTCGATCACCAGGTGCAGCACGTGGATGCCCTTCGGTCCCAGTTCCCGCGCCATCGACTGTGCCAGCCCGCGCAGGGCGAACTTGCCCATCGCGAACGGCGCGGACTGCGCGAAGCCCTTCACGCTGGCGCTGGCGCCGGTGAACAGAATCGCGCCGCCGCCCGTCGCCAGCATCCGCCGCGCGGCATGCTGTCCCACGTGGAACCCGCCCATCGCAGAGACCGCGAGCGCCTGCGCGACCGCGTCCGCGTCGAGCTCCGCGATCGGGCCCCGCACGCGAGCACTCGGGTTGAACACGACGAGGTCGAGCGGCGGCTGCGCGGTGTCAACCGCGGCGAACAGCCGCGCCACGGAGGCGGCGTCGGCAACGTCGCAGCCGTATGCGGTCGCCCTCGTCTCGGCGGCCAGCGCGGAGAGCCGCTCGGAATGGCGGGAGGCAAGCGCCACCTGGATTCCGGCGGCGGCAAAACGGCGCGCGAGCGAAGCCGAAAATCCCGGTCCCACGCCGACGATGAGGGCGGAACGGAAGGCGGGTGCGGACATCGGGTCTGCTCCTGATACGACCGAGCTGACATGGCACTGGTCCGGCGGGTAAGCTACCCCCCTCTTTTCGTGGAGGGCGCGATGCCGATCCCGACCATCACCGTGATCTCGGATGCAATCTGCCCCTGGTGCTTCATCGGCAAGCGCCAGCTCGAGCGCGCGCTGGCGATTCTCGCGGATCAGGGCCAGGAATTCGCCGTCGCCTGGTACCCCTACCAGCTCAACCCGGACATGCCGGTGGAGGGCGTGGAGCGCGCCGCCTACCGCGCCGCCAAGTTCGGCAGTGTCGAGCGCGGTCGCGAGATCGACGCGCGGGTCGGGCAGGCCGGAGCGGCGGTCGGCATCGATTTCAACTTCCCGGCGATGCGGCGCACGCCCAACACCGTCGCGGCACATCGGGTCATCCGCGCCGCCGGTGCCGGGGGCCGGCAGAACGCGGTGGTGGAACGGCTGTTCACCGCCTATTTCCTCGAGGGCCAGGACATCGGTGATCCCGAGGTGCTCGCCGCCTGCGACGGCGAGGCCGGCGGCGATGCCGCGGCGACGCGCGCGATGCTGGCGTTGGACGCGCATCGCGCCGAGGTGCTGGCCGAGGACAATGCCGCGCGGCGTGCCGGGATTTCCGGCGTGCCCAGCTTCGTACTGGCGAACCACGTGCTTTTCTCCGGTGCGGTGCCGGCGGAGACGATGGCGGAGGCGTTCGCCGAGGCATGGAAGGTGCTGGGCCGCGACGCTGCCTGAGGCTTTGCGCGGGCTGATGCCAAGCGTCGATCGACAAAATCAATCGAACGATCGACACAATAATCAGACGGCAGAACAACCCGATCAGATGATTATTCCTGAAATGAAATGATGATGGCGCGCGCAATTTCGGATTGTCGCGCCTAATTTTCTTGAACGATTCGAAATCGAGCAGTATGGCGCAATTATGACGTCACGCCCACGCGTGGGCGAAAGCCGGCCAGTGCGCCAAGAAGAAAGGGAGGAAATGCCACGTCATGAGCGGATTTTTCGATCGGGCACATAGCATTGCGCCGCCCGACTACAACCGATCCCTGATCCCGCCTGCGGCCTTGGCGGTGCATCTCTCGATCGGCTCGGTCTATGCGTTCTCCACCTTCAACCTGCCCCTGACGCATCTCATCGGCGGGGCCAAGCATGCGCCGGGCGACTGGACGATCCCCGACGTGCTGTGGATCTTCTCCATCTCGATCCTCGTGCTCGGGCTCGCCGCGGCGGTGTTCGGCCGCTGGGTGGAACGCGTCGGGCCGCGCAAGACGATGTTCGTCGCCGCCTGCTGCTTCGGCGGCGGCTTCCTGGTCAGCGCGGTGGGCGTCGTCTCGCACCAGCTCTGGCTGATCTATCTCGGCTACGGCGTGATCGGCGGCTGTGGTCTCGGCCTTGGCTATATCGGCCCCGTCTCGACACTGATCAAATGGTTCCCGGACAAGCCCGGCATGGCCACCGGCATCGCCATCATGGGCTTCGGCGGCGGCGCCATGATCGCCGGGCCGCTCTCGGTGAACCTGATGGCTTCGTTTAGATCGGCGACGTCCTCGGGCGTGGCGCAGACCTTCGTGGTCATGGGTATTGCCTACTTCATCATGATGACGTTCGGCGCCCTGATCGTCCGCCTCCCGGCGCCCGGCTGGAAGCCCGCAGGGTGGACCGCGCCCGTGGTACCGAAAAAGATGGTGACGACCGCGAACGTGGAGGCCGCGGCGGCGCTGCGCACGCCGCAGTTCTACCTTCTGTGGCTGGTGCTCTGCATGAACGTCACAGCCGGTATCGCGGTGCTGTCGCAGGCGAGTCCGATGCTGCAAGAGAGCTTCAAGGGAATTTCGCCCGCGGCGGCGGGCGGCTTCGTGGGCCTGCTGAGCCTCTTCAACATGGCGGGCCGGTTCTTCTGGTCCTCGCTCTCGGACCTCATCGGCCGCAAGGCCACCTATGCCTGCTTCTTCGTCCTCGGCATTATCCTCTACTGGTTCGCACCAACCCTGGGTGATGCGGGCGAGCTCACGCTCTTCGTCTTGGCCATCTGCATCATCATCAGCATGTACGGCGGCGGTTTCGCGGCGGTTCCCGCGTACCTCAAGGACATCTTCGGCGGCATGGAGGTGGGCGCCATCCACGGTGTGCTGCTCACCGCCTGGTCGGCGGCGGGCGTCTTCGGACCGTTGCTGATCGGCCAGCTCCGCGCCTACGAGGCATCGCTCGGCATGAAGGGGGCGGAGCTCTACGCGAGCACGCTGCACGTCATGTGCGCCCTGCTGCTGGTCGGGCTGATCGCCAATCTGCTGATGTCGGCAGTGCACGAGAGGCACCATTACCAGGGCGTCGTCGGACAGGAGGCGAACTGATGAGCGCTCGCATGGTCATCTACTGGGCGGTGGTCGGAGTTCCGCTCGCCTGGGGCGTCATCCACACGCTGCAATCGGCGGTGGCGCTGTTCAGGTAGAGGGTTCGGGACAGGGCAGGCGGAACACCAGTTCCGTCTGCCCTTCCCGGTGCGGATTGGGCATGCGGCGGAGCAGCAGGCCGCCATTGCGCTCGATCACGCGGCGCGAGATCGCGTTTTCCGAGTCGCAGCAGACCTCGACGCGTGCCATCCCCGCCTCGCGCGCGACGGCCAGCATCATCCCGAGCGCCCGGCTGGCGTAACCCCGACGGCGCTTCCACGGCACCACGGCGTAGCCGATATGGCCGAGCACATGTTCCGGCAGCGCCTCCGTCCCCGGCACGTGGCGGAAGTTGATCGAGCCCGCGAATTCCCCGTCCCACATCCAGCGCACGCAGCCTGGCAGACGCTCCACCACGCGCCCGTCCGGCAGCGCGATCGTCTCGCCCGGTGCCGGCACCAGGCTCTGCAGGAACGCATCGGCATCGTTGCGCATCGAGGCAAGCTGGTCGCCGCTCACGTCGCGCAGCGTGTTGGGCGACCAGCCGGTCTCCAGCGCGGCGGCGTAGCTCGCGAGGTGCTCGCGCGCCGGCACGACGAGCGAGAAGGGCATGGCGTCAGGCATGCGAGCGATGTATTCGTTTCCGGCTCGTTGGAAAATCCCACATGAACCCTCCGAAGGAAGCTGCCAGCGTCCATGCCTGGCACGCCCATGTGTATTACACGCAGGAGACCCGCCCGCTGGCGGAACAGTTGCGCACCTGGGTGGCGGAGCGCCATCCCGCGGCACGCCTCGGTCGCTGGCACGACGCCAGGGTCGGTCCGCATCCGCAATCGATGTACCAGATCGCCTTCGCCCCGGAGGATTTCCCGGCGCTCGCCCCGTTCCTCGCCCTCAACCGCCAGGGCCTGACCATCCTGCTCCATCCCGAAACCGGAAGGCCGAAGGACGACCATCTGCTGCACGCGCTGTGGATGGGCGCGGTTCTGCCGCTCGATGCCACCAACCTGCCGGAAACGGAACCCCGCGAGGCCTGAGTCCTCGCCCCCGCGGCTGGTGGCGCGGGCGGCCCTCAGCGCTTGCCGCCGGGCGCCGGGGCGGCGCCGTTCTTCGCTGGCGGCAGCGGTGCCGCCGGTCCCGCCGGCGTTGCCGGCTGGTCGAAGATGCCGAACACGCCGCGCAGGAACCCGGGCGTCAGCGCTGCCAGCGGGTTGACCCCAACCGCGGGATCATTGCAATCGCCGCTCACGCCGTAGGTCGCGGCGAACAGCCCGCCGCCCTTCTCCGGGCTGAACAGCTGTCCCACGAACGGCACCCGCCCCAGCAATGTGTTGAAGAAATACGCCGGGACCAGCGTGCCCTGCACGTCGCAGCGATTGGCGGCGAGGTCGATTGTGCCCTTAGCCGTCATGCCGAGCGAGGCGCTGAAGGCGCGTGCCTCCGAAAGCGTGATCGTGTCGTATTGATAACGAAACGGCGCGATCAGCGTGTCGAATGCCACCCCCTGGCTTCGCAGCGCGTCGAGCACGCCGTAGAGCGTCATCGCCTGCAAGAGCTTGCCCAGTACCGGCTGGTTGCGCACCGAGAACCCGTGCATCGTAACGGTACCGGACCAGTTGGAGAGCGGCGACGTGCCGGGATCGGTCGCCGTGACCTCTAGCCTGCCGCCGATCACCGAATCGGTGGTGCGGCTCGCGGCCAGCAGCGCGCCGGCGTCCGCGGCGGTGGCGTGCATCGCATAGCCTGACGGTTGCCGGGCGATCGAGGCGGAGAACGCGGCCTTGCCCGTCATGCCCTCGGCGTTCAGCGACGTGAGCCGCAGGCCGTCGTCGCGTGCCCGCACCGTGATGTTGTCGAGTCCGAGCCCCGGCCCCGTCACCAGCCGCCCCAGCGCAACCGTCGCGTCCCAGGCGGGGCCGCGCTTGGGTTGCTTGCGATCGACGGGCGGCTTCGCCGGCTGCGGCTGCTGCGCCGGAGCGAGCAGCGCCGAGACGTCGAAGCGCTTTCCGTTCACCGCAATGTTCCAGCTGCCCTGGGGCGTCTGCGGAAAGGCAACCGAGAGGCTCGCATCCGTGCCAGGGTCCCAGAGCAGCCGGTTGAGCACCAGCAGACTCGGCTTGCCGCCGGCGAAATCGAGCTTGCCCACCACATCAATCGCCGGGCCGCGAAGCGACAGGCCGTCGAGCGCCGTGATGCGGTCGCCGGCGAGCAGCAGTCGCCCCTGCAGGTGCGCGGCGGTGCCCGCCTCCTTGCGCCAGCCGAGTTGCGGCACCGTAACCGTCGCGGCCGCGAGATCGGCGTTGAAGGCGAGCGTCCCGGTGCCGCCGCGCTGGCGCTGCCAGGTCGCCTCGATCGCGACAGGGCCGTGCAGTGCGCCCGCGGTGTCGAGACCGATGGCGGTGAGCGCCGAGCCCGTCGTGCTGCCCCTCACGCGCGCCTGCTCGGTGATCTGGCTCGCGGGCCCGGCGCGGAAATCGAGCGCCGCGCTTACCCTACTCGGAATGCCCGCGATCGCGGCGCTGCCGTCGACCGTCAGCCCGTCGTTGCTGACGGCGAACGAGAAATTGCCGTTGTCGAGGTCGCGCCCCGCCACCAGCCCTCCGACGTGCAGGTTCGTCGTGGTGCCCTTGGCCTCCACCTTCACATCGTCGGCCTTGAGCCTCGCGAGCAGCGGCAGTCGTGGTATGCGCAGCGTGCCGGCGACCGTCCCACGCACGCCGCCGAGGGTCAGGTGCGCGCGCGCGATCAGGTTGAGCCGCGGATTCCCGAGGATGCCGACCACGTCCGCGGCCGGTCCCGAAAGCCCGACCTCGATATCGGCGAACTGGTCAGCCTCCGCGAGCCCGCTGATCACCACGCTCGCTTGCGGGGCGACGAGGCCGGTGCCCGCCTGCTGCCCGCCCTTGGCGGTGATCCGCAGTGCGTCCGGTCCCTCGAAGCTCAGCTGGGCGTTGACATGTTCCACCGGCGGGATCGGCGCCAGCCAGTGCACGGTGAGGTCGTGGCCGGCGATGCCGCCCGAGGCCGCGGTCAGCATCGCGGTGGAGAAATCCGGCGCGATCCACCCGCTGAGCCGCACGTTGCCGTCCGTCGCCTCGCCCGCGGTAACGTTGCTGGCGAGCCAGGACTCGGTGTTGTCGCCGCCCACGCCGGCCGGCCACACCTGGGCGATGTCGGCGAAACGCAGGCGGTCGAGGCTCGCGCTCGCCGTGAGCGCATACCCGTATGCCGCCTGCGAGAGAGCGATCTTGCCGCGCAACGTCGTTACCGGCGCGCCCTGCGGCGCCACCTGCAGTTGCCGGAGATCGATCACGAGATGCTTGGGCGAGCCCGTAACCCGCACGTCCGCGCCGGCGATCGGCTCCGCGAGGCCGTGCACGTCGATCGTGCCACTGCCGGCATGCACCGCGAGATCGAGCCCCGCGACGGCAAGCCCGGCATCGAGCCGCACCACGCCGGAAGCCGAGACCGGGACATGCACTGCGGCCAGCGGCGCGAAGGCCGGCGCCAGGGACGCGAGATCGGCCGGAACGACCGCGCCGACGCGGGCGGTGAGCTGGATCGGCCCCGCCCCCGGCGTGCCAAAGCCTTTCGGAATCGAGCCGGTCGCGTCCACGGTGGTGGTCTTGGCGCCGGCCTGGACCTCGTAGCGCAGCGTTGCCGCGACACCCCCGGCCGCGGCCCGGCGCAGCGCGAGATCGACATGCCGCGCGTTCCACGTCGCCCCCAGTTGCTGGTCAATGAAGGTCACGCTGCCGTCGCGCAGGCTCACCTGCTGCAGCGCTGCCAGCGGCCCGCTGCCGCCGGGTGGTGCGGCCAGCGCCGCCAGCAGCCCTCCAAGCGGCGTGTTCTCCCCCGCCTGGCCGAAGCGGGCGATGCGGACGTTGCCCTCCTGGTCGCGTTCCAGGGTCAATGCCGGGGCGTCGATCTCCACCCGCCGCACGCGCACGCTCCCGGTCAGCAGCGCCGCCACCGAGAGGGTCACCCGCGCTCGCGGCACCGCCAGCTGGCGCGTTCCCTTCGGCCCCGCGACCTCGATGTCCGAGAGGCGGATGGCGAGCGGGGCGCCGCCCTTCGCGAAACCCTCCCAGGCCAGCGCGGCGTGTCCGATCGAGAGGGCGAGCCCCGGTGCCGCGGCATTTTCAAGCGCGCGGGCCAGCTCCGGCGATTCCCATGGTCCCTGCGACAGCCGCCAGGCGATGCCCCCGGCGCCGAGCACGAGCAGCAGCATCACGCCGATCAGGATCTCGGAGAGGACATGCGCGCTGCGCCGGCCGAGGCGCAGCGTGTGCCGCCCGGCATGACGCGCCGCTTGACCTGCCCACCGCCTCACCGCGACGCTCCGTCGCGATGCCCGGTTTCATCCTTCCCGCCGCCTGGCCCAGTCCCGCCGATCCCGATGCCGCGGAGCGCCTGCTGGAACGCTTCGCGTCCCTCGGCGGGGCGGAGCGGCGGCTCCTGGCGCGGCCGGCGGCGCGCGCGATGCTTGCCGCGATCGGCGGCGGCTCTCCCTATCTCGCGGACCTCGCGCTGCGCGAGCCGGGGGTCGTGCTCGGCTTCGCGCGTCTGGGCCCTGAGCCGGCGGTTGCCGCTGCCCTCGCCGCGGTGCGCGCGGCGGCGCCGTCCACGCCGCGCGCGGACCTCGCGAGCGCGTTGCGTCTCGCCAAGCGGCGGCTCGCGCTTGCCGTCGCCCTCGCCGATATCGGCGGCGTCTGGCCGCTGGCGCGCATCACCGCCGCGCTTTCGGAACTCGCGGAGGCGGCGCTCTCGGCCAGTGTCGACCACCTGCTGTACCACGCGGCGGATCTGCGGCTGCCGCGCCGCGCCAGCCCCTCCGTGCGCTGCGGCTTCACGGTGCTCGGCATGGGCAAGCTCGGCGCCGGCGAGCTCAACTACTCGAGCGACATCGACCTGATCCTGTTGCAGGACCCGGACGCCGGGACCTATCGCGGCGAGGCCCCGGCGCAGTTCTGGGCCCGCATGGCGCGCGACATCGCAAGCTTGATGGAGGCGCGCGACGCCGACGGCTATGTGTTCCGCGTCGATCTGCGCCTGCGCCCGGATCCGGCCGCGACCCCGCCCGTGGTCGCGCTGCCTGCGGCGCTCGCTTACTACGAGAGCATGGGCCAGAACTGGGAGCGCGCGGCGATGCTGAAGGCGCGCCCGGTTGCCGGCGACCTGGCACTCGGCCAACAGTTCCTCGACGCGATCCGCCCCTTCGTCTGGCGCCGCCATCTCGACTTCGCCGCGATCGCCGACATTGAGGCGATGAAGCGGCGCATCGACGCGCACAAGGGCACCGCGCTCGCTGCCAGCGCCGACCCCGTCGAACGCCTGCTCGGCCATGACGTGAAGCTCGGCGAGGGCGGCATTCGCGAGATTGAATTCCTCGCCCAGACTCAGCAGCTCGTCTGGGGCGGCCGCGCGCCGGAGCTGCGCACGCCGCGCACGCTGGAGGCGCTGCCGGCGCTCGCCGCTGCCGGCCATGTCGGCCAGGACGCCGCCTCCTTCCTCGCGCGCGCCTACCAGCGGCTGCGCGCGGTGGAGCACCGGCTGCAGATGGTCACCGATCATCAGACCCACAGCCTGCCGCGCACCCGCGGCGAATTCGAGGCCTTCGCGGCGTTCATGGGCGCGCCGGGCGCGGAGGCCTTCGCGCGCGACCTCGCCACCCTCCTTGACGAGGTGCGCGCGCGCTTCGCCGACGTGTTCGGCCACGCCACCGACGAGGCGCCGCCGCTCGACTTCACCGGGCCCGAGCCGCCGCCCAGCACCATGGCGGCGTTGCGCTCGATGGGCTTCGCCGAGCCCGCGGCGGCAGCCGAACTTGCCACCGGATGGCTCGCCGGCCGGCCGCGCTCGCTGCGCTCGGAACGCTCACGCGGGCTGATGGCGCGGCTGCTGCCATCGCTCCTGGAGGCGCTGGCCGAGCAGCGCTCGCCGGACGCGGTGCTGCAGCGCTTCGACGCGTTCCTGGCCCGCCTGCCCGCGGGCGTGCAACTGCTGTCGCTGTTCGAGCGCAACCCGGCGCTGATGCGCCGCATCGCGGGCGTGCTCGGCGCCTCGCCGGCGCTCGCCGAGCATCTCGCGCGCCATCCCGCGGCGCTGGACGGGCTGTTGGCCCCGGAGCCGCCGCGCGCGGTCTTTGCCCGCATGCGCGCGCGCCTCGGCGACGCCGTGGACCTGGAATCCGCGATCGAGGTGGTGCGCGAGACCGTGCGCGCGCAGGACTTCTTCACCGCCGTCGCGACGCTGGAGGGGCGGATGGACGCGGATGCCGCCGGCGGGGCCCGTAGCGCCACCGCGGATGCCGCGTTACGTGCGCTCCTGCCGCGCGTGCTCGCCGATTTCGCCGTCCGCCACGGACGCGTGCGCGGCGGCGGCATGGCCGTCGTGCTGCTCGGCAAGGCGGGCGGGCTGGAGATGATGGCGGGCTCCGATCTCGACCTCATGTTCATTTACGACCATCCCGCATCCTCGAGCCACAGCACGGCGCGCGGAGGGGTCCGCGAGCTGCCAGCGAGCCAGTGGTTTATCCGCGCCGTGCATTCCTTCGTCGCCGCCGTCACCGCGCCCGACGCGGCGGGGCCCATGTACGCGGTGGACATGCGGCTGCGCCCCTCTGGCAACAAGGGGCCGGTGGCGGTGCCGGCCGCCGGCTTCGCCCGCTACCACGCGACCGAGGCCTGGACCTGGGAGCGCATGGCGCTCACGCGCGCCCGCGTGGTCGCGGGCCCGGCAAAGTTGCGCGCGCGCGTCACGGCGATGATCGCCGAGGCCCTGCGCGTGCCCGACGCCTCGCACGTGCGCGAAGACGCCGCCGCGATGCGCGCCCGCCTGGCCCGCGAACTGCCGCCCGCCGGCCCGTGGGACGCCAAGCACCGCCTCGGCGGGCAGATGGAGGTGGAGTTCATCGCCCAGGCGCTCAGCCTCATCCACCCCGGCGCCGCCCACCCGACGACGCGTGTGGCTCTCGCCCAGTTGCGCGATGCCGGCGCGCTGGACGCTGCCGAGGCCGCGACTCTGATTCACGCCGACCACACCTGGCGCACGCTGATGGGGACGCTGCGGCTCGCGCCCCCGGACCGCGACGCACTACCGGCGCCGGTTCTCGCCGCCCTTGGCGCCACGGATGCCTCGGAGCTTGCCCCGAGGCTCGACACGATGGCCGCCGAGGTCCGCCGCATCTTCGAGACTCGCATCGGTCCCGTGAGATAAGAAATGCCATGTCCAGAACCCTCCGCCTCGCCGCCGCCCAGATGGGCCCCACGCAACGCGCCGACACGCGTGAGGCGACGCTCGCGCGCATGCTTGCCCTGCTCGACCAGGCGGCGGGGCAGGGCATTCAGCTCCTGGTATACCCGGAACTGGCCTTCACCACCTTCTTCCCGCGCTGGCTGATGGCGGAGGAAGAGGTTGAGCGCTTTGTCGAGCCCGCGATGCCCAACCCCGCGGTGCAGAAGCTGTTCGACCGTGCCCGCTCGCTCGGTATCGGCTTCTATGTCGGCTACGCGGAACGCGCCGGCGCCGAGCGCTTCAACGCCGCCATCACCACCGGGCCGGACGGCACCATCCTCGGCCACTACCGCAAGGTCCACCTGCCCGGCACGGTCGAGCCGCGCGCGGGCGAGGGTCATCAGCAGCTGGAGAAACGGTACTTCGCCTATGGCGATCTCGGCTTCCCGGCCTTCCGCGGCCCCGCGGCCTGGGACTCCCCGATCATGGGCATGCTGATCTGCAACGACCGCCGCTGGCCGGAAGCCTGGCGCGTCTATGCGCTGCAGGGCGTGGAGCTGATGCTGATGGGCTACAACTCCGCCGCCCATGATCCCAATGGCGGCGATGCGGAATCAGCGGAGCGGCGGACGTTCCATTCCACGCTCGCGGTGCAGGCCAACGCCTACATGAACGCGACCTGGGCCGTGGCCACAGCCAAGGCGGGCGTGGAGGATGGCGCGGGGCTGATCGGCGGATCCTGCATCGTCTCGCCCGACGGCATCGTCGTGGCCCAGGCGACCACGCTCGGCGACGAGCTGGTGGTGGCGGATTGCGACCTCGATGCCTGCCGCCAGGGCAAGACCAAGATGTTCGACTTCGCGGCCCATCGCCGGCCTGGGCACTACCGCCGCATCGTCGAGCAGACCGGCGCGGTGATCGAGGTTTGAGCTTGACGCGGCTGGCGGCGCGGCCAAGTTCAGCGCGGGAGATAGGGAGACCGACATGGCACTGGCGGAAGGCGACAGGGCACCAGACTTCACCATGCCAGCGAGCGGCGGGCGGACCGTAAGCCTCAAGGCGATGAAGGGCAGGCCCTTCCTGCTCTATTTCTACCCCAAGGCGGATACGCCAGGCTGCACCAGGGAGGCCTGCGCCTTCCAGGAGGCGCTGCCGCAACTGGGCAAGATCGGCATCGAGGTGATCGGCGTCTCCAAGGACAAGATGAAGCCGATCGAGGGCTTCGCCGAGAAATACGGGCTGAAGTTCCCGCTCGCCTCCGACGAGGACGTCTCGGTCGCCAAGGCCTATGGCGTCTGGGTCGAGAAGTTGCGTTACGGGCGCAAGTACATGGGCGTGGAGCGCGCCAGCTTCCTCATCGACAAGCACGGCAAGGTCGCGAAAATCTGGCCCAAGGTGAAGGTGGAGGGCCACGCCGCCGAGGTGCTCGCCGCCGCGAAGGCGCTGGGCTAGCGCCGCGTCAGACCAGCGCCGGCTCCCGGCGCGGCCGCCGCTTCCAGCGGCGCACCGCGCCGATCACCGCCACGATGGCATACAGGATCGCGATCCACACCGCCGGCCGCGGCCAGGGCGTGAATTGCAGGTTGGCCGCCAGCACCCGCAGAGCAGGCAGGCCGGTCTCGGTTGCGTACCACAGCGACTCGAACGTCGCCGTCGCCAGCGCCGCCGCCAGGGCGAGCACCGCGAACAGCAGCGGCCGCGCCTGCACCCGCCGCGGCAGCAGCCGCCAGCTGCCGAGCCAGAAGAACACCCCCGCCGCGAACACCGCGTTGGTGATGTCGATCTTCGCCTGCATGAAGTAGTGCAGCAGCACCAGCACCGTGATCGGGAAGACGAGCCGCTGCAGCTTCTTCCAGCTCCCGCGCATTCGCTCCCGCCAGCCATCGGTGGAGGTCATCGTCAGCGCGACCATGCCGCAGAACGCGACGAACCCGATGGTGAGATAGAGCCGCCTCGCGATCTCGCCAGCCACGAAGGGCAGGCTGAAATTCTGCTGCATGACGTAGAACACAACATGCGCGATCGCGTAGCCGCCGCTCGCCACCCCCAGCATGCGCCGCAATTGCACGATCTGCGGCCAGTCCCACACGGCGCGGCCCGGCGAGACCGCGAGCGTCAGCAGCAGGAACCACACCGACCAGTCGCCGGTGCGGCGCAGCAGCTCCGTAATCGGCCGGCCGCCGAGGTCGCCGCCCGCGCCGCGCAGCAGCAGCCAGGCCGCGGGCATGAACAGGCCGGCGAAGATCAGCAGCTTGAACCAGGAAAACCGTCCTGTGGCGTCGTTCCAGGGCAAGGCCGTCTCCTCTTGCGCGTTATGGCTGCAACGCGCTGGTCGGCAAAACGTAACAGCACGGATACGCGCGAGGGGCGGCTCCGGATGATGAATCCCTGGTCATCCGCGCCACGGCAACCGGCTCGCGCCCCGCGTGTGCCTAGCATAGGCTGCGCCCAGGAGGGGAAAGCATGAATCTTTCGCGGTTGGCGGCGGCGCGGGCGGAGTCCGGCAAGCCGGTTCGAGTGGTGCTGGTCGGGGCGGGCAAATTCGGCGCCATGTTCCTCGCCCAGGTGCCCAGCTCGCCGGGAATTACCATGGCCGGCATCGCCGACCTCGCCTCGGACCGTGCGCGCGCGGCCTGCCGCAACGTTGGCTGGCACGAGGCGCGCATCGCCGCCTGCCGGTTCTCCGACGATGCCGCTGCCCTGATCGCCGATCTCAGGCCGGAAGTGGTGGTGGAAGCGACCGGCAACCCCGCGGCTGGCATCGCGCATGCCCGCGCCGCGATGGCTGCCGGCGCCCATATCGTGATGGTCAATGTCGAGGCCGACGTGCTCGCGGGCCCGCTGCTGGCGGCGGAGGCGCGCGAGGCGGGCGTCGTCTATTCGCTCGCCTATGGCGACCAGCCGGCACTCGTCTGCGAGATGGTGGACTGGGCGCGCGCCACCGGCTTCACCGTGGTCGCCGCGGGCAAGGGGACGAAATTCCTCCCCGCCTATCACACGGTGACACCCGACGACGTGTGGACGCATTACGGCCTCTCGCCGGAGCAAGCGAAGGCGGCGGGGATGAACCCGCAGATGTTCAACTCGTTCCTGGATGGCACCAAATCCGCAATCGAGATGGCGGCGATCGCGAATGCCACGGGCCTCTCCGTGCCGCGCGCCGGCCTGGCCTTCCCGCCCTGCGGCGCCGATGACCTGGCGCACACGTTGCGCCCGCGCGACGCGGGCGGCGTGCTGGAAGCCCCAGGCCTGGTCGAGGTCGTCTCGT
The DNA here is from genome assembly GCA_021847175.1 of Pseudomonadota bacterium. GTDB lineage: Bacteria > Pseudomonadota > Alphaproteobacteria > Acetobacterales > Acetobacteraceae > JAJXXT01. Next base: position 24,389 of record JAJZUI010000017.1, read on the forward strand.
CCCTGGAACGGGACGGCAGGCCGGTCGCGCGCGACCTGCGCTGGGGTGTCTATGTCGTGTTCGAGGCGCCCACACCCTATGCCGCCGCCTGCTTCGTGCAGTACGGCCTGCGCACGGATGCCACCGGCCGCTATGCCGCGATGTTCAAGCCCTACCACCTCATCGGGCTCGAACTCGGCATCTCCGTTCTCTCCGCGGCGCTGCGGCGGGAGCCGACGGGCGCGCCGCAGGGGTTCGCGGGCGACGTGGTCGCGGTTGCCAAGCGCGCGCTGCCTGCCGGCACGCGGCTCGACGGCGAAGGGGGCTACACGGTGTGGGGTCGCCTGATGCCGGCCACCGAAAGCCTCTCCGTCGGCGCGCTGCCCATCGGGCTTGCGCACGCCATCCACACCACGCGCGACGTGCCCGCTGGCACCGTGCTGCGCCGCGCGGACGTGGAGGCGCCCACCGGCATCGCCGCCGAGGCGCGCGCGGCGATGGAGGCGCGCTTCGGCGTCGCGAAGGCAGCCTGATTTTTACTGGAAGAACATCTTCCCGGGGTTGAGGATCCCCTTCGGGTCGAGCGTGGCCTTGATGTCGCGCATGATCCCGATCGCCGTCTCCCCGTGCTCCTCGAGGATGAAGCCGCGCTTGCCGAGGCCCACGCCGTGCTCGCCGCTGCACGAGCCGCCGAGGGACAGCGCCCGCGCCACGATCTTCGCGTCCAGCGCCCAGGCGCGCTCGGTCCCGTCCTCCTCCGGCGGGATCAGCACCACGGTGTGGAAATTGCCGTCGCCCACGTGCCCCACGATCGGCGCCGAGAGTCCTGATGCCTCGATGTCCTGCTTGGCGCCCAGGAGCGCCTCCGCCAGTTTCGAAATCGGTACGATCGCGTCGGTGGTGAAGGCGCGGTGCCCGGGCTTGGAGGCGAGTGCGGCCCAATAGGCGTCGTGGCGCGCCTGCCACAGCTTCGTGCGCTCCTCCGCTGCACGCGTCCACGCAAAGCCCTGCCCGCCATTCTCCCGCGCGATCGCCTCCACCGCCTTCGCCTGTTCCGCGACGCCCGCCTCGCTGCCGTGGAATTCGAGGAACAGCGTCGGAACGGCTTGCATCCCCGTCAGCTTCGCGTAGGCGATGCAGTCGCGCATCATCACCTCGTCGAGGATCTCGATGCGCGCGACGGGGATCGCCGCGCCCATCACCGTCATCACTGTCTCCACCGCGCCGGCGAGCGTCGCGAACTGGCAAACGGCCGACGAAATCGCATCGGGGATCGGGTGCAGGCGCAGCCCGACCTCCGTGATGACGCCGAGCGTGCCCTCCGAGCCGATGAACAGCCGGGTGAGGTCATAGCCCGTGGCGGATTTGCGTACCCGCCCGCCCGTGCGCACCACGCGCCCGTCCGCCATCACCACGGTCAGCCCCAGCACGTTCTCGCGGATCGTGCCATAGCGTACCGCGTTGGTGCCGGAGGCGCGCGTCGCCGCCATGCCGCCCAGCGTGCAATGGCTGCCGGGATCGACCGGGAAGAACAGGCCCTGGTCGCGCAGATGCTCGTTGAGCTGCGCGCGCGTGACACCGGCCTCGACGCGGCAATCCATGTCCCCGGCATGCACCTCGACGATGCGCGTCATGCGGCTGAGGTCGAGCGAGATGCCGCCCTTCACTGGCGTCACATGTCCCTCGAGCGAGGTGCCGGCGCCGAACGGCGTCACCGGCAAGCCGTGTGCATGGGCAAGCCGCAGCACCGCCGCGACCTCCTCCGTTGTCTCGGCAAAGACCACCGCGTCCGGCAGCACCGGCGTCTGGCTGTCCTCGCCATGCGAATGCTGCTCGCGCAAGGCCGTGCCGGTAGAGAAACGTTCGCCCAGCAGCCCCCGCAGGTCGTCCGCAATCTTCATCGAAGCCTCCAAAGGGAAGGCCAGGGCTTTGCCCTGGACCCACCAAGGACCTTGAGGCCCTTGGATCCCAAACGCTTATCAGCCAAGGAAACCGAGGCCAATGCCAGTGAGCGCCGCGAGAACCACCACGACCAGCGGCGGCGCGCGCCAGGCGACGAGCAGCACGAACGCCGCCGCCGCCACCGCAAGATCCGCCGGCCCTCTTACCGCGCTGGTCCATAACGGGTTGTAGAGCGCCGCGCCCAGCAGCCCCACGACCGCCGCGTTGGTCCCGCGCATCGCCGCCTGCGCCGCCGGCCGCGCCCGCAGCCCGTGCCAGAACGGCAACGTCCCCATGAGGCACAGGATGCCTGGGATGAAGATCGCGAGCAGCGCTACCGCCGCGCCCGCCACCCCGCCCGGTGCGATCCCCGCGACGGTGCCGAGATAAGCGGCGAAGGTGAACAGCGGGCCTGGCACCGCCTGCGCCGCGCCATAGCCCGCGAGGAAGGAATTGTCGGAGACCCAGCCCGGCACGACGACGGCATTGCGCAGCAGCGGCAGCACCACATGCCCGCCGCCGAACACCAGCGCGCCGGAGCGGTAGAACGCGTCGAACAGTGCCATCGCCCCGCCCGGCGCCGGCACGAACGCCACCGCCAACAGCAGGAAGAACAGCACGAGGCAGATCGTCGCGAACCGCCGCGACACCGGCATCGCCAGCCCGTCGGGCACGGTGGCGCCATCGCCGCGGCAGAGCGCCCAGCCCGCGATGCCGCCGGCCACGATCGTGCCGATCTGAAAGAAGGAGGATGGCGCGAGCAGCATCACCACCAGTGCCACGGTCGCGATCGAGGCGCGCACGCGATCCGGGCAAAGGCTCCGCGCCATTCCCATCACTGCCTGCGCCACGATCGCGACGGCGACGAGTTTCAACCCGTGCAGCAGCCCGGCACCTGCTTGCGAGTCCGCGATCGTTCCCGCGCCATAGGCGAACAGCACCAGGAGCGCCGCCGACGGGAGGGTGAATCCGGTCCACGCCGCAAGTCCGCCGAGCAGCCCGCCGCGCATCAGGCCGATGCCGAACCCGGTCTGGCTGGACGCCGGCCCCGGCAGGAATTGCGCGAGTGCGACGAGGTCCACATAGGCGCGCTCGGTGAGCCACTTGCGGCGCTCGACGAACTCCGCGCGGAAATAGCCCAGATGCGCGATCGGTCCGCCGAAACTGGTGCAGCCGAGGCGCAGGAAGACGAGCAGGATCTCGAGCGGGCGGGAGCCGGCCGCGCTGGACGCTGATTCAGGCACCGCCCCGTCTAGACTGGCCGCCCCTCCAGCGGATACGCGGGATCGTTGTATCCCGGCGTCGAGGGATGCCCCGGCGCCACCAGCCGGTCGACCAGGGCCTCGTCCTCCGGACCGAGCTTAACATCGAGCGCGGGGACATACTCCTCCCACTGCTCCATCGTCCGCGGCCCGGCGATCACGCCGGCGACGAACTTGTTGCGCAGCACCCAGGCTAGCGCCCACTGCCCCGGCGTGATGCCGAGCGCGCGTG
>JAJZUI010000247.1 GCA_021847175.1 Pseudomonadota bacterium
ATGGGCCTGATCAAGCAGATCGACGACCAGATGGGCGTTCTGTTCCGCTTCCTTGACGAGCGCGGGCTCACCGGGAACACGATCGTCGTCTTCACCTCCGACCATGGCGACTATCTCGGCGACCACTGGATGGGGGAGAAGGATTTCTTCCACGAATGCGCGGTGCGCGTGCCGCTGATCGTCGCCGACCCGCGGCCGCAGGCGGACGCCACGCGCGGCACGGTGTGCGACCGGCTCGTGGAGGCGATCGACCTCGTCCCCAGCTTCATCGAGATCGCGGGCGGCACGCCGCCGCGCCATATCGTGGAGGGCCGTTCCCTGCTGCCGCTGCTGCGCGGCGAGGATGTGCCATGGCGCCGGGTCGCGATCAGCGAGGCCGACTACTCCATGCTGGAGGCGCGCCTCGCCCTCGGCCAGCCGATCCCCGAGTGCCGGCTCTTCATGGTCCGCGACGAGCGCTTCAAGCTGATCCACGCGACGGGTTATCGGCCGATCCTGTACGACCTCGCAACGGACCCGGAGGAGTTCCACGACCTCGGCGCCGACCCCGCGCACGAGGCGACGCGTGCCCGCCTGACGCGCGCGCTGCTCGACTGGGCGCTTACCGACCACAACCGCATCACCATGCCGGACAGCAAAATCGCCGCCTACGCGGACGGCGTGCAGCTGCGCCAGGGCGTGATCATCGGCATCTGGGACGAGAAGGAACTCGCGGAGGTCAGGCGGCTGGCGGGGCTGCAATAGGCCCCCTCACCCCAGCCGTCCGGCGATCTGCCAGGCGCCATCCCAGATCAGCCTGAGCGCGATTTCGAGCACCACCAGCAGGCCGACCCAGCCGAGCCAGCGGTAGCGGGTGAGCATGCGCGCCACCAGGCTCGCGGCGACGCCCATCAGCACCACGGAGAGCGCGAGTCCCGTGACCAGCACCCACACCCGGCCGTTCGCGGCGCCGGCGACGGCGAGGACGTTGTCGAGGCTCATCGAGAGGTCGGCGAGCAGGATCTGCCACACCGCCTCGCGGAGCGTCTTCGGCATGCGGGCGGCGGCAAGCTCGGCGCCGTGGCCGCGCAGCTCGCGGAACATCTTCCAGGCCACCCACAGCAGCAGCAGCCCGCCCGCGAGCAGCAGACCCACGATCTCGAGCAGCCGCAGTGCCACCGCGCCCAGCAGGATCCGCATAACCGTCGCCGCCCCGATGCCGAGCAGGATGGCGCCGCGGCGCTGTTCCTTTGGCAGGCCGGCCACCACCAGCCCCACCACCACGGCGTTGTCGCCGGCAAGCGTGAGGTCCACGAGCAGCACCTGCCCGAGCGAGGCCAGGTCGTGGTAGGTCGTCATCTTGTCAGGACCCCTTGCGGCTCTTAGAGCCGGGGCGCAACGCGCGAGGCTGCATGATCCCCCGTTACACCCGCCCGGCGATGGCCGCCATCTGGGCCCCGGAAAACCGCTACCGCATCTGGTTCGAGATCGAGGCGCTCGCCGCCGAGGCGATGGCCCTGCTCGGCGCCGTCCCCGAGGCCTCGGCGCGCAACATCCGCGAGAAGGGTGGCGCGAAACTGGCCGCCATCGGCCCCGCGGATATCGAGCGCATCGACGCCATCGAGCGCGAGACGCGCCACGACGTCATCGCCTTCCTCACCTGGCTCGCGGAGGCGATCGGCGAGGATTCCCGCTTCGTGCATCTCGGCATGACGAGCAGCGACGTGCTCGACACCTGCCTCTCGGTGCAGCTCACCCAGGCGACGGATTTGCTGCTGGAGGACCTCGACGCGGTGCTGGCCGCACTCAGGCACCGCGCGATCGAGCACAAGCACACGCTCACCATCGGCCGCAGCCACGGTATCCACGCCGAGCCCACCAGCTTCGGCCTCAAGCTCGCCGGCCACTACGCGGAGTTCGCACGCAACCGCCGGCGGCTGGAGGCGGCGCGCGCGGAGATCGCGGTCGCCGCCATTTCCGGCGCCGTCGGCACCTACGCGCATCTCGACCCGCGGGTGGAGGCCTATGTCGCGGAAAAGCTCGGCCTCGCCGTGGAGCCGGTCTCGACGCAGGTGATCCCGCGCGACCGGCACGCGGCCTATTTCTGCACGCTCGCCGTGATCGCGAGCGGCATCGAGCGGCTGGCCACCGAGGTGCGGCACTTGCAGAGGAGCGAGGTGCGCGAGGCGGAGGAGTTCTTCCACCCCGGCCAGAAGGGCAGCTCCGCGATGCCGCACAAGCGCAACCCGGTGCTCTCGGAGAACCTCACGGGGCTGGCGCGCCTGGTGCGCTCCGCCGCGGTCCCGGCGCTGGAGAACGTCGCTTTGTGGCACGAGCGTGACATCAGCCATTCCTCCGTCGAGCGCGGCATCGCGCCCGATGCGACCGTCACGCTGGATTTCGCGCTGGCGCGGCTCGCGGGGATGATGGAGAAGCTCGTCATCTACCCGCAACGGATGGCGGCGAACCTGGAATCGCTCGGCGGCGTGGTGCATTCCGGCGAGGTGCTGCTGGCCCTCGCCCGCGCCGGCCTCTCGCGCGAGGAGGCGTACCGGATCGTGCAGTCCCAGGCGATGGCGACCTGGACCAGGCTCGGCACGCCGGAGGGCAAAAGCTTCCGCGAGAACCTCGACGCGGACCCCACCATCGCGGCCAACGTGCCGCCCCACGTGCTCGACGCCGCGATGAACGCGGCCCAGCACCTGCGCCACGTGGACGAGGTGTTCGCCCGGGTGTTCGGCAAGGGGTGAGGCCTCGCCGCCTGGGTCGGCGTTATGCCGCCAGCAGGCAATCCTCGGCGAGCGGGCGGACCGGGGAGAAATCCCGTTCATGCGCGAATTCGGGCGAGGCGCGGGTGGCCCGGTTCGAGACCGGGTTGAGGATGAGGGAAAAGATCCAGCGCGGCCACGGCGAGATGTTGGGCGCGGAGACATGCAGGAGGTTGTCGCCGAAGATGAGCATGGTGCCGCGTCCGCCCTTGGCCGAGACCAGGCCAAGCTCGCCGACCAGCTCCGCGACCGCGCTGCGCGGGACCGTCCATAGCTCCCATTTCTCGCCATCGATGGTCTTCTGCATCGGAATCTCCCGCCGGTGGGAGCCGGGGACGAACATCAGCGGACCGTTGAATTCCGTGACGTCGTCGAGAAAGATGTGCAGGTTGAGCGCCAGCGGCCGCGGCACCCCGTCGCGCGCGTGGTGGGTGGCGAAATCGGTGTGCCACTCATAGCCGCCGCCGTCGAACCCCTCCTTGGGGTTCACCTTCGCCTGCTGGATGTAGACGTCCTCGCCGAGAATCTGCAGCGCCGGCCCGACCAGGCGCGGATGGCGCACGAGGCGGGCAAAGACATCGCTGCGGCGGTGCAGCGACAGCGCGTTGCGCACCTTCCCGCCGCCGGCCTCGCGCGTGTTCTCCGGCCTCTCCTCGGCGAGCAGGGCCGGCATCGCGGCGCGCAGCCGGTCGATCTCGGGCCCTGAAAACACGTCCGGCAGGATCAGGAATCCGTCGGTTTCGAGATTGTCGAGCTGCTGGCGGCTGAGCTGCATGGCGTCCCCCATCCTCTCCCGGGTCCCAGTTGGGCGAGAGCTTAGCCCGGCACGGATCGCCGGCAATCGCGAAAAGTGCCGCGCCGGGCTCGCCCCCCTACTCCGCGGCCTCCCGGTTCAGATACCCGTCGCGTGTCTGGGGCAGCTTCATGCCCAGCACCGCGGCGGCGACGGCGTTGCGCAGCACCTGCGCGGTGCCGCCGCCGATGGTGAACATGCGCACGTCCCGCGCCATGCGTTCCAGCGGCACGTCGCGGGAATAGCCGCGCGCGCCGAACAGTTGCAGCGCGTCATTCACCACGCGGATCGCCGCCTCGGAGGCAAACAGCTTCGCCCGCGCCGCCAGCACCGGGTCCGGGAACTTGCTGTCCCTGCCCTGCGAGAGCGCGGCCTGGTGCAGCAGCGCGCGGGAGGCCGCGACCTGCGTGTCCATGTCCGCCAGCATCCATTGCAGGCCCTGGAACTCCGCGATCGGCCGGCCGAATTGCCGCCGCCGCTTCACGTAATCGACAGCGAGGTCCAAGGCGCCCGCCGCGACGCCCATCGCGATCGTCCCGGCGCCGACGCGCTGGCTGTTATAGGCCGCCATCAGCCGCGCGAAGCCGCGGCGGAAACCCTCCGGCGGCACCAGCGCCATCTCCGCCGGCACCTCGACATCGGTGAATTCCAGCTCCGCCTCCGGCATGCCGCGCAGGCCCATGGTCGGCTCGCGGCGCACCACGGAGAAACCCTTCGGGAACACGCCGTTGCGCGGGTCGCAGACGACGATGAAGCCGCCGATCCCCTCCTCCCGCCCCGCCGCATCGAACACGCGCGCGAACACCAGGTGCAGGCGCGAGACGCCGCCGCCGGTGATCCACACCTTGCGCCCGTTGAGGATGTAGCGGTCGCCGCGCCGCTCGGCGCGGGTGGTCATGGCGGTCGCGGCGCTGCCGGCCTCGGGCTCGGTGATGGCGATGGCGGGCTTGTCGCCGGCGAGCACGAGCCCCGCCGCGAGCCGCTTCTGCGCCTCGGTGCCGTATTCCATGATGGCGGAGATGCCGCCCATGTTGGCCTCGACGACAACGCGCGCGGTGAGCGTGCAGGCGCGCGCGATCTCCTCCACCACCAGCACCGCGTCGTGGAAGCTGCGCCCGCCGCCGCCGTAGTCCCGCGGGATGGTCATGCCCATGAAGCCGGCTTCCAGAAGGTCCGGGATATTCGCCCAGCAGTACTGCTCCGTCCGGTCCCACTCCGCGGCGCGGGCGGCGAAGGTGCCCTGCGCGAGCGCCCGCGCGCGCTCCCTGAGCGCCCCGGCATCCGGCGACGGCGACAGGTCCATGGACATTCTCCCTCGGTTCGTTCCCCGACGATGACCGCCGGCACGCCCGCGCGCAACCAAGCCGCCGCGCACACGGCATGCGGGGAGCCGAAGAGCCGCCTGGCGATCGCTCAGGCCTGCCGGCGCCACGCGCGGTGGAGGATCTCCGACGGCGCATCGCCGTAGCGGCGACGGAACGCCGCCGTGAATCGCGCGGCGTTGGTGAAGCCGTGGCACGAATGTGCCCGGCTACGTCGCCTCCGCCCTTGTCCTGGCAACATTCTGCCAGACCTCGATGGCCCGCCTCCGCTGGATCGCGATCGCCAGCAACTGTGCCTTCATTTTCTATGCGCTCGTGCTCGATCTCTGGCCGATTCTCCTGCTGCATTGCATCCTGCTGCCGGTGAATATCCTCCGGCTCGCCCAGCTTCGGCGCGGACCCAT
>JAJZUI010000248.1 GCA_021847175.1 Pseudomonadota bacterium
CAGGCGACGGCGAACGCGATCCCCGCCACCTCCTCGGCGATGATCGAGATCCCGAGCACCACGCGCGAAAACGCCGCGAGCACCACGACGAGCGCCAGTGGCACCGTGGCGGTCCGTCCCCAGGGAACGCGCAGATCGTGCACCGCCGCGTAGGCCAGCATGCCGTAAAGCGTCGCCTCCAGCGCCGCCGGCGCACCGCCCATGGAGGCATCCAGCAGCACCGCGCCCAGCAGTCCTGCCAGCCACAGCAGCGGCGAGCGGCGATGGCGCAGCAGCCCCGCCAGCACCGCCAGCGCCACGGCGCCCAGCAGCCAGCGATTGCCGGTCGCCGCCAGCGCCCGCAGCACCGGGTCAGACCATTTCGTGCGCAGCAGCGAGAGCGCCGTGCGCAGCGCCGTCCCGCCTCCCGGCATCGCCCCGTGCAGCATCGCCAGCGCCTCGCTGACCAGCCAGGTGCCGCCGGCGAGCAGCAGCGCCATCAGCACCAGCGCCGTCACCGTGCGCGGCGGCGAGGCCAGCACCCGCGCAAGCCGCCGCGAGAAGCGGTTATCGCCCCGCGCCAGGCCCGCGAGCACGAACCCTGCGGTGTGCGCGATCAGCGGCGGCAGCCGCCGCGCCAGCGCCAGCCCCAGCCGGATCGTGAGCCAGGCAAGCAGTCCGGCGACCAGCACCACGAGCGCCAGCCTTCCCGCGACCGCACCCAGCAGCTCCAGCCCTGCGCCGATCGCTACCCCGAGCCCGACATGCACGATCGCCCATAAGATACCCGCGGCAACGATGATCGGGATGAAGCGGATCAGCCGCATCCCGAGCGCGCCGGCGAGCGGCGGCACGATGGCGCGCACGCCGGGCGTGAAGCGCGAGACCAGCAGCGCCTTGCCGCCGTGCTTGCCCACCATCTGCTCGGCGCGCGCCACCAGCGCCGGATGCCGGTTAAGCGGCCAGGAGGTCAGTAGAGCGCGCCCGTAGCGCCAGCCGATGCCGTAGGAGGCCGTGTCGCCGACTATCGCGCCTACCGCGACGCCGATTACCAGCGGCGTCAAGGGGATCGCTCCGCTCGGCACCAGTGCCGCGATCGCCACGATGGTCGCCGTGCCGGGAACCAGCGCACCCAGCACCGGCAGCGTCTCGGTGCTTGCCAGCAGCCCCGCGATCACACAGGCGAGCAGCGCATGCGCGCTCGCGAAGGCGATGATGGCGTGGTGCAAGGCGTGCATGGGAAGGCGTTAGCACACTCGCGACGGCGCGCCAGGGCAAGAGGGCCCTTGGGAGGGCTCCCCGGCCGCCAGGTGATTTTCGGTCAAGAAGTCGCCGGACTATTCGACCGAGAAGCTGGCGCCGCAGCCACAGCCGGAGGCCGCGTTGGGGTTCCTCACCGCAAAATGGCTGCCCATCAGCTCGTCGGTAAAATCCAGCTCCGCGCCCGCCAGCAGCTCGATCGAGGCGGGATCGACCAGCAGCACCGCGCCGTCGCGCTCGACCACGAGGTCGTCCTCGGCGCGGCTCTTCTCCAGCGCGAATTGGTACTGAAAGCCGCTGCACCCGCCGGCCAGCACCGCGAGCCGCAGCGCCGAGGCGCCCTCGGCGGCGGTGATCTCGGCGATGCGCCGCGCCGCGCGCGCCGAAAGGGACATTGATGCGGCGTTCCGGGGTGGCGTGGTGAATGCATTCATGCCGCTAACCTAGGTGCTGGTCGGCAAAAGTTGAAGAGCATGCGTTTTCGCGCCGCGCCGCCCTGGACTATGAGCGATGCGGGGGTCCCTTGGTGATGAACGAGACGGAGCGACCGACAGACAGCCGGGCAGGCGCCACCTGGCTACCGATCAACCGCTGCCTGCCGCCGCCCCGCGACGGCCGGCCGGTGCTGGTCGTCGTCGTCGATACCGAGGAGGAATTCAATTGGTCGGCCCCGTTCGACCCCGCGAGCACCTCGGTTGCCAACATCGCCGAACAGGGCCGGGCCCAGGCCGTTTTTGACGCGCACGGCGTCGTGCCGACCTATGTCGTGGACTACCCGGTGGCGACCGATCCCGTTGCCGTCGCGCTGCTCGGCGCTTTCGCGCGGGCAGGCCGCTGCGAGATCGGCGCGCACCTGCATCCCTGGGTCAACCCGCCGGACGACGGCATCAGGCCCATCACGCCCGCCATGTCCTATCCCGCCAATCTCGCCCCGGAGCAGGAGAGGGCGAAGCTCGCGGCGCTGACCGGCGCGATCGAGGCAAGCTTCGGCACCGCCCCCGTCGTCTACAAGGCGGGCCGCTATGGCATCGGCCCGGCGACCCCGGCGCTCCTCGCCTCGCTCGGCTACCGCGTCGATGTCAGCGTCGTCCCGCACACGGATTTCTCCGCCGATGGTGGCCCGGATTTCCGCGGCGCGCCGGAAGGCCCTGTGGAGCTCGCCTCCGGGGTTGTGGAACTGCCGCTCTCGGTGCACTTCGTAGGTGCGATGGCCCGCCTCGGACCCAGATTGCATCCCCGCCTTGCCGGGCGGGCCGCGGCACGGCTGCGCCTGGCCGGCATGGCGGCCAGGCTGGGCCTGCTGGAACGGCTGCGGCTCAGCCCGGAGGGCCACAGCCTCGCCGACATGCTGCGCCAGACGCGCGCGGCGCTGGCCGCCGGCACGCGCGTCTTCATGCTCACCTATCACAGCTCGGCGCTGTTGCCCGGGGCCACTTCCTATGTCCGCGACGCGGCCGAGCGCGATGCCTTCGTCGCCACGATCGACGCCTATCTGCGCTTCTTCCTCGACCTCGCCGGTGGACGTGCCAGCACCGCCGCGCGGCTCGCCGAGGAGCTGGCGGCGCTGTGAGGGGCGGCAAGGTGCAGACTGGCAAGGTGCTGGTGCTGGGCGACGACACACGCAGCTTCCTCGCCGCTGTCCGCTCGCTCGGACGTGCCGGACTCACGGTCCATGCGGCCCCCGCCAATTTCCGCTCGCCCTCGCTCGCCTCGCGCTACATCGCCGCGATCCACGACATCCCGCCCTGGATGGGCGACGGCTCCGCCTGGCTCGCCGCGATGCGGACGCTACTCGGCGCCGAGCGCTATGACCTCGTCATCCCGTGCAACGAAACGACACTGCTGCCGCTCGCCCGCCACCGCGCGGAGCTGGCGCCGCTGGCGCGCCTCGCGATCCCCGAGGACGCGGCGATCGACGCACTGTTCGACAAACAGGCGACGCGTGCGCTCGCCGAGCGCCTCGGCATCCCCATCGCCCCCGGCCGCGCGCTGCGCGCCGGCGAGAACGCGGAAGACGTGATCGCTGAACTCGGCGCGCCGGTGCTGGTCAAGCCGCGCCACTCGTACACGCTCGAGCGTCTCGCCACGCGCGGCAAGGTGCAGGTCGCCGGAGAAGCGCGCCAACTCGCCGCGATCCTCGCCCGCGCGAAGCCTGGGGCGACTCTGCTCGAAGGCTTTTTCCCGGGCAGCGGCCTCGGCGTCTCGGTGCTCGCCTCCCGCGGCCGCGTGCTGCAGGCGTTCGAGCACCACCGCGTGCACGAGGAAGCAGGCAGCAGCTACTACCGCGTCAGCGCGCCGCTCGCCCCGGACCTGCTCGCTGCCTGTGGCGCGATCATGGCGGCGCTCGACTACACCGGGCTCGCCATGTTCGAGTTCCGCCGCGATGCAGCGGGGCGCTTCGTGCTGCTCGAGGTCAACGCCAGGCCCTGGGGCTCCATGCCGCTGCCGGTGGCGCTCGGGGTGGATTTCCCCTACCGCTGGTACCGGTTGCTGGTCGCGGGCGAGGAGACCGGCTCCGTCTCCTACCGGACGGGCGTCTACGGCCGCAATCTGATGCCCGATCTCCGCTCCCTGCGCGCGACCCTGCAGGACCCTGGCCTCGGGACCGCGGTACGGGCGCGCCTCGCAGCGACGTGGGCGCTGCGCCTTTTCCGCCCGCTCGCCGGGCGCGAGGTGCACGACGTCATGGTCCGCGACGACCCGCGCCCGGCGCTCGCCGAGGTAGCCGAGGTAGGAAGGGAGGTCGCGGTGCGCCTCGGCCGCCTCGTGCCGGGCTCGGAACAACGCCACGCGAGGCGCCTGGTCGCCACCCTGCGCCAGGCGGGCGGGGCGCACCAGCCAGGGGGCGCTCGCATCGTCTTCGTCTGCCAGGGCAATATCTGCCGCAGCCCCTTCGCCGCTTCGCTCCTGCGCTCGCTGCTCGATCGCGCGGTGCCCGCCGGCGGGCGCGTCGAGGTGGGCTCTGCCGGCATGATGCCGGCGCCGGACCGTCCCTCGCCGCCCGAAGCCATCGCCGAGGCGGCGGCGCGGGGGATCGATCTCGCTTCGCACCGATCCGCCTGGCTGTCGCGCGCCGAGGCGGACGCGGCGACGCTGCTCGTGGTGTTCGACGAGATCAACCGCGCCGCGTTGCTCGACCGGCACCCGGGCGTGGCGGCAAAGGTGCTCGGCCTGGGCAACCTCGCCGGCATCGGCGCCATTGCCGATCCCTGGGGACGCGGGCCCGAAGCCTACCGGCGCGCCTACGATGCGATCACCCGGGCGGTGGATGCGCTCGCCGCGCAGCTGCAACGATGAGGAGGATGCTGTTGGATTCACCTCGACGCTATTCCGAGAGTGACGTGAACGGGCCCGAATTCGATAGGCCCCCGTTCGAAGGCGTGGCACGCAAGCTCTTCATCTGTTCCTCGCCGCGCAGCGGCAGCTACATGCTCTGCCGGTACCTCATCGCCGCCGGCCTCGGCGTGCCGCACGAATATTTCAACCCGATCGTCATGCGCCCCATCGCCGAGCGGCTTGGCTTCGGCGAGACCGTCCGCGGCCTCAAATGGGCCTGGCGCGGCCGGCTGGCGCGACTCATGCAACCCACGTCGGCGGAGGAGATCTTCCTCGGTTCCTTTATCCCCGAGTTGCAGCGCCGCCGCACCGCCGGCGGCGTGTTCGCTGCGAAAGTTCATTACGGCCAATACGAGCGGGTGCTGGACAACAGGGTCGGCCATGCGCTGCTGCAGGGAGGGGTCTTCGTCAACCTGGTGCGCGACGACCTGCTCGGCCAGGCCATCTCGTTCCACGTCTCGAACCTCACCGGCCGCTGGAGCATCGACGACGCGGTGACCACGGCGCCGGCGCGCGAACCGAATTATTTCGACCGCGACGCGATCACGGCCTGCATCAACGGCCTCGCCGACGAGGACCGCGGCTGGCGCGTCTTTTTCGCCCGCCATGGCATCCGCCCGCTGTTCCTCTCCTACGAGTCCTTCCGCCGCGACCC
>JAJZUI010000018.1 GCA_021847175.1 Pseudomonadota bacterium
TCGTCATGGTCGCCTACATCCTCGCCGGCATGGCGATTCCGCCGGTGGAGTGGCCGAAGCCGGTGCGCGCCGCCCGCCTGCTGCCGTTCACGCATGACGGCGCGGTGTGGCTCGCGGGCCTGCTGCCCAAGGGCTACCGCCCGCAGGTCGCGGCACTGGACGAGAAGAACGTGCTGCCCTTGCCCAGCGTGCTCAACCCGGCGGTGATCCGCAGCAAGCTCGATGCGCTCAGCGGCTCTGGCACGACGGCGGCCAAACCGACCGAGACTGGCACCGCCCAGACAGGCAGCAACGGGACGGGCACGACGCAGAACGGCGCCCCCGCCATCCCGCCGGCCTTCGCCCCCGGCGCCACCAACGCGACGACCCCGAAACCGTGACGCGGAGTGTACCCATGATCCACGAGCGGGATGACGACAAGCTGCACGAGGAGTGCGGCGTCTTCGGCGTCTGGAACCATGCGGACGCCGCGGCGCTCGTGGCGCTCGGCCTGCACGCGCTGCAGCACCGCGGGCAGGAATCCACCGGCATCGTCACCTACGACGGCGAGCGCTTCCACTCCCATCGCGGCCTCGGGCTGGTGGGTGAGAATTTCAGCGACGCGCGCGTCATGGCGGGCCTGCCGGGGTGGCGCGCCATCGGCCACAACCGCTACGCCACCACCGGCGACACGGTGCTGCGCAACGTCCAGCCCCTCTACGCCGATTTCGAGTTCGGCGGCTTCGCGGTGGCGCATAACGGCAACCTCACCAACGCCACCACGCTGCGCCGCAGCCTGGTGCGCCGCGGCTGCCTGTTCCAATCCACCACCGACAGCGAGGTGTTCATCCACCTCATCGCCATCTCGCTCTACTCCACCGTCGTCGACCGGCTGATCGACGGGCTGAAGCAGGTGATCGGCGCCTATTCCCTCATCGCGCTGACCGAGGAGGCGCTGCTTGGCGTGCGCGACCCCTCGGGCGTGCGCCCGCTCATCCTCGGCCGGCTGGAGAGCGGCGGCTGGGTGCTGGCCTCGGAGACCTGCGCGCTCGACATCGTCGGTGCCATCTTCGTGCGCGACATCGAGCCCGGCGAGATCGTTGTCATCAACGACCAGGGCGTGCGCAGCATCAAGCCCTTCACCCGCGTGCCGGAGCGGTTCTGCATCTTCGAATACATCTACTTCGCTCGCCCGGACTCCCTCGTCGAGGGCAAGCCGGTCTACGAGGTGCGCAAGCGCATCGGCGCGGAACTCGCGCGCGAGGCCGGCGTGCCCGCGGACGTGATCGTTCCGGTGCCGGATTCAGGCGTGCCCGCCGCCATGGGCTATGCCGCCGAGAGCCGCATTCCCTTCGAGCTCGGCATCATCCGCAACCACTATGTCGGGCGCACCTTCATCGAGCCCACGGACAGCATCCGCCATCTTGGCGTGAAGCTGAAGCATTCCGCCAACCGTGGCGTGCTGGAGGGACGGCGCGTGGTGCTGGTGGACGATTCCATCGTGCGCGGCACCACCTCGCGCAAGATCGTGGAGATGGTCCGCGCTGCCGGCGCGCGGGAAGTGCACATGCGCATCTCCTCGCCGCCGACCACGCATTCCTGCTTCTACGGCATCGACACGCCGGAGCGGTCCAAGCTGCTCGCGGCAACCCATTCCGTGGACGAAATGGCGGCACTGATCGGCGCGGACAGTCTCGCCTTCATCTCCAACGACGGGCTCTATCGCGCGCTTGGCCACCAGGGGCGCGACAACACCGCACCGCAGTATTGCGACGCATGCTTCACCGGTGACTACCCGGTGGCACTGCCCGACATGGCCGACAACGACACGCGGCAGCTGAGCCTGCTCGCCGAATCAAGGTAGTTTCCATGACGCAACGTATTGCCCTCGTGACCGGAGCCAGCAGGGGCCTCGGCAACGCGGTGGCGCTGGAGCTCGCGCGCCGCGGCGTGCACGTGGTCGCGACCGCGCGCACCCAGGGCGCGCTCGAGGCGCTGGACGACGCCATCCGCGCCATGGGGCAGGAGGCGACGCTGCTGCCGCTCGACCTGCTGGAGGGCGAGACGATCGACCAGGTCGGGCCGAGCCTTTACGCGCGCTTCGGCCGGCTCGACATCCTGGTGCACGCGGCGGGGATGCTGGGCACGCTCACGCCCGCGCACCACATCACGGAGCGCGACTGGACGCAGACCATGGCGGTGAACGCGTCCGCCGCCTGGCGGCTGATCCGCACTGCGGGGCCGCTGCTGCTGGCGGCGGAGGCGGGCAGGGCGGTGTTCGTCACCGACGCGCGCGCCACGGAGCCGCGCGCCTTCTGGGGCACCTACGGCGCCTCCAAGGCGGCGCAGCACAACCTGGTGCTCGCCTGGGCCGAGGAATCCGACACCACGCGCCTCAGGATCAACCTCGCCGAGCCGCCGCCGATGGCCACCCGCCTGCGCCGCTTCGCCATGCCCGGCGAGGACCAGGACACGCTGCCGAAGCCCGAGAAGTTCGCCCCGGCGATCGCGGATCTGTGCGAGGTGGCAGAGGCGCGGCACGGGCAGGTGGTGCGGCTGTAGGCGCCCGCGGGGGGACGGCCCGCCCTCAGTACTCCGCGCCGACCCGCTGCACTTCCACGCGCGGCGCCGCAGCGACGGCGGCGGTGAGATCGGCGAGATAGTCGGCGCGCACGCCTTCGTGCAGCAGCGAGGCCATCATGTGCATCCCAGGCGGACGGCTCGTCATGCCCGGCACCCAGCCGCGCGACGCCATGGCCTGGGCGATCGCGGCTATGTCCAGTCCCGGCGCGCCGAAGGCGAAGATCGTGAGATCTGGCTTGCCGAAAACCTTGAGTGGCGCGATGGCCTCGATACCCTCGACATAGGCCTTGCGCATCGCGATGAGCCTGCTCGCGATCGCGGTGTAGCCGTCGCGGCCGAGATAGTTGAGCACGGCCCAAGCGCCGGCTACCGCGCCGCCCGGCCGCGTGCCCACCAGCGTTCCGGTGCGGAATCGTCCCGAGGGCCAGACGTCGAGATCGAACCCGGCGGCTTCCGCCCGTGCCTGGTCACGAAATAGCACGACCGAGGCGGGCTTGGGGCAGAAGCCGAACTTGTGCAGGTCCGCCGAGAGTGAGGCGACGCCCGGTAGCGAGAAATCGAACGCCGGCACGGCGCTGCCGGCGGCGCGGGCGAAGGGCGCGAGATAGCCGCCGACGCAGGCATCGACGTGCAGCCAGAGGCCGCGCGACAGCGCGAGCTCTGAAAGTTGCGAAATCGGATCGATCACGCCGAAGGGGAAGCAGGGCACGGAGCCGACCAGCAACATGGTGTCGCCGTCGATCGCCGCCGCCATCGCGCCCGGATCGGCCCGTAGATCCGCACCGACGGGAACGCGCCGCACCGGCAGGTCCATCAGCCGCGCCGCCTTGTCGAAGGCGGGGTGGGCGGTCTCGGGCAGCACCAGGTTGCCGCGAAACCCGTCGTCGCCCCGGCGCACCCGCGCATGGTCGCGGCAGGCCTTGACCGCGAGGAGGATGCTCTCGCTGCCGCCCGATGTCATCGAGCCGGCGGCATCGGCCGGTGCGTGGAAGAGATCGAGCGACATCGCGATCACGTCGCTCTCCATCCGCGCGAGGCTCGCGAAGGCCCGCCGGGCGCCGAGCGCGTTCTCCGTGAAGTAGGCGGCATAGGCGTCGCGCCCGACCGCCTCGACCTCCGGCAGCGAGCCGAAGACGTAGAGCGGCACCCGGCCGTGCCGCCAGTCCGCATCGCCCGAACGCATCCGCTCGAGCGTCGCGGCAAGCTCGTCGCGGGCGCGCCCCTGGGTCGGGAAGGTCGTGCGTTCGCTCATGTCATGCCTCCGCGTGTCGGTCGGCGCTGGCCGGTGACCGGGCCGCCGCAAGCGGAGGCGACCCGGCTCATCCGGTGCGCGCTACTTGCAGGCGCCGTTGCTGGCCGCCCGCACGAAGCTCGGGTCCACCGCGTCGGCAATAGTCGCGGCGGAGGGCACTGTCAGCACGGCGCCCGACTTCTTCAGAAAGGCGGCGCTCTTCACATAGGCCTGCTGTACGATTTTGGAGTCGATGATCTTCGTTCCCGGCGCGCCGAACCACTCGGCCTGGTCCTTCAGCGTCAGTTCCGGCCACTGTTCGGAGCCCTTGACCGCGACATCGGCCGGCACGCCGAGGATTGCCGCCGAGGTTGCGAAGTACTTCGCGCGCTGCGGCCCCACCATGTCGTCGCTCGCGGCCGAAACGGCACAGACGATCTTCTGCACCAGCTTCGGCTCCTGCTGCACCATCTTTTTCGAGACGACCAGCACGTTCATCGAGGGGTAGCCCAGCTGCGCGATGTCCGCGGCCGTCGTCCACATCTTGGTCGTCGGCCGCTTCATCATCGGCACGGCGGACCCGAAATCGACATAGACAGCATTCAGGTTGCCGGCGAGGAAGGCCGCCGCTGCCGCGGACTGCGAGGAGAATGGCACGACCGTAACCTTGTTCTCCATGCCGACATGCTTGAGGTAGCCCTTGAGCTCGTAATCCTCCGAGGAGCCAACGAGATCGCCAATCTTCTGCCCGGCGAGGTCCGCGGGCTTCTTGATCACCTTGGAGTTCACGTAGAGCGCGGCGCCGTCATAGCTCTCCGCGAACACAACGACGAGCGGCGTATGCGCCGCAAGCGCGCCCACGACCGGCGGGTTGCCCACGCCTTCCACGACGTCGAACGATCCCGCCCGCATCGCCGCGAGTGCTGCGACACCGCTGTTGATCTGGATGAACTTGAGCTTCGCGGGGATCATGGCTTCCAGCGACTTCTGTGTCGCGATCACCGCGCCCGGGCTCGAGATCCCGCCCTGGAAATAGCCCCATGTCACGGTCGCCTGTCCGGCGGCCCGCGCCGGGGACAGCGCGCCACCGGCGCCGAGCAGCCCGAGCGCGCCGGCGGCCATGGCAAGGCGAGGCAGAATTCCCCCCTGAGTTTTCCAGCGTATCATCGATCACCCTCCAGTTTGTTTGTTGTCCGTCGACGTTATTGTTCGGGACTGGCGCAGCGCGCCCGCGCGATACCGGTTCTCCCGGTTGGGGTACCGGCGCGGCGTCAGCCCATCGGCGCCACCAGTCTGCGCAGCAGGCGCAGCAGGCCGTCCAGCACCAGCGCCACGACGGCGATGAGCAGGATCCCCGAAAAGATCATCGGCGTGACGAGGTAGTTCGATGCCTCGAGGATGACATAACCGAGCCCAGCCGTCGCCGCGATCATTTCGACGGCGACGATACTTGTCCACGACATACCCATCGCCAGTCGCAGGCCGGTGATCATCGCCGGCAGCGCCGCGCGGATGCGCACGTGCAGCAGCGCATAGCGCCGCGTCGCGCCGAGCGAGAGCGCCGCCTCGACATACTCCTCCGGAACGGCATCGAGTGCGGCCACCACCGAGACGACCATCACCGGAATTACGCCGACGCCGATCAGGATGATCTTCGGCGCCTCGCCGATCCCGAACCAGACGATGAGCAAGGGAATGAAGGCGAGCGGCGGCAGGGGGCGCCCGAGTTCGATCAGCGGATCGACGATCAGGCGGATGGGCCGCACCCCGGCCATCAGCGCGCCGAGCGCGATGCCGGCAAGCGCGCCCCAGGTGAATCCGACCACGATGCGCGCGAGGCTGATCAGCGTGTTGCCAATGAGCGTGTCGCCCTGGGAGGGGTAGGGGTGCGTGAGGTAATGGACCAGTGTCCCGACCGTCGCCGCCGGCGTTGGCAGGAACACGCTGTCGCCGATGATGAGAGCGACCAGCCACCACGCGATAACCAGGGCGACGATACCGAGCGTTCCCATTCCGATGCGCGACCAGTCGACCGCCGCAAAGCGGCGCAGCAAACGCGTGCCGAAACGCGGCTCGTCCAGGGCGATGCCGGGCGGTGTCGCCGCCGGCGTCTGCGCTTGCTCTTCGCCCATCGCTGTCCGCTCAGCCCCCCGCCGTCAGTTGCATGCCGACCATGGCGCCGCGGGCGGGCGTCTGTTCCACGCTCTGGCGCACGCGCCGCTTCAGTTGCACGAACTCCGGCGTTTCCGACATCTCGTAGGTACGCGGCCGGGGCAGTTCGATCGGGATCGTCTCCACGATCTGCCCGGGTCCCGCCGCCATCACGGCGACACGGTCGCTGAGCAGCACCGCCTCCTCCACGTCGTGCGTCACGAGCACCACGGTGAAGCGCCGGCGGTTCCACAGATCGAGCAGGAATTGCTGCATGCCGGCGCGAGTCAGCGCGTCGAGCGCGCCGAACGGCTCGTCCATGAGCAGGATCTTCGGCTCCGCCATCATTGCCCTGGCGAAGGCGGCTCGGTGCATCATCCCGCCCGAAAGCTGCTTGGGGTAATGGAACTCGAAGCCGCCGAGGCCCACGATCTGCAGCAACTCCATCGCGCGGGCGCGCGCCGCCGGCGAATTCCGCCCCGTCGCGCGCGGCCCGAACAGCGTGTTGTCCAGCACCGTGAGCCAGGGAAATAGCATCGGGTGCTGGAACAGCATGCCGCGGTCCGACCCCGGCTGGCTCACCGGCGCCCCGTCGACGAGCACCTCGCCGCCGTCCGCGTTGACGAACCCGCCGACGATGCGCAGGAGCGTCGTCTTGCCGCACCCCGAGCGGCCGAGGAGGGAGACGAACTCGCCGTCGCGGACATGCAGGCTCACGTCCCTGAGCGTTTCCGTCGTCCGGCGCCCGTGGACGTAGCGCTTGGAAACCCGCTTCAACTCGACATCGGCCATGCGGGCTGCTCCGAAACGATCCCCCACCTCGACGAATTATTCTTCGTTATTCGATCCAGTCAGGCAACGAAGCCGATGGATATCGCCAAATGTTCGCCAGGGCTGATGTCGAACCGTAGCGCCCACTCCCGGGATGTCAATGCGCCTGCCGCCTCCGTGCCGTCGCGGCTGGCGGCCAGGGGGGGATCGTTGCGCGAAGTGAACCTCGTCGAGCTTGAGAAGCGCCGGTGCGGTGCCGCGGGGCTGCGCCCTCTCCCGAAGGAGAATCCTCGTGGGCGGGCCCCTACCGCTCCTCGTACGGGTTCTCCGTCCCCCGGAAATTGATCCGCAGCGGCACGCCCGGCAGGTCGAAATCCTGGCGCAGCGAATTCGCCAGATACCGCCGGTAATCCTCCGGCGTCGCCTCGGCGCGCGTGCCGAACACCACGAAGGTCGGCGGCCGCGCCTTGGCCTGCGTCACATAGCGCAGCTTGAGCCTGCGCCCGTTCACCAGCGGCGGCGGATGGCGTTCCAGCGCCGCCTCGAACCAGCGGTTCAGTTCGCCGGTCGGCACACGCTTGTTCCAGGTCGCGTGTGCCGCGCGCACCGCGGGCAGCAGCTTCTCCACGCCCGCGCCGGTCAGCGCCGAGAACGGAACGACCGCGATCCCCTTCATCTGTGCGAGCGAGGCTTCCAGCGCATCCGAAACCTGCCGCCGCGCCTTCGCCCGGTCCTCCACCGCGTCCCACTTGTTGAGCCCGATCACCAGCGCGCGTCCCTCGCGCTCCACCAGGCGCGCGAGCTGTAGGTCCTGGTCCTCCAGCCCCAGCGTCGCGTCGGCCAGCAGCACCACCACCTCGGCGAGCTTCAGCGCCGCGAGGCTTGCCGCGACCGAGGCCTGCTCCAGCCCCC
The DNA here is from genome assembly GCA_021847175.1 of Pseudomonadota bacterium. Lineage (GTDB taxonomy): Bacteria > Pseudomonadota > Alphaproteobacteria > Acetobacterales > Acetobacteraceae > JAJXXT01. Next base: position 7,628 of record JAJZUI010000018.1, read on the forward strand.
TCTGCACCCGTGCGCGCTTCCTCATCCCCGCGGTGTCCACGATCTCGATCGGCCCCTCCGCGTCGCGGATGCGCACCGCGATGGCGTCGCGCGTCAGGCCCGGCTCCGGCCCCGTCACCAGGCGCGCCTCGCCGAGCAGGCGGTTGACCAGCGTGGACTTGCCCGCGTTCGGCCGCCCCACCACGGCGAGCTTGAGCGGCGTCTCCTCGCCGGTTTCCGGCACCTCCTCCGGCAGGCGGTCCACGATCTCGCCCATCAGTTCGGCGAGCCCCTCGCCATGCTCGGCCGAGACCGGCAGCGCCGCGCCGAAGCCGAGCCGATGCGCCTCCAGCGCGCCGGCCCAGCCCTCGCGTCCCTCCGCCTTGTTGGCGACCAGCAGCACCGGCCGTCCGACGCGGCGCAGCCAGGCGGCGAAATGTTGATCATCCGGTACGATGCCGGCGCGCCCGTCGACCACGAACACGACGAGATCGGCCTCTCGGATCGCGGAGGCCGCGGCCTCGTGCGTGCGCCGCGCCAGGCTTTCCGGCGGCGCCTCCTCCAACCCCGCGGTGTCGGCCACGCGCACCCGCCGGCCGCGCAGCAGCGCCTCCGCCTCGCGCCAGTCGCGCGTCACCCCCGGCGTGTCGGCGACGATCGCGATCCGCCGCCCGACCAGGCGGTTGAACAGTGTGGACTTGCCGACATTCGGCCGCCCGGCGATGACGACGAGCGGGAGCATGGCGTCAGCGGTACGCGAGCAGCGCGCCGCCCAGCGTCACGACGTAGAGCGTCCCGCCCGCGACCACCGGGGCGACGGCCGCGCCGTCCGGCAGCCGCATCGAGCCCAGCACCGCGCCCTTCGCCGGGTCGATCCACGTCGCCTCGCCGTGCTCGCTGGCCACCAGAAGCCGCCCTCCCGCCATCACCGGCCCGTGCCACAGGATCGGGTGCTTCTGCACCTTGGGGTCGGTGAACGCCTCGAGCTGCGTCACCCACGCGACCCGGCCCTCGTCGGCGGAAACGGCCGCGACGCGCGCGTCCTGGGTGGCGAAATAGATATAGTTGCCTGCGGCCCAGGGCGACTCGCTCGAGGTGATGTCGCGTGACCACAGCCGCCGCCCGGCGCGCAGGTCGTCGGCGACCGCGCTGCCGCCGAGGCTCACGGCATAGACCCGCCCGTCCTGGATCGCTGGCATGCCGCGGATCGCGGACAGCGCGCCGACCGCGCCGCGCCCGGCCGGGTTCGCCAGGCTGTCTCCCCACAGCACGATGCCGGAGACGGCGCGCAGCGCCAGCAGGTCGCCGGATTCGAAGCCGGCGATCAGCACGCCCTCCGCATAGGCGGGCGCCGGCGAACCGAGCGAGCCGAAATCCACCTGTGCCGCATGGTGCGCCCAGACCTGCTTGCCGTCGGCGCGCGAGAGCGCGACCAGCGAGTCGCCCAAGAGCGCCACGAACAGCTGGTCCTGCACCACCGTAGGCCCGCCGCGCGCGGCGCTGCCCAGCCGCGCCGCCCAGACGCGCTTGCCGCTCGCCGCCTCGAACGCGACCGCGTCGCCGCGCCCGGTGCTGGCGTAGACCCTCCCGCCGGCGACGGCGATGCCGCCGCCCACGTTGGTGCTGCGGTCGCCCTTCGAGCGGGTCGAGGCGCGCCACAGCACGCTGCCGTCCTTGGCGGAGAAGGCGTGCACCACCGCGTCCGCGTCCATGGTGAACACGCGCCCGCCATCCACCACCGGCGTTGCCGTGATGCGCTGGCGAAACGCGGTGCCGGCGCCGATATCCGCGCGCCAGGCAAGCGAGGGCTTGGCCGCCAGCGCCAGGTTGCCGCCCGCGTGCGCGGGCTCGCCGCCCGGCTGCGGCCAGTTGGCATCGTCCGTCGCCGCGGGCACCGAGACCGGCGGCGCGTCGGAGTCGACCGCGAGCCCGTGCCGCTCCGTCAGCACGGGATAGCGCTTGCCGGGGATCGGCGGCTTGGTCGTGCCGAACCACATGTTCCCGAGCCCGCAGCCGGCTAGAACCAGCGGCGCGCCGAGGACCATCGCGCGGCGCGCGAGGCGGGGCAGGGCGAGTCGGGACGGGGCGAGTCGGGATGGGGCGAGTCGGGATGGGGCGGGGCGGTCCATCACGCACCTCCGAGCTGGATCAGGAGGCCGGCGGCCCGCCCGCGCACGCCCTGCGGCGCGGTGGTGTCGTTCATCAGCGCCTTCAGGCGCACCTTTGCCTGTGCCACCCTGCCCAGCCGCACATCGAGCAGCGCGAGGCCCTCCTCGGCGAGCGCGTGCAGCGGATCCTGTGGCCGCGCGAGGGCCTCCAGCCGGCCGCGCACCACACCGGGGTCGCCGGTGTCGAGCACGTGCAGTGCCCAGGACAGGTTCGCCGTCTCGCGCAGCAGCGGGTCCGCCGCGCGGTCCCCCGCCACCTGGTCCCACAGCGAGAGCGCTTCCTTGGGACTGCTGGCGGCGAGCACCGCGGCGAGGCGCAGCCGTGCCAGCGTGCGATAGCCCTCGTTGCCGCGCGCAATCACCTGGCGCAGCTCCGGCACCGCGGCCTGGCGCGTCGCGGCACTGGGGCTGTCCGCGGCATTGCTCGCCTGGATATAGAGCGTCGCGACCGCGGCGCGCTGGCGGGCCTGCCAAGCCTGCCAGGCTTCCCATCCGCCCACCGCTAGCACGACCACCAGCGCGGCGCCGATCAGCACGCCGGCATAGCGTTGCAGAAGCTGCTTGGCGCGGTCCGCCCGCAGCTCCTGTTCAACCTCGTCAAAGATATCGGACAAACCGGCAAATCCCCGCGTCGGAGCAGCCGCGGGATATAGCGTGGCAGGGCAGCGCCGCAAACCTCCCGTTCATCCGCGCGGCGTAAGCCTCGCGCATGGTCCGCCGCCTGTCCTTCCTGTTGCTGGTGCCGCTGGCTTCCTGCGCCGGGCCGCCCGCGCCGGCGGTGCTGCCCCCATCGGTGACCGCCCAGGCGGCGACGGCGCCGTACATGGCTCCCTACTGCACGGCCACGCTCGGCCTGCCGGATTGCTGGCGCAACCCGCGGGCGTTCCACAACGAGCCGCCGGAACTCGCGGACGTGCCGCACGGGCCGATGCCGCGCGTGCGTTGGTAGACCGGCGCTGGCAGACCGGCGTTCGTTGGGGCTCTGATCCGCGCGCGCGCCCCTGGCGCGGGGCCACGCGGCTCCCCACCATGGCTGCGTCATCCCGGGGATCCGAGCCTTGTCGACGACGACGCAGAACGCGCCAGCGCCCGCAGATCCCATGCATGGCGCCTCGGCCGCCGGTCCGGCCCAGGTGGCGGTGATCCCGATCCTGCTGGCGCTGAGCTTCAGCCACTTCCTCAACGACACGATCCAGTCGCTGATCCCCGCGATCTACCCGATCCTCAAGACCCAATTCGCGCTCAGCTTCGGCCAGGTGGGGCTAATCGCGCTCACGTTCCAGATCACCGCCTCGCTGCTCCAGCCGCTGGTGGGCGTCGTCACCGACCGGCGGCCGATGCCCTATTCGCTCGCCGTCGGCATGGGCGTGTCGCTGCTGGGCCTGCTGGTGCTGTCGCGCGCGCCGTTCTTCGCCGCGCTGCTGCTCGCGGCCGGCATGGTCGGCATGGGCTCGGCGGTGTTCCACCCGGAAGCCTCGCGCACCGCCCGCGCCGCCTCGGGCGGGCGGCTCGGCTTTGCGCAGTCCTTCTTCCAGGTCGGCGGCAATTGCGGCTCGGCCATGGGGCCGCTGCTCGCCGCCTTCATCGTGCTACCCTACGGCCAGCACAGCATCGCCTGGTTCGCGCTGGCCGCGCTGCTGGCGATGGCGGTGCTGATCTGGATCGGGCGCTGGTCGGCCAATCACCAGCGTAAGCGCCCCGCGCGGGCCGCTTCCGGTGCCGCCCCGGGGGTCTCGGCCCGGCGGGTGGCGGGGAGCATCGCGATCCTGGTGTTGCTCATCTTTTCGAAATACTTTTACCTCGCAAGCCTCAATGTTTATTATACTTTCTACCTGATTCACCATTTCGGCCTGTCGGTGCACGCGGCGCAGATCCGGCTCTTCGTGTTCCTCGCCGCGGTCGCCGCCGGCGTGCTCCTCGGCGGGCCGATCGGCGACCGCATCGGGCGCAAATACGTGATCTGGGGCTCCATCCTCGGCGTGTTCCCGTTCACCTTCGCGCTGCCCTTCGCCAACCTGTTCTGGACCACGGTGCTGACCGTGCCGATCGGGCTGATCCTCGCCTCCGCCTTCTCCGCCATCCTGGTCTACGCGACGGAACTGATGCCCGGGCGCGTCGGCGCCGTCTCCGGCCTGTTCTTCGGCTTTGCCTTCGGCATGGGCGGCGTGGGCGCGGCGGTGCTGGGGCTGCTCGCCGATTCCTGGGGCATCGACGCGGTCTACCGGCTCTGCGCCTTCCTGCCGCTGATGGGCCTGCTTGCCGCCTTCCTGCCGGACCTCGACCGCGTGCGCCGGACCGCCTAATTCGGGCGGATGTCCGAAGCGACCGGCTCCATCGCGGAACGTCTCGCCGAGGCCGCGAGGCTGCACCGGGCGGGTTCGCTGGACGAAGCGGGCGCGCTTTACGAGCAGGTGCTCGCCGCCCACCCCGAGAACGTGGACGCGCTGCACCTCTCGGGCCTGGTCGCCGTCGCGCGCGGCCGCGCCGGCGCCGGGCTCGCGCGGGTCTGCCGGGCGCTGGAACTGGCGCCGGGCCTGGCCGATGCCTGGCGCAACCTCGGCCTCGCACTGCGTTCCCTGGGCGAGCGCGAGGGTGCGGTCGCGGCGCTGCGCGCGGCGGCGGAGCGTGACCCCGAGGATCCCGACCTGCAACGCCTGCTCGGCACCGCGCTGCGCGAGGCGGGGCGCGCGGACGAGGGACGCGCGGTGCTGGAGGCGGCGGCGGCGCGGATGCCGGGCGATGCCGACCTGCTGCTGGCGCTGGCCAGCGCGCTCGAGCACGCTGGGCGGCGCGGCGAGGCGATCCGGCACCTGCGCGAGGTCGCTTTCCTGCGCCCCGATCAGGCGGACTCGCATCTCCTGCTGGGCCAAATGCTGCGCGCCGAGGGGATGGTGGACGACGCCATCGCCAGCCTGCGCGCGGCGCGCGGCCTCGACCCCCGGCGCGCCCACATCGCGCTCGCGCTCGCCGACGCGCTGCACCACCAGAGGCGCGACGGGGAGGCGATCGCCCATGCCGAGGCCGCGCGCGAACTCGACCCCTTGCATCCCGGCGCGGCGGCGCTCGAGATCGGGATCCTGACCGACCTGCGCCGCTTGCCCGAGGCGCTCGCCCGCGCGGACGCAGCACTCGCGCGCTTCCCCGGCGAGCCGGCACTCCATTCGGCGCGCGGGCTCGCGCTGATGGCGGCGGGCCGGATGGAGGAGGCGGTCGCGGCCGCCACCGAGGCGGTGGCGCTGGCGCCGGAGGATGCGGGGGCGCGCCTCAACCTCGCTGCCATCGTGGGCCACGCCGGCGAGCCGGAGCGCGCGCTCGACATCTACTTGGAGGCGGAACGGCTCGCCCCCGGCAGCCCCGCGCTGCTCGCCAACCGCGGCATGACGCGGCTGCTGCTCGGCGACTACGAGACGGGGTTCCGCGAGTACGAGGCGCGGTTCGCCGCCCAGCGCCCGGAGGAGCGGCGCCGCGACATCACGGCACCCAGGCTGACGCCCGGCACCGACATCGAAGGCAGGACGGTGCTGGTGCACGCCGAGCAGGGGTTCGGCGACAACATCCAGTTCGCCCGCTTCGTGCCCATGCTCGCCGCCCGGGGGGCGCGCGTGGCGCTGGAGGTGCCGCCGGGGCTCGGCCGCCTCATGGGCAGCGTCGAGGGCGTGTTCCACGTCGCCGAGCAGGGGGTGCGGCTGCCGGCGCACGACTATGCGATCCCGGTCATGAGCCTGGCCTGGTTCCTCGGCGTCACGCTCGACAACCTGCCGGCGACGGTGCCGTACCTCGCGCCGCCGGAGGAGGTGCAGGCGCGCTGGGACCGGCTGCTCGGGACCGCGCTCCCCGAGCGGCCGCGCATCGGCATCGCCTGGTCCGGCAACCCGAACTTCGCTGGCTTCGCCACCCGCTCGATCCCCTTCGCCGTCCTCAACCGCATCCGCGCGGCGCGGCCGGAGGCGAAGTTCGTGGTGCTGCAGACCCAGTATGACGAGGCGACCGAGCGAGAGATCGAGGAGGCGGACAACCTCGTGGTCGCGCGCGCAGCGATCCGCGACTTCGCGGACACGGCGGCGCTGATCAACCGGCTCGACCTCGTCATCGCCGGCGATACCTCGCTGGTGCACCTCGCCGGCGCGCTCGGCCGGCCGGCCTGGGTGCTGCTGCAACGCGCGGCGGACTGGCGCTGGCTCGCCGGGCGCGAGGACAGCCCCTGGTACCCCTCGCTGCGCCTGTTCCGCCAGGAGCGGCACGGCGACTGGGACGGGGTGGTGGCGGCCGCCGCGGCCGCGCTCGCGCAACACCGTTTCGAGATCTAGCAATCCACGTCAACGAAATCGTTGCGCCGGCGCGCGCCGCACGGCAGGATCGCGGCAATGGAATCCACCAAGCCAGAGTTGTTGCGCCTGCCTAGCGGTCCAGCCCCGGTCCGCTGGCGCCGCAGCCGCCAGGCACGGCGGATTTCCCTGCGCATCGACCCCGCCGACGGCGCCGTGGTCGTCACCCTTCCGCTGCGCGCCGGGCGGCAGGCGGCAATGGGGCTGCTGCACGACAACGCGGAGTGGATCGCCGCCCACCTCGCCGCCCTGCCGCTGCGCCTGCCGTTCGCGGACGGGGCGCAGGTGCCGGTGGACGGGGAGATGCACCATATCCGCCACGCCCCTTCCGGGCGCGCCGGCGTGCAGTTGCGCGACCGCACCATCCATGTCTCGGGCGATGCCGAGTTCCTGCCGCGCCGGGTGGCCGACTTCCTGCGCGCCGAGGCGCGCCACCGCTTCACCACGCTGGCCGTGGCCAAGGCCGGCGAGGCGGGGCTGCGGCCGCGCCGCATCACGGTCAAGGACACGCGCACCCGCTGGGGCAGCTGCTCCGCGCGCGGCGACCTTTCCTTCTGCTGGCGGCTGGTAATGGCGCCGCCCTTCGTGCAGGACTACGTGGCGGCGCACGAGGTCGCGCATCTGCGCCACATGAACCACGGCAGCCGCTTCTGGGCTCTCGTGGCGACCATGACGCCGCACACCGAGGCGGCGATGCGCTGGCTGCGCGACGAGGGGCCGCGGCTGCTGCGCGTCGGCTGATTTCCGCCACCATGGCAGCTGAGGTTCGCGCGCCGCTACGCGGCGCGCACGACGGAGGATTCACGATGAGCCTGCCCACCACGATGACCCATATCGGCTTCAGCGCCCCCGGCGGGCCGGAGGTCATGGAACTGGCGGAGGGGCCGGTGCCGGAGCCGAAGCCGGACGAGGTGCTGATCCGCGTGCTCGCCGCCGGGGTGAACCGACCTGACGTGGCGCAGCGCCAGGGCTCCTACCCGCCGCCGCCTGGTGCCAGCCCGATCCTGGGCCTCGAGGTCGCGGGCGAGGTGGTCGCGGCCGGGGCCGAGGTCACGGCATACAGGCCCGGCGATCATGTCTGCGCGCTGACCAACGGCGGCGGCTACGCGGAGTATGCGGTGGCCCCCGAGGCGCAGACGCTGCCCTGGCCCGCGGGCTATGACGCGCTGCGCGCCGCGGCCTTGCCCGAGACCTATTTCACCGTCTGGGCCAACCTGTTCATGCTCGGGCGGCTCGCACCGGGGGAGTCAGTGCTGGTGCACGGCGGCACGTCGGGCATCGGCGTGACCGCGATCCAGCTTGCCCGCGAGTTCGGCGCCCGGGTCTTCACCACCGTGGGCAGCGCGGCCAAGGCGCGCGCCGCCGAGGCGCTGGGCGCGGTCGCGATCAACTATCGCGAGGCGGATTTCCTGGAGGAGGTCCGCAAGGCGACCGGCAACAAGGGCGTGGACGTGGTGCTCGACATGGTCGGCGCGGGATATTTCGCCCGCAACATCCGCGCGCTGGCGCTGGACGGGCGGCTGGTGATCATCGCCTTCCTGCAGGGCTCAAAGGTGGAGACGTTCGACCTCGGGCCGATCATGGTGCGCCGGCTCACCGTCTGCGGCTCGACGATGCGCCCGCGCACCACGGCACAGAAGGGCTCGATCGCCACGGCGCTGCGCGAACGCGTCTGGCCGGTGCTCGCCGCCGGGCGCTGCGGGCCGGTCATCCACCGCACCTTCAAGCTCGCCGAGGCCGGGGCCGCGCACGCGCTGATGGAGAGCAGCGCGCATATCGGCAAGATCATGCTCGACGTCGGCCTTTAGATCGGGCGGCCTCTGGGCGGACGGCCCTCAGACGAGCGCCATCAGCGTCGCGTTGCCGCCGGCGGCGGCGGTGTTGACGCTGATGCTGCGCTCGGCGAGCAGCGCCTCCAGCCGCAGCCCGCCCGATGCCGTCTGTAGCGTCACGATCGGGCCGGGCCGCTCGGCCAGCGCCAGCGCCAGCTCCCGCGCGCCTGCTTCGTCGCCGTCGTAGAGCGCCGCATCGAAGGCCTGGTGCTGCCAGTCCGAAACCGCAACGACATGTTTCGCGAGTCCCGGCGGCACCGAAGTGCCCTGCGCCACCAGCGCGCGGTTGCCGGTGGCGAGCGCCGCCGCGACCGTGAGATCGGGCCGCGCGCCGAGACAAAGCACCGCCCCGCGCGGCACCAGCTCGTAGCGGTCGCGCTCGCCGACCGCGCCGCGCAGTTCCTCCGCGTGGCCGAACGGGGAGGCGGCGACGAGTGCCGCGGCCTGCTCCGCCGCCGGCGAGCCCGAGGCGCGCAGATGCGCGACCCACTCCGCTGCCTGTGGCGGCGGGCTGCCCTTGAGCGGCGGCGGCGCGCTCGCCAGCAGCCGGTGCAGGTAGAGCGGGCCGCCCGCCTTGGGGCCGGTTCCCGAAAGATTGCGCCCGCCGAACGGCTGCACGCCGACCACGGCGCCGATGAGGTCGCGGTTGACGTAGATGTTGCCGGCCGCGGCGAGTGCCGTGGCGCGCGCCTCGGTCTCGGCGATGCGGGTGTGCACGCCGAAGGTGAGCGCGTAGCCGGTGGCGTTCACGCTCTCGATCAGCGCATCGAGCCGGTCGCGGCGGAAGCGCAGCAGATGCAGCACCGGGCCGAATACCTCGCGCTTCAGCTCCGCCATCTCGCCGATCTCGATAAGCGTCGGTGCCACGAAGGTGCCGTGGGCGCAGGCGTCCGAGAGTGGCAGCGTCTCCACCGTGTTGCCGCGGGCGCGCATCGCGGCGATGTGGCCGAGGATGCCGTCGCGCGCGCGCGGCGAGATCACCGGGCCGACATCGGTCGCGAGCCGGTCCGGGTTACCCACGGCCAGCTCGCGCACCGCGCCGCGCAGCATCGTGAAGATGCGCTCGGCGACGTCCTCCTGCACGCAAAGAACGCGCAGCGCGGAGCAACGCTGCCCCGCTGAATCGAAGGCGGAACGGATCGCGTCGGCCACCACCTGTTCCGGCAGCGCCGAGGAATCCACCACCAGCGCGTTCTGCCCGCCTGTCTCGGCGATCAGCGCGACCGGCGCCGCCTCCATCCGCCGGGCGAGGCTTTCCTGGATGTGGCGTGCCGCCTCGGTCGAGCCGGTGAACAGCACGCCCCTGGTGCGCCGGTCGGCGACCAGCGCCGCTCCTGTCGCGGTGCCGCCTGGCAGCAGTTGCAGCGCGCCCGCGGGGACGCCCGCCGCGCGCAGGACCGCGACCGCCTGGGCTGCGATCAGCGGCGTCTCCGGCGCCGGCTTCGCCAGCACCGCGTTGCCCGCCGCAAGCGCCGCCGCGACCTGGCCGGTGAAGATGGCGAGCGGGAAGTTCCACGGGCTGATGCACACAACGGGGCCGAGCGGGCGGTGCGTCGCGTTGTCGAAGCCTTCGATGCCGGCGGCGTAGTAGCGCAGGAAATCCGTCGCCTCGCGCACCTCGCCCACGGCGTTGGCGAAGGACTTGCCGGCCTCGCGCACGATGAGCGGGATCAGCGCCTGCATGCGCGCCTCCAGCAGGTCCGCGGCACCGCGCAGGATCCCGGCGCGCCGCGCGGGTGGGGTCGCGGCCCAGGCGGGCGCGGCCTCCTCGGCAATCGCCATCGCACGCGAAACGATTGCCTCGTCCGCCTCGATGACGGTGCCGACGGTGTCGCGGTGGTCGGCGGGGTTGAGCAGCACGCGCGGCGCGCCCGTGGCAGGACCCTCGCCCAGCATCGGCTCCGCGTGCCAGGGGCCGGCGCCCGCGCAACTCGCGGCCAGCGCCTCCAGCACATTCTCGTCGGCGAGGTCGAGGCCCGCGGAGTTCGCGCGCCCCTCCAGCATGTCGCGCGGGAGCGGGATCGCGGGATGCGGCTGGCCCTGCGGCACGATCGCGCCCGCTTCCGTCACGGGGTCGGCGATCAGTTCCTCAGCCGGAACATTCGGGTCGGCGATGCGGTGCACGAAGGATGCGTTGGCGCCGTTCTCGAGCAGCCGCCGCACCAGATAGGCGAGCAGCGTCTCGTGCGTGCCCACCGGCGCGTAGATGCGGCAGGGCCGGTCGAGTTTGCCGGCGCCGACCACCTGCTCGTAGAGAGGCTCGCCCATGCCGTGCAGGCACTGGAACTCGTAGCGGTCGCGCGGTGCGTCATCGCCGGCCAGCGTGTGGATCGCTGCCAGCGTCATCGCGTTGTGGGTCGCGAATTGCGGGAAGACCGCATCGGGCGCGGCGAGCAGCCGGCGCGCGCAGGCGAGGTAGGAGACATCCGTGTGCACCTTGCGCGTGAACACGGGATAGTCAGGCATGCCGTCGAGCTGCGCGCGCTTGATCTCGGCGTCCCAGTAGGCACCCTTCACCAGGCGCACCATCAGCCGGTGCCCGGTTGCGCGCGCCATGCCGATGATCCAGTCGAGCACGAAGGGCGCGCGCTTCTGATACGCCTGCACGACGAAGCCGATGCCGCCCCAGCCGGCGAGCGCCTCCTCCTGGCACAACGCCTCCAGCAGGTCGAGCGAGGGTTCCAGCCGGTCGGCTTCCTCGGCGTCGAGGTTGATGCCGATATCGTAACGGTGGGCCAGCAGTGCCAGGTCGCGCAGCACCGGATAGAGCTCTTCCAGCATGCGATGACGCTGCGCGCGGCTGTAGCGTGGATGGAGCGCCGAAAGCTTGATCGAGATACCGGGCCCCTCGATCGGCCCGCGCCCCTCGGCGGCGTTGCCGATGGCGTGGATTGCGGCCTCGTAGGCGTCGCGGTAGCGCCGCGCGTCCGCCGCCGTCGCCGCGGCCTCGCCGAGCATGTCGTAGGAGTGGCGGAAACCCCTGGGCTCCAGCTTGCGCGCGCGGGCCAGCGCCAGCGGGATCGTTTCGCCCATGACAAACTGCTCGCCGAGCAGGCGCATCGCCACATCGACGCCGCCGCGGATGAGCGGTTCGCCACCGCGCGCCACCAGCCGCGCCAGCGCGCCCGACAGCCCCGTCTCGTTGGCGAGCGAGGTGAGCGAGCCGGTGACCACCAGCCCCCAGGTCGCGGCATTGACGAACAGCGAGGGCGAGTGGCCGAGATGCGCGCGCCAGTCGCCGCCGCCGATCTTGTCGCGGATCAGCGCATCGCGCGTCGCGGTGTCGGGGATGCGCAGCAGCGCCTCGGCGAGGCACATCAGCGCGATCCCCTCCTCGCTGGAGAGCGCGTATTCCTGCATCAGCCCCTCGACGCCGCCGCCCTGGCGCTTGCTGCGCAGGCCGCTGATCAGCCGCGAAGCGGTCGCCTGCGCCGCGGCGAGCGCGGCGGGCTCCATCCGCGCCTCGGCGAGCAGCGGCGGCATGCACTCCGTTTCCGGCCGCCGCGTGGCATCCGTGATGCGCCGGCGCAACGCGTCGCGCGGCACGCGGTCGGCGGCGAAGGCGGCAAAAGGACTGGTCTCGGACATGCTGTCCCCCGGTGAGGCTCGGCGCAGCATGCCGCGCCAGGCGTGCGCGATGGAAGGGCGGGGCGGGTCAGGCGGCGCGCAGGATCATGCCGAACAGGTCGCGCGGGTCGTCGGGGTCGGCCAGCATGTCCAGCTGCTCGGCGATCGGGGTCCGCACCACCTGGTCGCGGACGTAGCGCAGCGCCGAGAAATCCTCGATCGCGAAGCCGACGGAGTCGAACAGCGTGATCTCGCCGGCCGAGCGCCGCCCCGGTACCTCGCCGGCGACGGCCCGCCACAACTCCTGAACCGGGTGGTCCGGCGGCAGCTGCTGGATCTCGCCCTCGATCCGTGTCTGCGGCGGATATTCCACGAAGATGCTGGAGCGCAGCAGAATGTCGCGGTGCAGCTCGGTCTTGCCCGGGCAGTCGCCGCCGATCGCGTTGATGTGCGTCCCGGCGCCGACCAGGTTGTCGGAGAGGATGGTCGCGCACTGCTTGTCCGCCGTTGCGGTGGTGATGACCTGCGCGCCCTGAACCGCCGCCTCCACCGAGGCGCACGGCGTGACCTCGAAGCCCAGGCGCGCGAGGTTGCCGGCGCATTTGCGCGTCGCCGCCGGGTCGATGTCGTGCAGCCGCAGCCGCTCGATGCCGAGCAGCGCGCGGAACGCCAGCGCCTGGAACTCTGACTGCGCGCCGTTGCCGATCAGCGCCATCGTCCGAGCGCCCGCGGGCGCCAGGTACTTCGCCGCGACCGCGGAGGTCGCCGCCGTGCGCATCGCGGTCAGGATGGTCATCTCGGAGAGCAGGATCGGGTAGCCGGTCGCCACGTCCGCGAGCAGCCCGAAGGCGGTGACGGTCTGTCGCCCGGTGCGCGTGTTCTTCGGGTGCCCGTTCACGTACTTGAAGGCGTAGAGCGTGTCGTGGCTCGCCGGCATCAGCTCGATCACGCCGTCGGGCGAGTGCGCCGCCACGCGCGCCGTCTTATGGAAGCTTTCCCAGCGGCGGAAATCCTCCTCGATATAGCCGGCAAGCTCCGTGAGGAAGCGCTCGGCGCCGAGCGCGTTGATCAGCTTCATCATGGCGTCGACGCTGACGAAGGGCACGATGTTGAGGCTGGTGGTAGCGGGCATCAGAAGCTCCTTGTCGGGCGGTCCAGGACACGGCGGCCAAACAGGCTCGCCACGAGGTCGACCAGCAGCGTCGCGGTGCGGCCGCGCTCGTCGAGGAAGGGGTTGAGCTCCACGAGGTCGAGGCTGGAGACGAGCCCGCTGTCGTGCAGCATCTCCATCACCAGGTGCGCCTCGCGGAAGGTGGCACCGCCGGGTACGGTGGTGCCGACCGCGGGCGCGATGGAGGGGTCGAGGAAATCGACGTCGAGGCTGACATGCAGCAGGCCGTCCAGCGCGCGCACGCGTTCCAGCACCTGGCGCAGCAGGGGGGCGATGCTGTGCTCGTCGATCGCGCGCATGTCGAAGACGGTGATGCCGCTGTCGGTGAGGGCGCGGCGCTCCGCGGCATCGACGCTGCGGATGCCGAGCATCGCGACATGGGCGGGTTCGACCGTCGCCGCCAGCGTCGGCAGTCCGCCGGCGAAGCCGGGCTGGCCGGTGACGTAGGCCACGGGGGTTCCGTGGATGTTACCGCTCTCGGTCGAGTGGAGGGAGTGGAAATCCGGATGCGCGTCCAGCCAAAGGACGAAGAGCGGCCGGCCGAGCAGGGCCGCGCGCCGCGCCAGCCCCGCGACGGTGCCGGCGGACAGCGAGTGATCGCCGCCCATGAAGACCGGCATTCCCTCCGCGCTCTCGGCGAACGCCACCTCGGCGAGGGTCTCCACCCAGGCGGCGACCTGCGGCAGGTTCTTCAGCGCCGGGTTGGGAAAGCTCGCCGGGCGCGGCGGCGGTGGAGAGAGCGTGCCGAGATCGGCCACGCGATGTCCGAGGCTCGCGATCGCCTCGGCCAGCCCAGCCGTGCGCAGCGCGATCGGGCCCATCTCGCAGCCCCGCTGCCCGGCGCCGTCGTGCACCGGGGCGCCGATCAGCTTGCAGACCCGTGTCGTCATTCGTTCCCCGCGCAGCCGCAATGGCCGTCGGGGCAGAATCAATCAGCGCCGCGTGGCGGATTGAACACGCAATCTTGGCAAGTCAGCAAGCGATCCATAACGTTCTGGCGGCTGGTATTGCCAAATTGGAAAGCAATGGACGAAATCGATACGAAACTCACCGCGCTGCTGCGCCATAATGGGCGGCAGAGCATCTCCGCGCTCGCCACGGAACTCGGCGTCTCGCGGGCGACGGTGCGAGCGCGCATCGAGCGGCTGGAGCGATCGGGCACCATCCTCGGCTACACCGTCATCCTCAAATCCGACGCCATCGAGCAGCCGGTGCGCGGCATCGTGATGATCGCGGTCGAGGGTGTCGCGGCGGACCGGGTGGTGCGCAGCCTCGCGGGCTTTGCCGAGATCGCCGCCATCCACACCACCAACGGGCGCTGGGACCTGGTGGTGGAACTGGGCACCGAGAGCCTCGCCGACCTCGACGCGGCGCTGCGGCGCATCCGCCTGATCCAGGGCGTGCGCGACAGCGAGACGAACCTGCTGCTCGCGACCCCCCGCTCGACCCGCGCGCGGCTCTAGGCGCGCGGAAAGGGTAGGCAGCGCGGCCGGGACATGCGATGGCGCATGCATGTCCGCGGAAGCGACGACAGCCATTCCCCGCGAGGGGCTGCCGGTGCGTGGCCTGGCGCAGCTTGCCGCCTCCGTGGTGCTGCTCGCCAGCGCCTGGCCGATCACCAAGCTCGCGATCGAGGACGGCGCGCAGCCGCTGTGGTTCGCCGCCGGCCGCGCCGGGGTTTCGTGCCTGACCGCGACCGTGGTGCTGCTGCTGACGACGGGCCGCGTGCGGCTGCCGGGGCGGCGGGACATGCCGGCGGTGCTCTCCGTGGGGCTGCTGCAACTGGCGCTGTTCTTCGCGCTGGCGCACATCGCGGTCGCCTATGTCTCGGCGGGGCGCACGACCATCCTGGCCAACGTCACCACCATCTGGATCGCGCCGCTCTCCTACGTTCTGCTGCGCGAGCGGGTCTCGGCGCGGCGCTGGACCGCGGCGGGGATCGGGCTCGCCGGCGTGGTGGTGCTGATGGGGCCGTGGGCGATCGACTGGCACGCTAAGGGCGTGCTGCTCGGCCATGCGCTGCTGCTGATCGCGGCGGGCGGGTTCTCGGCTGCGATCCTCACGGTGCGGCGCTTCCCGCCGGAGCACCGGATGCTGGACCTGCTGCCCTGGTGCTTCGGCCTCGCGACGCTGGTGCTGCTGCCGCTCGCCTGGCTGGAGGCGCCGCGCCCGTCGGAATGGGGCATCGGCGCGGTGGGCGCGCTCGGCTATATCGGCGGGCTCGCGGGGCCGGCGGGCACCTGGTGCGTGATGGAGGCGGCGGCGACCCTGCCCGCGATGATCTCCTCCGTGGGCTTCCTCGCGACGCCGGCGGCGGGGCTGCTGTTCTCGGCCTGGTGGCTGGGCGAAACGATCGGGCCCGACCTTGTCGCCGGCACGGCGCTGGTGCTGGCGGGCGTCGCGGTCGCCGCGTGGCCCCCGCGCAGGCGGTGACGATGCTGCTGCGCGCGATCGAACGCGGAGAGGGTGAGCCCCCGCTTGCGATGACGCACGGGCTGTTCGGCCGCGCCACCAATCTCGCGACGGTGCAGAAACGTCTCGCGGAGCGCCGCCGGGTGCTGGCGCTCGATCTGCGCAACCACGGCGGCAGCCCGCACGCGCCTGGCATGACCTATCCGGAGATGGCCGCGGACGTGGTGGAGACGCTGGCCTCGCTCGGCGCCACACCCTGCGACCTGCTCGGTCATTCCATGGGCGGAAAGGTCGCGATGACCGTCGCGCTGCGCCACCCAGGGACGGTGCGCCGGCTGATCGTCGCGGACATCGCGCCGGTACGCTATCGCAGCGAGTTCAACGCCTATATCGCGGCGATGCGCGGCATGCGGCTGTTTCCCGGCATGACCCGCGCGGACGCCGACGCGGCGCTGGCCCCGGCCGCCCCGGACCCTTCCGTGCGTGGCTTCCTCGCCCAGAACCTGATGACCGGGCGGGAGCCGCGCTGGACCGTGGGGCTCGAGGAAATCGCCGCCGGGCTCTACGACATTCTCGACTGGCCGATCGCGGATGGGCACTTCGAGGGGCCGGTGCTGTTTCTCACCGGCGCGCGTTCGCGCTACGTGCGCGAGGAACACCACGAGGCAATCCGTGCCCTGTTCCCCGCCGTCCGCTTCGCGGTGCTGCCGGCGGCCGGCCACTGGCTGCACGCCGACGACCCCGAGGGGTTCGTGCGCGCGGTCGAGGAGTTCATCAGCCAGCCTTGATGAAATCGTACTGCCCGAGCGCCTGGATCAGCAGGTAGCGGCTGGTGCCGTTGCCTGCGTTGCCGACATGGTGCACGGCACCCACCGGCACCTCATGGCTCTCCCCGGGCCGCAGCACGACACGCGCGGGCGGCTCGCGCAGATCGACGCCGATCAGCCCCTCGAGGCAATAGACCCGGTCCGTGACTTCGGAATGATAGTGCCACGGGTTCGCCTCGCCCGGCCGCAGCGTGTACTCGACGATGCGCACGTCCGCGGTGCGCACCAGGTTCTTCACGTGGGGTGGAGCGGCGGCGGCCTCAGGCGGCGTCCTGCGCTGTTCGCTCATTTGCGTTTCCTCCCGCCCGGCACTCTGCGCCCGCGAGGGGCGCGCGGTCCAGGATCGCGCTACCCTGCCCGGGCCTCGTCCACCGCGCGCCAGAGATACCAGGCGGCGGTGCTGCGATAGGGCGACCAGGCCTCGCCGATCGCCGCGAGTTCCCGCGGCTTCGGCTGCTCGCCCAGGTCGTAGAGGATGCGATAGCCCTCGCGCACGCCGAAATCGTCGACCGGCAGGATGTCCGGCCGACCCAGCGTGAACATCAGCAGCATCTCCACGGTCCAGCGCCCCACGCCGCGGATCTGCGTCAGCCGCTCGATCAGCCGCGCGTCGGACATGCGCGCGGCCTGGCGGCGGCTCGGCACCAGGCCGCGCTCCGCATGCAGCGCGATGTCGCGGATCGCCGCGGTCTTCGAGGCGCTGAAGCCGCAGCCGCGCATCGCCGCGTCGCCCAGCGAGAGCACCTCGGCGGGCGTCGGGAACGGGCCGGCGCCCAATGCGACGAAGCGCGCGGTGATGGTGCGCGCCGCCTTGCCGTGCAGCTGCTGATGCGCGATCGCGCGCACCAGCGCCTCGTAGGGCGACTGCGTGTCCGTTTCCATGCGGCAGGGGCCGACGCGCCGCATCAGCGCGGCGAAGCGCGGGCAGGTCCGGGCGATGTGTCGGCGCGCCGCGAGCGTCATGGCGCTTCGTATCACCCGATGGCGATGCCGGCGAGGCCGATCGCGATGGCGAGCGGAAAGATCGGCCAGGCGACGCGCCAGATGCCGGCGGGCCGCGTGCCGTCGCCGAGCACGCCGGCCGCGATCGCGGTCAGTTGCGGCGAGAGCACGAGGAACAGGGTGCCGTTCTGCACCGTCGGCAGCACCAGCGGCCCGAGATGCGCGGCGCGGCCCAGTGCTGCCTGCAGCGGCATCATCGCGGCGTTGGACCCGACATTGGTTCCGGCGAAGAAGCCTGCGAGCCCCGCGAGCACCGGCGAGGCAAGGGGTGCCGCGTGGCCGAGCAGGCCCGTGAGTGCGCCGGCGAGCCCCTGCGGCACCTGCGCCGCCGCCAGCACGCGCGAGAACAGCACGAAACCCAGCAGGGCCACCGCCGGCCGCCGCGCGCGAGCGAGAGCGCCACGCAGCGCCGCGACCGGCGCCTTCCCGCGGGTCAGCAGGAACACCGCCACAAGCCACAGCACCACCATCGCGGAGTTGGCGGGGATCGCCGGCAGGTGCGCGACCAGCGCCAGGCTCGGCGGATGACGCCACAGGTGGCTTGCGAGCAGGGAGGCGGCAAGCAGCAGATAGGGGAAGGCGGCGCGCAGCGCGGCCAGCACGGCGGCGGGCGTGCGCGGCGGCGCGCGCCAAAGCAGCTTCACCGCCAGCACGCCGCCGGTCGCGAGCAGGCCGCACATCTCCCACGGTGCGGCGCGGTGCCAGGCGATCAGCGACAGCCCGACCGCGACCACCCAGAGGAACTGCGCCGGCTTGTCGCGGGCGGGAACCGCGTGCCCCTCCGCCGCGGTCCAGCGCCAGAACAATAGCAGCAGAAAGGGCAGGGTGGCCGCCACCACCACCGCGCTGCGCGCGGCCATCGCCTGCGGCGGAATGCCCGCCAGCGCCGCCCCGAGCGCGGTGCCGGGGCCGAGCCCGCCCCACGGGATCAGCGCCTGTGTCAGCAGCCCGATGGCCGCCGCGCGCGGGCCGGAAAGCCCGGCGGCGCGGATCAGCCCGAGCGCGAACACGCAGCCGACGCCGAAGCCCGTCACTGTCTCCATGAACGGCCCGAGCAGGAAGGCGGCGATGAACAGCGTGTCGGTGCTGATACCGCCCGGCGCGTCGCGCGCGCCCACTGCGGCATGATAAACGAGCCCACCTGCGATGAGCCCAACCGGAACGATCGCCAGCCACAGCCCCTGTTCCACCGCGCGCAGCAGGAACGGCGCGAGTGCGATCCCGGGCGCGATGCGCCAGGCGGCGGGGAGGGTGAGCAGGATGGCGGCGAGGCAGGCGGCGGCGGGCTTCACGCGGCCGGTCGCCAGCAGCAGGACGAGCGAGGCCAGCGGCAGGACGTCGAGGGCGAGTTGCATCCCCGCTTCCTGCCATGGCGGGGCCGCCATGCGAACCCAGGGATTGACGTGCCGGGCGCTTGTGCAAGCCTCCGCGGCGCAAGGCCGGGGGGAACTGCATGCGTATCAGCGAAATGGACTGGCGGATGGTCGAGGACTGGCTGCGGCACGACGACCGCGCCGTGCTGCCGCTGGGCAGCGTGGAGCAGCATGCCGGGCTCTCGCTCGCGACCGACGCGATCCTCGCCGAGCGCGTTGCGGTGGAGGCGGCGGAGCCGCTCGGCGTGCCGGTGTTTCCCGCGCTGCCCTTCGGCATCTCGCCCTATTTCCAGGCCTATCCCGGCAGCATCTCGCTGCGCGTCGCGACCTACGCGGTCGTGGTGCGCGACGTGCTGGACAGCCTCAAGCGAAACGGTTTCCGCCGTGTGCTGCTGGTCAACGGCCATGGCGGCAACCAGCCGGCCGCGGCGCTGGCGCAGGAATGGATGGTGGACAACCC
>JAJZUI010000249.1 GCA_021847175.1 Pseudomonadota bacterium
CCTCCCTCAGCCACTACGCGCGCGACATCTTCGACGCCGTGGTGATGGTCGGCACCCGTTGAACCCGGCGGACCCGGCACTTGCCGCCTTCCTCGCGCATCTGCCGCAGGGCGTGTTCGCGCTCCTCCTGGTCTTCGCCCGCGTCGCCGGCGCGGTGATGCTGCTGCCCGGCTTCGGCGAACAGCAACTCCCGGCCATGGTGCGCCTCCCCATCGCCCTCGCCCTCGCGGTGCTGCTCGCCCCGGTGCTCGGCCCGATGCCGAAGCTCCCCGCCGCCCCGCTGGATCTCGCCCGCCTGCTCGCGGCGGAAACCGCGACCGGGCTCTGGCTCGGCTTCCTCGCCCGCACGCTGGCACTCGCGCTTCCGGCCGCGGGCAGCCTCGCCGCTGGCGCGCTCGGCCTCGCCAACGTGCTGCAGCCGGATAGCGAACTCGGTCCCGGCGCCTCCGCCCTCGCCGCCGGCCTGCAACGCGCGGTCCCGGCACTGGTGCTGGCCGCCAACCTGCACGTGCCGCTGCTCGAGGCCCTGCGCGGAAGTTACAACCTCGTACCGATCGACCACGTGCTGCCCGCCGCCTCGCTCGGCACCGTGCTGCCCGCGGTCGCGGCCGCCTTCGCGCTCACGCTGCGCCTCGCCGCCCCGTTCCTCTTCGCAGGCCTCGCCTGGTCCGCCGTGCTCGGCCTCGCCGCCCGTCTGGTGCCGCGGTTGCAGATCTACTTCGCCGCCCTGCCAGGCCAGGTTCTCGCCGGCCTGCTGCTCCTCGCCGGCCTCGCACCCCTCATGCTCGGCCTCTGGACGCACGCGATGGCGCACGCCTTCGCACTCCTCGCGGGCCAATAGCCCATGGCCGGGGAGGAATCCGGCGACCGAACGGAACAACCCACCCCGCGGCGCCTCGCCAAGGCCGCGGAATCCGGCGACGTCCCGCTCTCGCCCGAGGTCCAGCCATTCGCGGTGCTGGGCGTGGCCGCCGCCCTCGCGGCCCTCGCCGGTGGTCCCGTCATCGCCCGCACCGCCCATGACCTCGCCTGGCTGCTCGCCCATCTCGACGCGCTGAGCCCCACGCAAGCGCTGCGCCGCACGCTCTGGATCATGGCCGTCATCGCGCTGCCGCCCGCCGCCGCCGTTGCCCTCGCCGCCATCGCCGCGGTCTGCCTGCAGACCGGGTTGCGACCGCGTCTCACCGCCTTGCTGCCGGATATCTCCCGCCTCTCACCCCGCCGCGGGCTCGCACGCCTCGGCGGCATCGCGACCCTCGGCGAGGCCGGCCGCTCGCTCATCAAGCTCGCGGTGCTCGCCGCCGTCGCCTGGCACGTCCTGGCGCCCTCCACCGCCGTGCTCGGCGCCATGTTCCGCGCCACCGCGCTGGGCGTCGCCGCGACATCCGGGGCCTTGCTGCTGCGTCTCCTCGGCGCCGCGGCGCTGGTACAGGGCGTGCTGGCACTGCTCGACCACATGCGCGTCCGCCGCGCCTGGCTTTCCCGCCTGCGCATGACGAAGCAGGAACTGCGCGACGAGCATCGCGAGGCCGAGGGCGACCCCGCCACCAAGGCTCGCCGTCGCCGCCTGCAAATGGCGCGTGGCCGCCGCCGCATGATGGCCGCGGTGCCGAAGGCCGCCGTCGTGGTCACCAACCCCACCCATTACGCAGTCGCACTGGCTTACGAGCGCGGCAGGCCCGGCGCGCCGCGCGTGGTGGCGAAGGGCATGGACCACGTCGCCGCGCGCATCCGCGAGATCGCGCGCGAGACGGGGGTGCCCATCGTCCCCAACCCGCCGCTCGCCCGCGCGCTGCACGCCGTGGAGCTCGATCAGGAAATCCCGTCCGCCCTCTATCGTGCCGTAGCCGAACTGATCGCCGGGGTCTGGCGGCTCGGCCCGCATCGGCGCAGCGTCTAGCCATGCGCCCCGCCCACGAGATCACGCCGACGGAGCCCGTTTGATGTGGGGCCGCGGCCTGCTCCCCCGCCTGGTTGCCCCGGACCCGGCGCTCGACCTCCTCTTCGCCGACCCCGCCACCGGCATGCTGGTGCTCGACCCCAAGTCGCGCATCCGTCGCTGCAACGCCGCCATGGCAACACTCGCCGGCATCGCCCTGGAGCGCGTCGGCCTCGATCCCCTTACCCTGTTCGCCGAGCCCGACCGCGAGCCGGTGGAGCGCGAGCTGCGCGGCCTGCGGGCCCGCGGCCAGGTGCGCGCGCTCGCCGCCCGCACCGCCGCCGGCACCGAGGTCGCGCTCACCCTGGTTCCGGCTACCGAGCGCGACGGCAAGCTCGCCGCCGTCCTGCTGCGCGCCGCCGACCTCACCCCGCTCCGCGCCCTTGAAGCCCAGCTCGCCCAGAGCCAGAAGCAGCTCGCCCTCGGCCAGCTCGCCGCCGGCATCGCGCACGACTTCAACAACCTGCTCACCGCGGTCCTCGGCAGCGCCGAGGCGATCGCCCATCGCGACCCCGACCCCGCGACGCTGGATGACGCCGCCCAGATCCGCGCCAGCGCCGAGCGCGGTGCCGCCTTGGTGCGCCAGCTCCTCGCCTTCGGCCGCCAGCAGGTGCTCGCCCCGCGTCCGGTCGCCGTAAACGAGACGCTGGCCGCGCTGCGCGGCCTGCTTTCCCGTCTCCTTGGCGCCCGCATCCGCCTGGAACTCGTGCTGGCGGAAAGCAGCCCGGAAGAAAAGGGGCCGATGGTCCGCGTCGACCCTGTGCAGCTCGACCAGGTCCTCATCAACCTCGCCGTCAACGCCCGCGACGCGATGACGGACAACGGCGGGCCGGGGGGCGGCGTGCTCCGGCTCGCCAGTTCCCACGCCACCCTGCATCGCCCCCTGGTGCCGGAGGGTGCGGCGGTCGGCGGCGGTGCCGAGACCATCCCTCCCGGACGCTGGGTCACCATCGAGGTCGCCGACACCGGCGCCGGCATGACGCCCGAGGTGCTGGCCCGGATCTTCGAGCCCTTCTTCACCACGCGGCGCGAAAAGGGCGGTTCCGGCCTCGGCCTCTCCACGGTCCATGGCATCGTCCGCCAGTCGGACGGCTACCTCACCGTCACCAGCACGCCGGGGCAGGGGACGGTGATGCGCGTCTGGCTGCCACGTTGGGACGGCGCCGCCGAGATCGCGATCCCCAGGCTCCCGCGCGATCCCCCGCCGCGTTCCGCCTTGCCGGTGGCATCCGCCACCCCCGCGCCCGAAATGGCCTCCCAACCCGCCCCAGCCGCCCGCACCGTCCTGCTGGTGGAGGACGAGGCCCCGGTCCGCCGCCTCGCCGAGCGCGTCCTCGCCGCCGAGGGCTGGAGCGTCATCGCTGCCGCCGACGCCGAGGAGGCAATCGCGGCGTTGGAAGGCGCGGACCCGCCGCGGCCGGACGTTCTGGTGACCGACCTCGCGATGCCGGGAATGGATGGTATTTCGCTGATCGCCGCGGCGCGGGCGCGGATGGGCCGGCCAGACCTGCCGGCGATCGTCGCCAGCGGCTACGCCGGCGCGGCGAGCCGTGCAGAACTGGAGGCGCCTGGCATCGTCTTCATGCCCAAGCCCTATACGCCGCGCGAGCTCGCCGCGCGGCTGGCAGGCATGGTGTGAACACGGCTTCCACCGGCATCGTCAGGGATGGCCGGCCGCGGCGACGGCATGGCTCACGGTGTCAAACAGCGCGTGGACACCTCCGCCAAGAAGCACGGCACCGAACGCCACCACCGGCACGATGCCGAGCGCGAGGATGGCGTATTCGACGGCGCTGATGGCGCGGCGATCCGCGACCAGGCGCTTCAAGAAACCGGACAGGTAGCAGGCCATCGGGCGTTCCCCTTTGATAATTCCAGGCAGATGCAGTCCAACTGCGCGGCCAGGGGAACACCCTTCTCCCTTGCCGCCCCACTTATTACGAGACCGTCACCGAATTGCGCAAGCAAAACTATCGTAAACTTTTACTAAAACTGTCGCGAAAAAGAGACGTTCCGTCTCAATCAATCCGCGAAAACCCCTCCCGCGCACGCTGCGCACAACCCGTCGATCTCGATCACCGCGTGCTCCATCCGGAACCGCGCGCCCTCCGCCGCGGTCGCCACAGCCTCGGCCACATGGTGGTCGTCGAGTTCCGTCACCGCCCGGCACTGACGGCAAATCAGAAACTGCACAAGCGTGTGCTCATGGTCCGGCTCGGCGCAGGCCACGAACGCACCCAGCCGCTCGATCCGGTGCACCAGTCGCCGCGCCAGCAGGAAGTCGAGCGCGCGATAGATGGTGGGCGGTGCCGCCCGACGCGCCGTCTGCAACCGCTCCAACAATTGGTACGCCGTCAGGGGCCGCTCCGCCTGCAACACCAGCGCCAGCACCGCGCGGCGCAGCGGCGTGAGCGTCTCGCCATCTCGCGTGCACGCCTCCGCTGCGGCATTGAGTCGACGTTCGAGCGAAAGCGTCGAAGAAGCTGATTCGTCGGTTGCGCGCTTGGCGGTCACGGCGCCGGACGCTAAGCCAAACGACGTCCATCCGCCACCGCAGGTTCACGCCATGTCCGTGCGTATCGTCGACATCCTGGAAGTCACGCGCCCGATCGCATCCCCGATCCGCAACGCCTATATCGACTTCAGCAAGATGACCACGAGCCTGGTTGCGGTCGTCACCGACGTGGTGCGCGACGGCAAGCGCGTCATCGGCTACGGCTTCAACTCGAACGGCCGCTACGGCCAGGGCGGGCTGATCCGCGAGCGCTTCGCGCCGCGCATCCGCGAGGCCGACCCCGCGAGCCTGCGCGACCCCGAGGGCACCAACCTCGACCCGGACCGCGTCTGGGCCACGATGATGGCCAACGAGAAACCCGGCGGCCACGGCGAGCGCTCCGTCGCCGTCGGCACGCTCGACATGGCTATCTGGGATGCGGTGGCAAAGATCGCCGGCAAGCCTCTGTTCCGCCTGCTCGCCGACCGCGCCGGCCGGCAGCCGGATCCGCGTGTCTTCGTCTACGCCGCGGGCGGCTACTACTACCCCGGCAAGGGCACGGCGCAGCTTCGCGGCGAGATGCGCTCCTATGTCGACCGCGGCTACACGGTCGTCAAAATGAAGATTGGCGGCGCCTCG
>JAJZUI010000250.1 GCA_021847175.1 Pseudomonadota bacterium
TGCTTTTGCGACCGGCGTCGATCCCGACGGCGTGGCGCTGTTCGAGCAGCCGTGCGCCACCGAGGCATGGGAGGACAACGAAGCGGTCGCCGCCGTCTCCAATGTGCCCATAATGCTCGACGAGCCGATCTGCTCGCTCGCCGACATCGCGCGCGCCGGCGCCATCCCCGGCGTCAAGTTCTGCAAGATCAAGCTGAAACGTTTCGTCGGCATGGGCCGGCTGATCGAGGCGCTGGAAGCGATCCGCGCGCACGGCATGGGCGCGGTGCTGGGCGATGGGCTCGGCGCCGACATTTCCGCGTGGATGGAGGCGATGGCTGGGGCGGGGCGGATCGACGGGCCCGGGGAGTTCAACGGCTTCCTCAAGCTCCAGCACAGCCTGCTCGCCAACCCGATGCACGTGGACCGCACCGGCATGACGGTGCCGCCGGGCTTCGTGCCGGAGCCGGACCCGCGGATGCTGGCCTCGCACGCGCAGGCACGTCTCGCGGCGTAGCGCGTCTGCCGGGGGCTCAGCGCGGGATCAGTTCGCTCCTGTACCGATCTATGAAGCCGGTGAACACGTCGCCCTCGACATAGGCCGCATGGCGCATCACCTGCCGCAGGAAGCCGAGATTGGACTGCACGCCCGCGACCTCGGTCGCATCCAGCGCCTCGCGCATCGCGGCCACCGCCTCGGCGCGGCTCGCCCCATGGCAGATCACCTTGGCGATCATGGGGTCGTAGAAGACGGTGATGGCGTCGCCCTCGACGAAGCCGGTGTCGACGCGCAGGTGCGGCGCCGGATCGGGCAGGCGGAACCGTTCCAGCCGCCCGGGCGAGGGCATGAAGTTGCGCGCCGGGTTCTCGGCGTAAAGCCGGCACTCGATCGCGACGCCGCTCGGCGCGATGCGCTCCTGCCCGAACGGCGCGAGCGTGCCGCGAGCGAGATCGATTTGCATGCCCACGAGATCGACGCCGGTGGTCATCTCGGTCACCGGGTGCTCCACCTGGATGCGCGTGTTCATCTCGAGGAAGTAGAAGGCGAAGCTCTCCGCGTCGACGATGAACTCGATTGTGCCGGCACCGCTGTAGCGTTGCGCCTGGCAAAGCCGCACCGCGGCCTCCGCCATCGCGGCGCGCACCTCGGGCGGCAGACCCGGCGCCGGCGTCTCCTCCACGACTTTCTGGAAGCGCCGCTGCAGCGAGCAGTCGCGTTCATGCAGGTGCACGGCCTCGCCGTTGCCGAAGCCGAACACCTGCACCTCGACATGCCGCGCAACCGGCACGTAGCGCTCGAGATAGATCGTGCCATCGCCGAAGGATTTCTCCGCCATGGACTGCGTCGCGCGGGCCACCTCCGCCAGCGCCTCCGGCGCGTCCACCCGCCGCATGCCGATGCCGCCGCCACCGGCGGCCGCCTTCACCAGCAGCGGAAAACCGACCTCCCGGGCGGCGTCCTCGAGCCCCTCGAGGTCGGCCGGCCCAAAGCGGCGGCTGCCGGGCAGGATGGGCACGCCCGCGGAGCGCGCGGTCTCGCGGGCACGTTCCTTGTCGCCCATCGCCGTTATGGTCTCGGGGGCGGGCCCGATCCAGGCGAGGCCGGCCGCCCGCACGCGCGCGGCGAACGCGGCGTTTTCTGAAAGAAAGCCATAGCCGGGGTGCACGGCGTCGGCCCCGCTTGCCGCCGCGGCTTCGAGGATCCTGTCGGCCACGAGATAGCTTTCCCGCGCCGCGCTGGGCCCGATCGGTATGGCCTCGTCCGCCATGCGCACATGCAGCGCCGCGGCGTCGGCCTCGGAATGGACGGCCACCGTCGCCAGCCCCAGCGCCTGGCAACTGCGCATGATGCGGCACGCTATCTCGCCACGGTTGGCGATCAGGACCTTCCTCACGAAGCTGCGTCCCCCATCCGCCGCGCGCGCATCAGACCTCGAGCCGCGCGAGCACGGTCCCCTCGGTGACGGTGGCCCCCTCCGTGGTCAGGATTTCCTTGACCACGCCCGCCTCGGGCGCCGAGACCGGGATCTCCATCTTCATCGATTCCAGGATCAGCAACGGCTCGTCCTCGCCTACGCGGTCGCCCGGCTTGGTGACGATCTTCCACACGTTGCCCGTGATGTCGGTCTTGACGTCGATGACGGCCATGGCGGCCTCCTTTTCTTATTTTCTTACGCGTCCCGACGGCGGGACATTTGCATTTCCAGATGGCGAACCACCGCCAGCGCGTCGGCCGCCGGCGCGATCTCGTCATAGGCCGGGATACCCGCCGCGAGCGCGCGCTCGCGATAGGCCCGCTTGCGGTCGTCGAGCTCGCCCGAGCCATCCGAGCGCAACACGACGGCGAAATGTGCCTGGCCCGGATACCGTTGCCGTATCGTTACGGCGGCCTGGAACAGGTTATCGATCGGGTCGACGCCGCCACGCCCGCTGAAGGCCGCGAGGTTGAGGTGCATCACCACCGCGTCCACCGCGGCGTGGCGATAGACGAGGTCGAGGATCTCGTTGGCAATCCGCCCCTCCTGCTCCTGCAGCGTGCGCACCGGTGCGTCGATCGGGTTGGCGACACTGGTCCCGGGCGGGAGCTTCAGCGCCTCCAGCGCCGCGCGCGCCTCCGGCCCGAATGGCGCAACGCGCAGCCCCTTGGCGGCAAAATAATCCGTGCCCAGAACCGAGGTACCGCCGCCGTTGCCGAACAGCACCACGTCCAGCGTCGGCCGCTCCGGTCGCAGTTCGAAGTATTGCAGCGCGAGCAGGGAGTCGATGAATTCATCGACCGTCTCCACCAGCGCGCACCCCGTCTGCTGCGCCAGCGCTCCCCACAGGCGCTCGCTGCCGGCCAGCGCGCCGGTATGCGAGGCCGCAGCCGCCCTCCCGTGCTCGGAGCGCCCGCCGCGCAGGATCACCACCGGCTTCGTCGCCTCCTTGCCGCGCAGCAAGTCGAAGAAGGCGCGCCCGTCCTTGATGTCCTCGATATACATGCCGATCACGCGCGTCGCGGGGTCGGCGAAGTAGAAACGCAGCAGGTCGATCGGCGTGACGTCCGCGCTGTTGCCGATCGTCACCAGGCCGCTGAACCGCAGACCCCGCCACTGCCCGCGCTTGATGATGTCCGTGCCGAGCCCGCCGCTCTGCGAAACGATGCCGACGCTACCAAGCTCGCGCGGCGCGCTCGCCGGGAAGGTGACGCCGCCGCGCGGCGAGTAAAGGCCGAGGCAATTGGGCCCGAGCACCCGCGCGCCGCCTCGCCGCGCCGCCTCGATGAGACGCGTCTGCAACGTCTCCCCGCCCTCGGTCTCAGCGAAGCCGCTCGAAATCACCTGGGCGAACTTCAGCCGCCTGCCTGCATGTTCCAGCACGCCGGGGATGTTCTGTGCGCCGATCGCGATATAGGCGTAGTCTACTATTTCCGGCACCTGCGCGAGATCGGGGTAGGCGCGCAGCCCCTCGATCTCTGCCGCGCTGGGATGGATCGGATAGATCGTGCCGGGATAGCCGAAGTCGCGCAGCCGGCGGATGAAGGTGTTGGCGATGGTGACCGTGGAGCCCGAGGCGCCGTAGACCGCGATGCTGCGCGGCGCGAACAGCGGGTCGAGCCAGCCGGGCGGGGCAGGGGGCACGGGCTCCGCCGCCGGCGCGGGTGGCGCGAGGATGAAGCGCGCATCCACCGCCGTGAGCCCGTCGCCGCGCGCGATCACCGGGTTGACATCGATCTCGACGATCGCGGGGTGGCGCAGCATCAGCCCGTCCTCGCCGCCGATCGCGAGCAACGCCCGCACGACCGCGGCACGGTCCACCTTCTCCTGCCCGCGCGCGCCGTCGAGCAGGCGCGCCCCGCGCAGCGAGGCCAGCATTTCCTGCGCATCGCGCTCGCTGATCGGGCAGATGCGGAAGGCGACGTCCTCGAGAATTTCGACGAACACGCCACCGAGCCCGACCATGATCGCCGGTCCGAATTGCGGGTCGCGCAGCGCGCCGATCACGAGTTCCGTGCCCGGTGCGGCCATCTCCTCGACCAGGAATCCTTCGACGCGCGCCGTGGAAATCGCCGGAAGTGCCGATATTGCAACGATCGCCTCGCGCACCGAAGCCGCATCCGCAAGCCCGAGCCGGACGCCGCCGCTGTCGCTTTTGTGCAGGATATCGGGCGAGACGACCTTGACTGCGAAGGGGCCGGCGAGGTCCGCGAGCGCCGCCGCGGCATCCTCACCCGCGCGCACCATGATGGAGCGTGGCACGGCAATGTCGCTCGCAGCCAGGATACGCTTGCCCTCCGCCTCGCTAAGCGCGGCCCGCCCCGAGGCGAGCGCGCCGGCGATCATCTCCTCCGCCCGCGACATGTGCCTACATGCTCGTGGGCCAGTTGCGCATCAGGTGCTCGCCGACGCCGCCGCTGCGCCGCAGCCGGTAGACGTCGAGCATGCGAGTCAGGTAGTCGCGCGTCTCCTGTGGCTTGATGACGTTCTGCACCGAATAAATCGTCGCCATGTCCCAAATCTCGGTGTCCTTGCCAATCTCCGCGAACGCTTCCTCGAAGCCCTCGTCGCCCGGCTTGAGTCCATGCACGATGGTGGTGGCGAAGGTCGGGTCCATGAAGCTGACTTCCGCCGTTGGCCATGCGATCATTTCCTCGTTGTGCCGCCCGCCGCCCATCGCCACGTAGGCGCGCCCATAGGCCTTGCGCGCGATCACGGTGATGGAGGGAACCGTCACGAACGACGTGCAGTTCATGAAGTTCATAATATGCCCCGGCGCGCCCTTGCGCTCCGCGTCCGTGCCGACGACGAAGCCCGGCGTATCCACGAAGCGGACGATGGGGATGTTGAAGCTGTCGCACATCACCTGGAAGTCGACGATCTTGCGCACCGCCTCCACCGAGAGCGCGCCGCCGGCGACGTTCGGGTTGTTGGCGATCACGCCGACCGAGCGCCCGCCAAGGCGCGCCAGCGCCACCACGGCCGAGCGGCCGAACCGCGCCTTGAGCTCGAACACGCTGCCGCGGTCGAAGATCACCGCGATGATCTTGCGCATGTCATAGACCTGCGTGCGCTTCGCCGGCAGGATCTCGAGGATCGCGTCCTGGTCCTGCG
>JAJZUI010000019.1 GCA_021847175.1 Pseudomonadota bacterium
GGCAATGCGATTGCGCATCAAGCTGCTAGAGGAGGATCGCGGCGTTCTTCGCGGGCTCCGCCGCGTCGCCGGGCCTCGCCGCCGACTGGGCGGCGGCCTGTCTCGCCTGTCTCGATCCCCGGGTTCGAGACAGCCGAGACAGTCGGGAAGCGGCGATTTGTGTGTAAAGCCTGGGCGCCGAGCGGGATTGAGTTAGGCAGGCCAGCTATATCGCGCCGCGGCGCAAGGAGGCGGCGCGGGAGACGTTGCGGAGAGAGGGAGGTTTGGTGGAGCCAAGCGGGATCGAACCGCTGACCTCCTGAATGCCATTCAGGCGCTCTCCCAGCTGAGCTATGGCCCCTTAACCGCGTGGGAACGGGCGGCGGTCTAGACGATGGCCGGGCCCCCGGCAAGGGGCCGCTGGCGCACCTCAGGCCGCCACCTTCAGCTTCGGCGAAACCGCGAAGTTCGCCTCCGTCTTGTCGCGGAACTCGTCGAGCGAGACCCCGTCCGCCAGCTCCAGCAGCGTCATGCCGCCCGCCTTGCGGTCGATGCCCACCACGCCGAGGTCCGTCACCACCATGTCCACCACCCGCGCGCCGGTGAGCGGCAGGCTGCACGCCTTGAGCAGCTTCGGCTTGCCGCCCGCGGTGTGCTCCATCAGCACCACCACGCGCCGCACGCCGGCCACCAGGTCCATGGCACCGCCCATCCCCTTCACCATCTTGCCGGGGATCATCCAGTTCGCGAGGTCGCCGTTCTCCGCCACCTGCAGGGCGCCGAGGATGGAGATGTCGATGTGCCCGCCGCGCACCATCGCGAAGGACGCCGCGCTGTCGAAGTAGCTGGTCGTCGGCAGCTCCGTCACCGTCTGCTTGCCGGCGTTGATGAGGTCCGCGTCCTCCTCGCCCTCCCACGGGAAAGGCCCGGTGCCGAGCATCCCGTTCTCGGAATGCAGCTGCACCGTGATCCCGTCCGGGATGTGGTTGGCCACCAGCGTCGGAATGCCGATGCCGAGGTTGACATAGAACCCGTCGCGCAACTCGCGGGCGGCGCGGGCGGCCATCTGATCACGTGTCCAGGGCATCACGTCCTCCAGGATCCAAGGCCGGGGTCTCGACCCCGGACCCCATTCGTCGGGGTCTGGGGCCTGAAGGCCCCAGTCTTAAGCCGAGCTTCCTTAAGCCGCTCTTTTTCTTACCGTCCGCTGCTCGATCCGCTTCTCGATCACCGCCGGCCTGACGATGCGGTTCACGAAGATGCCGGGCGTCACGATCATGTCCGGGTCGAAGGTGCCCGCCGGCACGATCTCCTCCACCTCGGCCACCACCAGCTCGGCCGCCGTCGCCATCACCGGGTTAAAGTTCCGCGCGGTCTTGCGGTAGACGAGGTTGCCCTCGGTGTCCGCCTTCCACGCATGCACGATCGCGAGGTCGGCGCGGATGCCGCGCTCCATCACATAGTGCTCGCCGTCGAACTCGCGGGTTTCCTTGCCCTTCGCCACGTCCGTGCCATAGCCGGTCTTGGTGAAGAAGGCCGGGATGCCGGCGCCGCCGGCGCGGATGCGCTCGGCCAGCGTGCCCTGCGGGTTGAACTCGATCTCAAGCTCGCCGGCGAGATACTGCTGCGCGAAGGTCGCGTTCTCGCCGACGTAGCTGCTGATCATCTTCCGCACCTGGCGGGTCTTGAGCAGGATGCCGAGCCCCGCGTCGTCGATCCCCGCGTTGTTGGAGACGATGGTGAGGTCGCGCACCCCGGCCTCGCGGATCGCCTCGATCAGGGAGGCGGGAATGCCGCACAGGCCGAAGCCGCCGGAAAGAATGGTCATGCCGTCGCGCAGCACGCCGTCCAGCGCCGCCCTCGCGTCGGGGTAGATCTTGTTGATCGCCATGCTCGCCCTCCGTGGCCGCACCTAGCATGCGCGTTGTCGGGGACGGAAGGCTTGCAACGGGGGCGGAAATACACAAATGGAGTTGTGGAAACCAGGAGAACTACGATGAAGGCTAGTAGTATTCTCGACACCATCGGCGCCACGCCACATGTCCGGCTCGCGCGGATGTTTCCGGCGTCCGAGGTCTGGGTGAAGAACGAGCGCGCCAACCCCGGCGGCTCGATCAAGGACCGCATCGCGCTCGCCATGGTGGAAGCGGCGGAAAAGTCCGGCGCGCTCAAGCCCGGCGGCACGATCATCGAGCCCACCAGCGGCAACACCGGCATCGGGCTCGCCATGGTCGCCGCGGTGAAGGGCTACAAACTGGTGCTGGTGATGCCGGATTCCATGTCCGTGGAGCGGCGGCGGCTGATGCAGGCCTACGGCGCCACCTTCGACCTCACGCCGAAGGAAAAGGGCATGAAGGGCGCGATCGCGCGGGCGGAGGAACTGCGCGCGCAGAACCCCGGCGCCTGGATCCCGCAGCAATTCGAGAACCCGGCCAATGTCGAGGCGCATGTCCGCACCACGGCGCGCGAGATCCTGGCGGACTTCCCGCAGGGGCTGGACGTGCTCATCACCGGCGTCGGCACCGGCGGGCACCTCACCGGCTGCGCCCAGGTGCTGAAGCAGGCCTGGCCGAAGCTCAAGGTGTTCGCGGTCGAGCCCACCGCCTCGCCGGTGATCTCCGGCGGCGCGCCCGCCCCGCACCCGATCCAGGGCATCGGCGCCGGGTTCATCCCGGCCAACCTGCACACGAAGCTGCTCGACGGGGTGATCCAGGTCGAGGGCGAGGAGGCGCGGGAGCACGCGCGGCAATGCGCGACGAAGGAGGGCATCCTGGTCGGCATCTCCTCCGGCGCCACGCTCGCCGCGATCGCGAAGAAGCTGCCGGAACTGCCGGCGGGGTCGCGGGTGCTCGGGTTCAACTACGACACCGGCGAGCGCTACCTCTCGGTGCCGGACTTCCTGCCGGCCTGAGCGGGCCGCGTCCGGCGAAGATGCAGGCGGAGGCTTGACAGAAGGCCCCCCAGGGAGGCGCATGCGCGCACACCAACCGGGGGGAGCAACATGGCTCTGACACGCAGACAACTGGGCGCCGGCGCCGCGGCCGGCGCCGCGTTCGGCATCGTGCGCAACGCGCGGGCGGCGAGTGAGAAGGTCGCGATCGGCATCCTGCCGCTCGTCTCCCACGCGCCCACCATCATCGCCGCCGCGCGCGGGTATTTCGCGGCCCAGGGACTGGATGCGAAGCTCGTCACCTTCCAGGCGGCGGAGCCGATGGCCGTGGGCATCGCCTCGGGCGACATCGACTTCGGCGTGACCGCCATCACCGGCGGGCTGGTCAGCCTCGCCGACAAGGGCGCGGTCAAGATCATCGGCGGCTCGCTCGCCGAGAAGAAGGGCGTGGACGGGCAGAAGGTGGTCGCCTCCAACGCCGCCTACGCCAAGGGGCTCACCGACATCGCGGGGCTCAGGGGCAAGTCCTACGCCGTCACCACCGCCGGCTCCTCCTTCGAGTATGTCGCCTACAAGGCGGCGCAGAAGGCGGGCTTCCCGGCCAGCGACATCACCTATCGCCCGCTGCAGACCATCCCGGCCTGCATCGCGGCGGTGAAGACCGGCCAGGTGGATGCGTGGGACATGCTGCCCTCCATCATCGCCATCCTGCTCCACGACAAGGCCGCGCACGTGATCGCCGCCGTGCAGGACTTCATCCCGGACTACCAGGTGACGACCGTCTTCACCTCCACCCGCAACATCGACAAGCGCGCCGAGGTGGTGAAGCGCTTCCTCGCCGGGTTCTCCAGGGGCATCGACGACTACGACGCGGCGCTGGTCGCCAAGACCATGGCGCCGAAGGAGGTCGATGCGATCGTGGCGGAGATCCACAAATACGTCTTCGCCGGCATGCCGCTGGCCAAGGCGCGGCCGCACATCACCAACGGCGTGATGCACGTCAACAAGGGCGCCGCGCTGAACGTCGCGAGCGTCGCCGACCAGCTTGCGTGGCTCAACGCCAACAAGCTGGTGCCCGCCGGCTCGACGATGAAGAAGCTGGTCGACACCAGCTTCGTGAAGACGTTCTGAGTGCGCCTGCTCGCCGATCGCGTCGGGCATCGCTACGGCACCACGGAGGTGCTGCGCGATATCGGGATCGCGATCGGCGGGGGCGAGATCGTCTGCATCGTCGGCCCCTCCGGCTGCGGCAAGTCCACGCTGCTGCGCATGCTGGGCGGGCTCGAGCAGGCGAGCGAGGGGCGGGTGCTGCTGGAGGGCGAGCCGCCGGCGGGCTCGCTCAACCCCATCACCTACATCTTCCAGGACTTCGCGCTGCTGCCCTGGCGGACGGTGGAGGGCAACATCCGCCTCGTGCTGGAGGACCACAAACTCGGCGCGACGGCGATGCGCGCCATCGTCGATGACGTCCTGGAGCGCACACGGCTCAAGGATTTCCGCGCCGCCCTGCCGCGCCAGCTTTCCGGCGGCATGAAGCAGCGCGTGGCGATCGCGCGCGCCCTCGCGGTGCGCCCGGCGGTGATGCTGATGGACGAGCCGCTCTCGGCGCTCGACGCACAGACGCGCGAGCTGCTGATGGACGACCTGGTGGAGCTGTGGACGCGCGAGCGCTTCTCCGCCTGCTACGTGACGCACAACCTCGCCGAGGCCGTGCGGCTCGGCCACCGCGTGCACGTGCTCTCGCGCCGGCCGGGGCGGATCCGCGAGACGGTGGAGATCGACATGCCGCTCGCCGAACGCGCCGAGCGCGCGGCGGAGCTGGAGGCGATGCAGCGCCACATCTGGCTGGTCATGCGCGAGGAGGCCCGCGCCGCGGACCGGGAGCTCGCCGATGCCGGATGAGGCGAGCGGCCCCGCGCCGGCCCGGGCGGTTGCCGTGCGCGAGGTGCCGTTCCGCGGCGGCGGCTTCCGCCCGCGGACCAACAGCTACGTCTCCTGGGCGGTGTTCGCCGGCCTGATCCTGTTGTGGGAGGCGGGATCGCGGCTGGGGCTGATCTCGCCCATCGCGCTGCCCGCGCCCTCACAGGTGCTCGGTGCGCTGGTCGACCTCGCGCGCACGGGGATGCTGTGGAAGAACCTCTCGGTGAGCCTGATGCGCCTCGGCACCGGCTGGGTGCTGGGCAGCATTCTCGGCATCGCGGTCGGGCTCGCGATCGGGCTTTTCACCATCGCCCGCGCCGCGCTGATGCAGCTCACCTCGGCGCTGTTCGCGGTGCCGAAGATCGCGCTGCTGCCGCTGTTCATCGTCTGGTTCGGCATCGGCGAGAGCTCGAAGATCGCGACCATCCTGTTCGGCACGTTCTTCCCCGCCGTGATCGCGACCTACAGCGGCGTGGACAACGTGGACCGCAACCTGATCCGCATGGGCCAGTCCTTCGGCCTTTCCTGGGGCTCGATCGTGCGCAAGATCATCCTGCCCGGCGCGCTGCCGGCGATCCTCTCGGGGCTGCGCATCTCGTCCGCCATCGCCATCGTGCTGCTGGTCGCCGCCGAGATGATCGGCGCGCAGTACGGCATCGGCGCCTACATCCTGCAGGCGGGCTCGCTGTTCGCGATCGACCAGCTCATCGCCGGTGTCACCATCCTCGCGGTGCTGGGGCTGCTGATCAGCTGGGTGATCGCGCGGGCGGAACGCCGGTTCCTCGACTGGAGGTCGTGACGGCATGCGACGGGTCGGCGCCGAGTATGATGTCGTGGTGTGCGGGGGCGGGGCGGCCGGGATCGGCGCGGCCGTCGGTGCCGCCAGGGCCGGCGCGCGCGTCTGCCTGGCGGAAAAATACGGCTTCCTCGGCGGTGCCGCGACCAAC
Organism: Pseudomonadota bacterium; assembly: GCA_021847175.1. Lineage (GTDB taxonomy): Bacteria > Pseudomonadota > Alphaproteobacteria > Acetobacterales > Acetobacteraceae > JAJXXT01. Next base: position 5,737 of record JAJZUI010000019.1, read on the forward strand.
GCGCAGGTGCTCTCCTACTGCGGCCTGTTCACCCGCGGCGACGCGCCGGAGCGCGCGGTGGGCGGCGTCGCGGACGAGGTGCTGGCCGCGCTGCGCGGGCTCGGGCTCGACACGACGGCGCACCGCTCGCCCACCACCGGCAACTGGATCGTCCTGCTCGACCCCGAGCTTCTGAAGCTGGCGCTCGACCGCATCGTGGCCGCGCACGGCATCGACGTGCTGCTGCACACGCGCGTGGCGGCGGCGACGCGCACCGGCGTCGCGGTGGAGGGTGTCACGCTCGCCGGCATGGATGGGCGCCGGCACGTGCTGGCGGAGGCGTTCGTCGATGCCAGCGGCGACGCCAATCTCGCGATGCTGGCGGGCGAGGATTTCCGCGTCGGCGACGGCGAGGGGCATCTGCAGGCGCTGACCATGCCCATCCGCGTCGGCGGCCTGGCACCGGGAACGAAGCTCGACCGGCGGCGGCTGCAGCAGGCGATCGCGGAATACAACGCGGACGGCGCGTACCCGATCGCGCGCACGGATGGCGGCATCTTCGTGCACATGCCGCTCTCCGGCGATTTGTGGTGGATGACGGTGGACCTGCCGCTGCCGGACCTTTCCTCCGCGAGCTTCACGCGGGCGGAGATGGAGGGGCGGGCGCGCTCGCACGCCTATGTGGAGCTGCTGCGCCGCTCCCAGCCGGGGTTCGAGCGCGCGCACCTGGTCGCGACCGGCCCGCAGGTGGGCGTGCGCGAGACGCGCCATCCCGCGGCGCGGCACACGATGAGCTTCGAGGAGCTGACGGCGGGTGCCACGCATCCGCAGGCCATCGCCCGCGCCGCCTGGCCGATCGAGCTGCACGGCGAGGCCGGCAAGCCGAGCTACACCTATGTCGGCGGGCCCGGCCACGCGGACGTGCCCTACGACGCCATCCGCGCCGCCTCGCTGGAGAACCTCTGGTACGGCGGGCGGGTGATCGGCGCGGATGTGCGGGCGTATGGATCGATCCGCGTGATGGGCACCGCCTTCGCCACCGGCCAGGCGGCCGGGGTGGCGGCGGCGGACTATGCCGCGCGCGGGCGCACCGTCGATGTCGCGGCGGTGCAGGCCGCGCTGCGCGCGCAGGGCGCGATCATCTGACAGGGCGCGATCATCTGATAGCCTCTCCTACCGTGCCCCCTCGGCGCGGATGGCGGCGGCAAGGTCCGGGTTTGCCCGGCGGAGCTGGGCGACGCGCCGGGCGGCGGCCAATCCCGGTTCCGGACACAATTCCCAACGTTCCAGGAACAGAAGGTCATCACGCTGGGTGGGATCGTTGACATCCTGCAACGCATGCCTGACGGCATCGGTGAGTGGGGGATGGTCGAGTTCGGTCATGTCCCGCTGCCTCGCGTTCATGGTGCGCGATATGGGGGGATTCTTCGCCCACCGGTATGGCGGACCCGTGATGACTTGATGACAAGCGGTCCACGGGGGATGCTGCGATGCAGCATCCCCCGGGAAATCCTCAGTAGCGGTAAAGGTCGTGCTTGAACGGGCCGTTCTGCGGCACGCCGATATACTCGGCCTGCTGGGCCGTAAGCTTCGTGAGCTTCGCGCCGACCTTGGCGAGGTGCAGCGAGGCCACCTTCTCGTCGAGCCGCTTGGGCAGCGTGTAGACCTTGCGCTCGTAGGTGCCGGGCGCCGCGTTCCACAGCTCGATCTGCGCCAGGACCTGGTTGCTGAACGAGGCGCTCATCACGAAGCTCGGGTGGCCGGTGGCGTTGCCGAGGTTCACGAGCCGCCCCTCCGACAGAACGATCAGGCGCTTGCTGTCGGGGAAGACCACCTCGTCCACCTGCGGCTTCACGTTCTCCCACTTGAAGTTGCGCAGCGCCCCGATCTGTATTTCCGAGTCGAAATGACCGATGTTGCAGACGATGGCGCGGTTCTTCATTGCCCGCATGTGGTCGAGCGTGATCACGTCGACGTTGCCCGTCGCGGTCACGAAGATGTCGGCGCGCGGGGCGGCCTCCTCCATCGTCACCACCTCGTAGCCCTCCATCGCCGCCTGCAGCGCGCAGATCGGGTCGGCCTCCGTCACCAGCACGCGGCAGCCGGCCTGGCGCAGCGAGGCGGCGGAGCCCTTGCCGACGTCGCCGAAGCCCGCGACGGCCGCGACCTTGCCGGCCATCATCACGTCGGTGCCCCGGCGAATGGCGTCCACCAGGCTCTCGCGGCAGCCGTAGAGGTTGTCGAACTTGGACTTGGTGACGCTGTCGTTGACGTTGAACGCGGGCACCAGCAGCGTGCCCTCGCGCTCCATCTCGCGCAGCCGGTGCACGCCCGTCGTGGTTTCCTCCGAAAGGCCGCGCACGTCGGCGAGCATGTCCTTGTGCTTCGCGTGCATCACCTGCGTGAGGTCGCCGCCGTCATCGAGGATCATGTTGGGCGTCCAGACCGCCCCATCCTTGCCGGCGGGCCCCTTGATGGTCTGGTCGATGCACCACCAGAACGACTGCTCGTCCATGCCCTTCCACGCGAAGACCGGCGTGCCGGAGGCGGCGATCGCGGCCGCGGCATGGTCCTGGGTCGAGAAGATGTTGCACGACGACCAGCGCACCGAGGCGCCCAGCGCCTCGAGCGTGCGGATCAGCACCGCGGTCTGGATCGTCATGTGCAGGCAGCCGGCGATGCGCGCGCCCTTGAGCGGCTTGCGCGCGCCGTATTCCTCGCGGATCGCCATCAGGCCGGGCATCTCGTCCTCGGCCATGGAGATTTCCTTCTCGCCCCACGCGGCGAGCGAGATGTCGGCGACCTTGTGGTCGTCGTTGTTCGTTGCGGTCATGTTCGTTTCCGGCCCTTACGTATTCATCGCGTCGAAGAAATCCTGGTTCGTCTTGCTGTACTTCAGCTTCTCGAGCAGGAAGTCCATCGAGTCCATCGGCCCCATCGGGTTGAGGATGCGGCGCAGCACCCACATCTTGGACAGGGTGCCGCGATCGACCAGCAGTTCCTCCTTGCGGGTGCCCGACTTGGTGATGTCGATGGCGGGGAACGTGCGCTTGTCGGAGAGCTTGCGGTCCAGGATGATCTCCGAGTTGCCGGTACCCTTGAACTCCTCGAAGATCACCTCGTCCATGCGGCTGCCGGTGTCGATCAGCGCGGTCGCGATGATGGTGAGGCTGCCGCCCTCCTCGATGTTGCGCGCCGCACCGAAGAAGCGCTTCGGCCGCTGCAGCGCGTTGGCGTCCACGCCGCCCGTCAGCACCTTGCCCGACGACGGCACCACGGTGTTGTAGGCGCGGGCAAGCCGGGTGATGGAGTCGAGCAGGATCACCACGTCGCGCTTGTGCTCGACGAGGCGCTTGGCCTTCTCCAGCACCATCTCCGTCACCTGCACGTGGCGCGTCGCCGGCTCGTCGAAGGTGGAGGCGATGACCTCGCCCTTCACCGTGCGCGCCATGTCGGTCACTTCCTCCGGCCGCTCGTCGATGAGCAGCACCATGAGGAACACCTCGGGGTGGTTGGCGGCGATGGCGGTGGCGATGTTCTGCAGCATCACCGTCTTGCCGGTGCGCGGGGGGGCGACGATCAGCGCCCGCTGGCCCATGCCGATGGGCGCGATAAGGTCGATCACGCGCGGCGTGTAGTCCTTGGTCGGCCCCTTCGCGACGGACTGGAAGTTCGCCATCTCCATCTTGAGACGGCGATCGGGGTAGAGCGGCGTGAGGTTGTCGAAATTGATGCGGTGGCGAACCGCCTCGGGCGGCTCGAAGTTGATCGTGTTGACCTTGAGCAGGCAGAAGTAGCGCTCGCCGTCCTTGGGCGCCCTGATCTGCCCCTCCACCGAATCACCGGTGCGCAGCGCGAAGCGGCGCACCTGGGCGGGGGAGATGTAGATGTCGTCGGGGCCGGGAAGGTAGTTGCTGTCGGCGCTGCGCAGGAAGCCGAAACCGTCCGGCAGGATCTCGAGCGTGCCCTCGCCGTGGATCGCCTGCTCGTTCTCCGCGAGATTCTTGAGGATCGCGAACATCATGTCCTGCTTGCGCAGGGAGGAGGCGTTCTCGATCTGCAAAGATTCCGCGAAGCTCAGCAGGTCCGCGGGGGATTTGGCCTTGAGTTCGGCAAGATGCATGTGACCTCTGGGGGGGGACCTCGTAAGGGAGGGGCCGCAGCGGCCTCCTCTGGGGCGTCCTTTGGGGCGTACCGCGGTCGGGGAGCGGTCGCGAGGGAGAAAAACCAGTCGGGGGGATGCCCGCGCCGAAGCGCCGCTTCCGGCTTGCGGGGAGAGAGGCGCGGCGAGGAGAGACCGCGCGCGGCACCCGGTAGTTAGAATGGCGAAATAGGGTCGTCAAGGCCGCTTGTTCGTGCAACCGGAGGTTGACGCGCGGCACGGTGCCCGCCCACGATCCACCCGGGATGACGACCCCACCGGCCCCGTCCAGGACGATGACGAACCGCACCATTCCGCCCGGCGGCGGGAGGTGAGGGTGCAGGGGTTGCGCGAGCTGGTCACGCCAGCGGCCGCGATCTGGCGCTCCATCCTGGTGGTGGGGCTGGGGCTCGCTGCCTCCGGACTCGCCGTCGCCTACGGCGTGCCGAGCCTCCCCGTGCTGATCCTGTTCGCCGACCTGCTGGCCTTCTGGCACCTCCGCCTGCTCGCGGAGGAGCGGCGCCGGGAGGCGAAGCTGGACGCGGCGGCGTTCCATGCCGCGACGCTGGAACTCGGCCTGGTCAAGTCACAGCACCGCGACCGGCTGGCGCCGGCGCAGGGGGCGTTGCCGTTCAGCCAGTGGGTCGCGGAAGTCCGCGGAACACGACCCCGATGATCGTGCTCGACTGGATCTGGCCGTTGCTGGCGGGCGCCGCCGCCGCGTGGTTCTTCGCCGCCCGCCTCGCCGCGCACCAGCGCGGGCTGCGGCGCGCGAGCCAGCGCGCCGAGGCCGAGGGTCTGCTCGCGCGGCATGGCGCGGCACTGGGACGTTTCCTCGGCGACGCCGCGGCGCCGCTGGGGTTGCAGCGCCTGCTGCTGGTCTACAGCGACGCCCTGCAGGAACAGGACGTGGTGCTCCGCCTGGCGCGCGGCGCGATCGCGGGGCACCTCACCCGCATGCCCGACGCCGAGGAGTACCACGACCTCGCCGAGGCGGCGCAGCGCCTGGCCGTCACGCGGCCGGACCTTGCCGAGGATTTCGCCCGCGCGATGACGACCGGGCTGCTCGCCGCCCTGCTGCGCTGCACGGAGACCGCCGGCGTGACCGACGCCGTGCTCGCCGCCTTCGCCACCGCGCCGCAGCGCGAGCTGACCTATGCCGTCACCGCGGCGCGGCTGCGCGACCAGGCGGCTCTGGGCTTCCTGCCGGAAATGGCCTGAGGCGCGCCCGGCCGCCGCGCCCTCGTTCCGCCTCGCGCTTACCTCGCCCGCTCGATCGCCTCCACGATCAGCCGCTGCGCTTCGGCCGCGTCGCCCCAGCCCGCGAGCTTTACCCACTTGCCCTGCTCGAGATCCTTGTAGTGCTCGAAGAAGTGCTGGATCTGCTCGCGCGTGATCACCGGCAGGTCGGTGTAGTTGTGCACATGCTCGTAGCGGCGGGTGAGCTTCGGCGAGGGCACGGCCACGATCTTCTCATCGATCCCCGCCTCGTCCTGCATGCGCAGCACGCCGATGGGGCGCGTGTTGATCACCGCGCCGGGAACGATCGGGCGGGTGTTGGCCACCAGCACGTCGATCGGGTCGCCGTCCTCTGAAAGCGTGTTCGGCACGAAGCCGTAGTTCCCTGGATAGCGCATCGGCGTGTAGAGGAAGCGGTCGACGACCAGTGTGCCCGCCTTCTTGTCCATCTCGTACTTGATCGGCTCGCCGCCGATCGGGACCTCGATGACGACGTTGATGTCCTCGGGCGGATTCCGGCCTATGGCGATGGCGTCCAGGTTCATGATCTCTCTCTCCTGTGGCGCGGTGTCAGAACGGCTTCACGATCACGAGCACGACAATGAGCACCAGCAGCACAGTCGGGATCTCGTTGGCGATCCGGTAGAATTTCTCCGGCCGGCGGTTGTGGTCGTTGAGGAAGTCGCGCCGCCAGCGCGAGCAGGCGCCGTGGAAGCCGGTCATCAGCAGCACCAGGACGAGCTTCACCGGAAACCACAGTGCGTGCATGTCCACGACGCCCGGGATGCTCGCCATCAGCAGCCCCGCGATCCAGGTCACGATCATCGCCGGGTTCATGATCTGCTTGAGAAGCCGGCGCTCCATCACCTTGAAGCGCTCGCCCTCGGCGGAACCCGGTGCCACCTGGCAATGATAGACGTAGAGCCGCGGCAGATAGAACAGCCCGCTCATCCACGCGACCATCGCGACAACGTGCAGGGCCTTGATCCACAGGAGGTAGGGAGCGAGGAAACTCATCACGCAACTCTCATCACGGATGTCCGGTCGTCGAGTTCCGGAGTGATCAAGCCCGGGAGGAGGTCGGCCAATTCCGCCAGCCCGCGGATCACGCGCGCGCCGGCTGCCCCGTGCGCCGCGTCGTCGCCATGGCGCACGAGGGCGATCACCTTCATGCCGGCCGCGCGGGCGCCGGCGATGCCGACGAGACTGTCCTCGACGACGAGACACGCTTCCGGCGCCACACCCTCGGCCGCCGCGGCGGCGAAAAACAGGTCCGGCGCCGGCTTGCCGCGCGCCACGTCCTCGAAGCTGTGCACCCGCCCGGCGGCGTCGAGCCCGATGCGGCCGAGCTTCGCCGCGAGTTCCGCGTGCGAGGAGTTGGAGGCGACGCGCCATGGCAGCCCCAGTGCCTCGACGGACGCCACCGCGGCGTGGGCGCCGGGAACCGGGATCGCCTCGGTCAGCATGGTGCTCGTCACGCGGTTCGCGACCTCTGCCGCCCAGCGTTCCGCGACCGCCTCGCCCAGGCGCGCGGCGACCGCGGGGCGCATGTCGGGAAGCGACTGGCCGAGGAACAGGAGCTGCGATTGCGCGGCCGTCATCTGCCAGCCGAGTGCCGTGAGGCTCTCGGCGACGACGCGGCTGGCGACCGGCTCGCTGTCCACCAGCACGCCGTCGCAGTCGAAGATCACGAGGCGCAGCATCAGGCGGCCAGCTCCGCCCGGGAGGGTGCGCGCCGGTGCGGGCAGTCGCGGTGCTCCGGGCCGCAGATGCCGCCCGGGCGCAGGGCGCAAAGGCCGGGGCCCTCGCCGCGGGCCCTGCGCACCAGGCCCGCGAGGGCGGCAATGAAGGCGGGGTCCGCGTTGGGCACAGGAGCGCGGAAATAACCGGGCACGCCGTGTTTTTCCGCCAACTCCCTGTATTCCACGTCGAGTTCCACCAGCGTCTCGCTGTGATCCGAGACGAAGGCAATGGGCACCACCAGCACCGCGACCTGGTCCCTGGCGGCGCGCTCGATCTCTTCCTCCGTGGATGGGGTGAGCCAGCGCTGCGGCGTGGCGCGCGACTGGAAGCAGATGACGCTGTCGAGGTCCGCGATGCTCATCGCCGCCAGCACAGCGGCGACGCTGGCACGGATCTGCATCTCGTAGGGGTCGCCAGCACGCACGATCGATTCCGGCAGGCCATGCGCGGAAAACAGCACCCGCAGGCCGGTTTCGCCTGGCACCGAAGCGCGTGCCTGGTCCCAGGCATGGCGCACCTGGGCAGCGATGGCACCGACGTAGCCGGGGTCGTCCGGGTAGCAGCAGATTGTCGTCACGGGCGCCACCAGCCCCGCCCGCGCCGCGGCGTCGCGCCAGGCGGCGGTGGAGCTGCCAGTCGTGGTGGTGGAAAACTGGGGATAGAGCGGCAGCAGCAGCACTTCGGACGGGCGCCAGGCAGCGACTTCCTTAGCCACCTGGTCGCTCATCGGGTGCCAGTAGCGCATGGCGATGAAGCAGCGCGCCTCGAGGTCGGGCAGCGCCGCCTCCAGCGCGCGCGCCTGTTCCTGGGTCTCCCGCAGCAGCGGCGAGGAACCGCCGAGAAGCGCGTAGTTCCGGCTCGCCGGGCCGACGCGGCGGGACGCGATCAGGCGCGCGAGGAAGGGACGCAGCAGCGGGCCCACGCGGAGGATCGCGGGGTCCGAGAACAGGTTGCGCAGGAACGGGCGCACGGCTTCGGGCCGGTCCGGCCCGCCGAGGTTGAACAGCACGATGGCGACGCGCGGCCGGCTCATGGATAGGGTCTAGCCGGAATTGCTGCGATGCAAAATATCATGGGACGCGTACCAGCTCCACGAGGCGCGCGACGTTCTCCGGCGGCGTTTCCTTCAGGATGCCGTGGCCGAGGTTGAAGATGTGCGGCCGGTTGCCAACCGAGCGGCGGACTGCGGTGACTTCCCGCTCCAGTGCTTCGCCGCCCGTCAGCAGGGCCAGCGGATCGAGGTTGCCCTGGACGACGAGGTCCGGCGGCAGGGTCGCGGGATCGGTCTGGGTGTCCATGCCCACCGCCTGCACGCCGGTCTGCCTGGCGTAGGCGGCGAGGCTGGCGCCGGCGAGGCGGGGAAAGCCGATCACCGGGACGCCGGGAAAGTGCGCCCGCAGCGCCGCGGTGATGCGCTTTGCGGGGGCCACGACATGCGCCGCGAACAGGCTCGGTGGCAGCAGCCCGGCCCAGGTGTCGAACAGCATCACTGCCTCGGCCCCCGCCTCGATCTGGCCGGTAAGGGTCGCGATCGTGCCCTTGGTGAGCAGGTCGATCAGCGCAACAAGGAAGCCGGGATCGCGGAAGGCGAGCACCCGCGTCTCGTGGAAATCGCCGCCGCGCCCGTCGACCATGTAGCAGGCGACGGTGAAGGGCGCGCCCGCAAAGCCGATCAGCGCCGCATCCCCGAGTTCCCGCGCGATCAGCCGCACCGCCTCGCGCACCGGTGCCGTGCGCTCGGCTACCCGGTCGAGACGCAGGGTCGCCAGCCCCGCCGCGTCGCGGATCGGCGGCAGGCGCGGACCTTCGCCCTCCCCATACGTCAGGCCCTGGCCCATCGCCCAGGGCAGCACCAGGATGTCGCTGAACAGGATCGCGGCGTCGAAGCCGTACCGGCGCAGCGGCTGCAGCGTCACCTCAGCGGCCAGAGCGGGGTTCATGCAGAGATCCAGGAAGCCGCCGGCTTTGGCCCGTGTCGCGCGGTATTCCGGCAGGTAGCGGCCGGCCTGGCGCATCAGCCAGAGCGGGGGAGGGTCGAGCCGCTCGCCGTTCAGGACGCGAAGGAGCCGCTTCGTCATGTCATCAATTCCAAAGAAGAGAATTTAAGAGGATGGGGCGGTAGCAGGGCTGTGGGTTGCGGGGAACCCCATGAGCCCGCGGTTGGCCAAGCCGGTGTCCACAGGCACCATTATCGATAAAATATTGATTTTCCATATTTATTTTTCGTTCTGCACGTTCAGGGAATATCTCAACGCAGGTCATCCGGTGCTCGCGTCTGTCCTCGGGATTGGTGCCGGGTGGGATGTAACGCGAGGTTATCCCCGTTATCCTCACCTCATGGACAACAAGCTCAATCTGCATCTGGTGTCGGACGCCACCGGTGAAACGCTCAACGCGGTGGCGCGCGCGACGGTCGTGCAGTTCGAGCACGCGACCATCGTGCATCATCGCTGGAGCCTGGTGCGCACGCGGCTGCAACTGCATCGGGTCATCGAGGGTATCGAGATGGAGCCGGGACCGGTTCTGTCCACCCTGCTCGATCGCGGCCTGCGCACGGAGCTGGAAGCGGTATGTCAGCGCCTGGGCCAGAAGCTTGTCCACGTGCTCGACCCTGTTCTCACAGTGCTGCAGGAGGAGGTGGGTGAGGCGGCGAGCGCGCGGCCGGGCCGGCAATACGTGCTCAACGCGGATTATTTCCGCCGCATCGATGCCATGCACTACGTGCTGGCGCACGATGACGGGCTGGCGCAGGCCGGGATAGCGGAGGCCGATGTCGTGCTGGTCGGGGTTTCGCGCAGTTCCAAGACGCCGACGTCCTTCTATCTCGCCAACCGCGGCATCAAGGCGGCGAACGTGCCGCTTGTGCCAGGGCTTGACGATCCGCCGGGGCTGGAAAACCCGCGATGCCCGGTGATCGGGCTTACCATCGAACCCCTGGCACTGACGGAAATCCGCCGCCACCGGCTGCGCATGATCGGGGCGGTTCCGGCACGGCAGGACCCCGGCGCCTATGTCGACCCGGAGGCGGTGAAGGCGGAACTGCTATGGGCGCGCCGGCTATGCCAGCGGCGCGGCTGGCCAGTGATCGATGTGACGCGCCGTTCCATCGAGGAAACCGCGGCAACGGTGCTGCAGCTGATGGAAGCCTGGCACGCGAGGCGCGCGAAGGAAGCCACCGCCTCGTGATATCGCGCGCATGAGCCTGCAGTTGGAAGAGCCGCGTCTGGTCCTGGCCTCCGGTTCCACCGCGCGGGCGGCGGTGCTGCGCGCGGCCGGGCTCGCCTTCGAGGTGGTGCCAGCCTCGGTGGACGAGGCGGCGGCCAAGCAGGCGGCGAAGGCCGAGGGCGCGCCGGCGGGCGAGGCAGCGCTGATGCTGGCGACGCTCAAGGCAACCGCGGTCGCGCGGCGCCGGCCGGAATCCCTGGTCATCGGGTGCGACCAGATCCTCGTCCGTGGTGAGACCTGGTTTGACAAACCCGCCGATCTCCCTGCCGCCCGGACGCAGCTTCTGGCCTTGCGCGGCGCGCCGCACGTGCTGGAAACGGCTGTCGTGTGCCACCGGCACGGTGCCGAGATCTGGCGGCATCTCGCCCGGCCGCGGCTCGTCATGCGCGATTTTTCCGAGGCGTTCCTCGACGCTTATCTCTCGGCCGAAGGGGAATCGGTGCTGACCAGTGTTGGCGCCTACCGGCTGGAGAGCCGCGGCGCGCTGCTGTTCGAACGGATCGAGGGCGAGCATGCGGCGATCCTCGGCCTGCCGCTGCTGTCGCTCCTGGCTTTTCTGCGCCAGCACCGCGTGCTGATGTCGTGACGACAACGTTCGGGGAGAGACGAGGCATGGCAAGCACACGTAACGCGGGAGAGGCCTGATGCTCGGCTCGCAACGCCACCTGTTCGATATCCCGCGCGAGGTCGCCTATCTGGACGCTGCGGCGTTCTCGGCGCTGCCGGCGCCGGTGCGCGAGGCGGGGGCCACGGGCGTGATGGCGAAGGTGCATCCCTGGTCCATGCCGCGCGACGAGGCGATGGTGGAGCGGGTGCGCGCGAACGCGGCGCGGATGATCGGCGCATCGCCGGACGATGTCGCGATCGTGGCCGCGGTGAGCCATGGCATCGCCACCGCGGCGCGCAACATCGAGCTACCGGCGGGCAGCCGCGTCCTGCGCGTGGCCGACGAGTTTCCCTCGCTGGCGCTGGTGTTCGACCGGCTGGCGGCGGAACGTGGCCTGGCGCTCGACATCGTGCAGCGGCCGGCGGACGGGGACTGGACCGCCGCCATTCTCGCGGCGGTCGCGCGGCCCGGCCCACCGCTCGCGCTCGCGGCGCTGACGCCGCTGCACTGGTCGGACGGCGCCATGATCGACCTCGACCGCGTGGTGCCGGCGGTGCGCGCGGCGGGCGGTGCGGTGGTGATCGACGCGACCCAGGCGGTCGGCGTGCTCGATATGGATGTGCAACGGTTGCGGCCGGACTTCCTTGCCTTCCCTACCTATAAATGGGTGCTCGGACCCTACAGCACGGCATTTCTCTACGCGGCGCCGCATCGGCAGGGCGGGCTGCCGGTCGACGAGAACGGCGGCAACCGGCCCGGCGGCGGCTTCGCGCCCGGCGCGCGGCGCTACGACCGCGGCGAGCGCAACGACCCGATCGGCCTGCCCATGGCGGCGGCCGGCATGGAGCTGGTGGCCGGCTGGGGACACACGGCGATCGCGGCGCGGCTGCGCGCGCTGACCGACAGGCTGGCGGAGGTGGCGGGCGGGCTCGGCCTCGGCGTGTTGCCGCGCGAGTTGCGGGCACCGCACATTCTTGGCCTGCGCCTGCCGGGCGGCATGAAGCCCGGCCTGATCGCCGCACTCGCGGCGCGCGGAGCCTATGCGAGCGACCGGCTCGGCGTGTTGCGCGTCAGCCCGCATGTCTGGGCGGACGAGGCAGATGTCGAGCATTTTGCCGAGGCGCTGCGCGCGGAGGTTTGACAGCGCCGCCGGCCGGCGCGATCCCGGCGCATGGCCCAGAACATCTACGACCAGGACGATTTCTTCGCCGGCTACAGTGCGCTGCGCCGCTCGCGCGAGGGGCTGGCGGGCGCGCCGGAATGGCCGAGCCTGCGGGCGATGCTGCCGCCGATGGCCGGCAGGCGCGTGGCCGACCTCGGCTGCGGCTTCGGCTGGTTCTGCCGCGTTGCGGCCGAGGCGGGCGCGGCCAGCGTGCTGGGCATCGACCTCTCGGAGAAAATGCTGGCAAAGGCGCGCGAGGCGGGCGGCAACATCGTCTACGAACGTGCGGATCTCGAAACGCTGGTGCTGCCGGAGGCGGCGTTCGACGTCGTCTACTCCTCGCTGGCCGTGCACTACGTGGCGGATTTCTCGCGCCTCGCGCGCATGGTCGCGGTATCGCTCGCGCCGGGCGGGCGGTTCGTGTTCTCGATGGAGCACCCGCTCTACACCGCGCCCACCGCGCCGGGGTGGATCGAGCGGGAGGGGCGGCGCGTCTGGCCGCTCGACGCTTATCTCGCCGAGGGCGAGCGGCGGACGGACTGGCTCGCCAAGGGCGTCATCAAGTATCACCGCGGCATTGGCACGGTGGTGAGTGCGCTGCTCGCCGCGGGGTTCGCGCTGACGCATCTCGTGGAATGGGGGCCGGACGCGGCGCAGATCGCGGCACATCCAGAATGGGCGGCGGAGCTCGACCGGCCGCCCTTCCTGCTCGTGGGTGCGGCGCGCACGTTCCGGTGAGCGAAATCACCGCGCGACGGTTTCCCGCTGCTCCACGCCCGCCGCTTGACAGGCGGGGGCGGCGGTTGTCGCATCCGGCCCCGTGCCGCTGATCTCGCTTCATTCGCCGGTCGGGCCGCTCTCCGTCGCCGAGGAGGATGGGGCGATCGTCGCGCTCGACTGGGGGTGGGGCAGCGTGCAAAGCCCGACGCCGCTGCTGGAGCGCGCGCGCGTGCAGCTTCACGCCTATTTCGACGGCGATACGGCGCCGTTCGACCTGCCGCTCGCGCCGATGGGAACCGACTACCAGCGGCGCGTCTGGTCGGCGCTGTGCGGCGTGCCGCGCGGCGAGGTGTGGACCTATGGGCGGCTCGCCCGCGTGGCGGGGGGCTCGCCACGCTCGATCGGCGGCGCGATGGGCCGCAACCCGATCCCGATCATCGTCCCGTGCCATCGGGTGGTGGCGGAAACCGGCCCGGGCGGCTATTCCGGTGCCGGCGGGCTCGTGACCAAACGCTACCTTCTGGAGCTCGAGGGAGCCGCGCTGAAGCTTGTTGCATAAGCGCATCACCAAGAGGAACAAATCATGACGAAAGCGATCCGAATTCATGCCCCGGGCGGGCCCGAGGTGATGCGCTGGGAGGACGTGCCGACGCCGGAGCCCGGGCCGGGCGAGGTGCTGGTCAAGCACGCTGCCGTCGGGCTCAACTATATCGACGTCTATTTCCGCACCGGCCTCTACAAGACGCCGATGCCGGCGACGCCGGGCATGGAGGCCTCGGGCACCGTCGCGGCGCTCGGGCCGGACGTCACGGAATTCGCGGTGGGCGACCGCGTTGCGTACGGCACCGGCGCAGTCGGCTCCTATGCGACGGAGCGCGCGGTGCCGGTCGAGCGGCTGGTTAGGCTGCCGGACGAGATCAGCTTCGAGACGGCGGCGGCGATGATGCTGCAGGGCATGACCGCGCAGTACCTGGTGCGCCGCACGCACCGGGTGCAGAAGGGCGAGACCATCGTGGTGCACGCGGCGGCGGGCGGCGTCGGGCTCATCCTGTGCCAGTGGGCGAGGCATATCGGTGCGACCGTCATCGGCGTCGTCTCGACCGAGGCGAAGGCGGAACTCGCGCGCGCGCACGGCGCGGAGCATGTCGTGGTCGGCCACGCCGACCTGCCGGCGCAGGTCAAGCGCATCACCGGCGGCGCGATGGTGCCGGTGGTCTACGACAGCGTCGGCAAGGATACGTTCATGGGCAGCCTCGACTGTCTGGCACCGCTCGGGCTGATGGTGACCTACGGCAATGCCTCCGGCCCCGTGCCGCCGGTCGAGCCGGCGCTGCTCGCCGCCAAGGGAAGCCTCTACCTCACACGCCCGACGCTCGCGACCTACACCGCGAAGCGCGCCGACCTGCTGGCGACCGCGAACGACCTGTTCGACGTGGTCAAGAAGGGCGTGGTGAAGATCCGGGTGAACCAGACCTTCCCGCTGCGCGACGCCGCCGCCGCGCACATCGCGCTGGAATCGCGCAAGACGACCGGCAGCACCGTGCTGATTCCGTAACGGCTCAGCGCGCCCGGTCTCGCCGCCCATGACCGCCGGACCGCTCGCGGGAATCCGCGTGCTCGACCTCACCTCCGTCGTGGTCGGGCCGACGGCGACACTCACGCTCGCGCAGCAGGGTGCGGACGTGATCAAGCTCGAACCGCCGGAGGGAGACCTGCTGCGCGCCCTCGGCGGCAAGGGCCGCTCGCCGGGGATGAGCCCGAAGTTCCTGCACTTCAACCGCGGCAAGCGGTCGATCTGCCTGGACCTGCGCAGCCCCGGCGGGCGCGAGGCGGCGCGGCGCCTCGCGGCGGCCGCGGACGTGCTGGTCTCCAACATCCGCCCGCAGGCGCTCGCACGTCTGGGGCTCGACCACGCCTCGCTCGCCGCTTCCTGCCCGCGCCTCGTGCATTGCGGCATCGTCGGTTTCGGCGCAGGCGGGCCCTATGACGGCAAGCCCGCCTACGACACCATCATCCAGGGCGCGTCCGGCATGGCCGGCGCCATGGCCCGCCCGTTCGGCGAGCCGCGCTTCATGCCCTTCGTCATCGCCGACCACATCACGGGTTTCATCGCGGCGCAGGCGATCACGGCAGCCCTGCTGGCGCGCGAGCGCACCGGGCGCGGCCAGGCGATCGAGGTGCCGATGCTCGAGAACATGGCGAGCTTCGTGCTGACGGAGCACATGGGCCAGCGGACCTTCGAGGACGACGGGGCGATGGGCGACCCGCGCATCATGGACCCGCTCGGCCGCCCGATCGCGACCGCGGATGGCTGGATCTGCGTCTCCGCCAACACGGACGCGCAGGCGCGCGGCTTCTTCGCCGCGATCGGACGGTTGGAACTCGCGGAGGATCCGCGTTTCGCGACCGTCGCGGCGCGGCTTGCCAACGTCCGCGCCTATTTCGGCCTGCGCGCGGAGGCGCTGCGCGAGAAACCCACGGCGCACTGGCTCGCCGCATTCGTCGAGCACGACGTGCCGGCGCTGCAGGTCAACATGATCGAGGATGTGATGGACGACGCGCACATCCGTGCCGTCGGCCTCGTCGAGCGCGTCGAGCACCCGACGGAGGGGGGGGTCCGCGCGCTGCGCGCCGCGACGCGCTTCTCGGGCGGCATGCCGCAACTCGCGGAGATCGGCCGGCTCGGCGCGGACGGTCCGGCGATCCTGACCGAATGCGGGTTCTCGGCCGGCGAGATCGCGGGCCTGCGCGAATCCGGCGCGCTGAAGGTCGCCGCATGAGCCGGGTCTGGCGCTCCTGCCTCTATGTGCCGGCGCATGTCGAGCGCTTCGTAGCACGCGCGCATGAGCGGGGGGCGGACTGCATCCAGCTCGACCTCGAGGACAGCGTGCCGCTCGCGGAGAAGCCGCGTGCCCGCGCGGCCGTGGCGGCGGCGGCGGCCTCGGTGCGACGCGGGGGCGCGGACGTGATGGTGCGGGTCAACGCGCCGCTCGGGATGCTGGCGGAGGATATCGAGGCCTCCGTTGGCCGCCATGTGGATGGACTGCTGCTGCCCAAGATCCGCGGGCCGGACCACGTTGCCTTCATCGAGGAGCACGTCGCTGCCTGCGAGGCGCGCGCCGGGCTGCCGGAGGGCCACACGCTCCTCTACCCGATCGTCGAGACGCCGGCGGCGCTGGAATATGTCTGGGCGATCGCGCGGGCCTCGAAGCGGATCGTCGCGATGAGCCTCGGCGGCGAGGATTTCGCGACCGGCATCGGCTCCGAGGCAAGCGAGGAGGCGCTGCTCGCGGCACGCCAGGCGGTGCTGATCGCGGCGCGGGCCGCCGGCGTCATGCCGCTGGGCCTCGCGGGCTCGCTTGCCGATTATTCCGACCTCGACGGGTTCCGCGCCATGGCGGAACGCTCGCGCCGCCTCGGCTTCGAGGGCGCGTCCTGCATCAACCCCGCGCAGGTGCCGGTGCTCAACGCCGCCTTCGCGCCGGACGAGAAGGAAATCGCCTGGGCGCGGCGCGTCATGGCGGCGGACAGGTCGGCGCGGGCGCAGGGCCTGGGTGCGGCGAGCGTGGATGGGAAGATGATCGACGCGCCGATCGTGGCGCGCGCGGCCCGGCTGCTCGCGCGCGCGGAGGCGATCGCCGCACGGGAGGCCCGGAATGCCTGAACTCGCTGGGGATGAATTCGCTGGCTGGATCGGCCGCACGCGCGAGGCTGAGGACGAGATCACGCGGCCGGCGCTGGCCCGCATATGCGCGATGCTGGGCGATCCGCGCCGCTTCGCGCCGGGCGACGCGGTGCCCGCGCACTGGTACGCAATGTTCTTCCCGGAGCTCGCGCCGCCTTCCGGCCTCGGCCCGGACGGGCATCCGGCGAAGGGCGAGTTCCTGCCGCCCGTTCCCCTGCCGCGGCGCATGTTCGCGGGGCGGCGCGTGGCGCTGCTGGGCTCGCTGCGTGCCGGCGACGCGGCCGTGAAGCGCTCCACCATCACCGCGATCACCCCCAAGCGGGGGCGCAGCGGCGCCATGGTGTTTGTCACGTTGCGCCACGAGTTCGCGGTGCGCGGCGAGGTGGTGATCACGGAGGAGCAGGACGTCGTTTACCGCGAGGCTACCACCGGCGGCAGCGCGACCGGCGGCGCCAGCGAGGGCGAGGCCGCGCCCGCAGGCGCCTGGCGCGAGGCATTCACACCGGACCCGGTGCTGCTGTTCCGCTACTCCGCCATCACCTTCAACGGCCACCGCATCCATTACGACGCCGATTATGTGCGCGACGTCGAGGGCTATCCGGGTCTGGTCGTAAACGGCGGGCTGACGCTGCTGATGCTGCTGGAAGCAGCGGGCCGCGCCATCGGCGGCGTTCCGACGCGCTACACGGCCCGCAACCTCCGACCGCTCTTCGCCGGCTTGCCGGTCACGGTCGGCGGCGACGCCGAAGGCGTCTGGGCCGCGGACGCCGCCGGCAGGCTCGCGGTACGGGTCACCTTCGGTTAACCCATCCGTTTCGCATTGCACCAGGCTGGGGCCTGCGGCATGAGACGCGGGTGGACACGGTAAGGGCATGACGGCAGGGGCTGAGCTGCTGGCAGCGATGGCGGGACGACGCGTCGTCGTGCTCGGCGACGCGATGCTGGACCGTTACGTGGCCGGCGAGGTGCGCCGCATCTCGCCAGAGGCGCCGATCCCCGTCCTGCGCGCCCGCGAGCGGCGGGAGGTGGCGGGCGGAGCGGCCAACGCGGCGCTGAATGTTGCGTCGCTCGGCGGGCAGGCGGTGCTGGTCGCGGCCGTCGGGCGGGACGAGGCGGCGGCGGCGCTGCGCGCGGCGCTGGCCGGCGTCGAGACACGCTTCGTGGAGGCGCCGCGCCCGACCACGGTGAAGACCCGTTTCGTCGCGGGCGGCCAGCAGATGCTGCGCCTCGACGAGGAGGACGCCGGGCCGGTCGATGCCGCGACGGAAGAGGCGCTGCTCGCGGCGATACGGGCCGCGCTGGAAGGGGCGCGGGCGCTGATCCTTTCCGATTACGCCAAGGGCGTGCTGACTGACCGCGTGCTGGCCGGCGCCATCGAGGCGGCGCGCGCGGCGGGCGTGCCGGTCGTCGTCGATCCCAAGCGGGAGGATTTCGCTGCCTATGCCGGCGCGACCGTCGTGGCACCCAACGCGTTCGAGATCGCGCGCGCGACGGGGCTGGCGGCGGGCGACGACGAGGCCGCCGCCATCGCCTGCCGTGCCGCGCTCGAACAGGCGCGGGCCGAGGCAATCCTGCTCAAGCGCTCGGAAAAGGGGCTGACGCTGCTGCCGCGCGACGGGGAAGCGATGCACGTGCCGACGCGCGCACGCGAGGTGGCCGACGTCTCGGGTGCCGGCGACACGCTGGTCGCCGCCTTCGCGCTGGCGCTCGCGGCCGGCGCGGCGCTCGCCGAGGCGGCGCGGCTGGCCAACGAGGCGGCGGGCCTCGCCGTCGGCCATCACGGCACCGCGGCGGTGACGCGCGCCGAGCTTGCGGCCGCGCTGCACCAGGGCGAGGTGCTGGCGCTCGATGACAAGATCGTGAGCGAGGCGGAGGCGGTCGCGCGCATCGCCGCCTGGCGCGCGGCGGGGCTTGCCGTCGGCTTCACCAATGGCTGCTTCGACCTGATCCACCCCGGCCATGTGCGCCTGCTCGCGAGCGCCCGTGCCGCCTGTGACCGACTGGTGGTGGCGCTCAACACCGATGCCTCGGTGAAGCGGCTCAAGGGACCGGAGCGGCCGGTGCAGTCCGAGACGGCGCGCGCGACGGTGATGGCCTCCATTGCCTCCGCCGATCTCGTGATGCTGTTCGACGAGGACACGCCGGAGCGGCTGATCCGCGCGATCCGGCCCGACGTGCTGATCAAGGGTGCCGACTACACGGTTGCGACCGTGGTCGGCGCCGATTTCGTGCAGGCGCATGGCGGGCGCGTGGTGCTGATCCCGCTCGAGGCCGGCCATTCCACAACGGCAACGATCTCGCGCATCCATGCCGGCGCATGAGACCGTGAGCGCCGCCAGCACGAGGGAACGCTGATGGACCGGCAGGCGTTCGGCACCATGCAGGCCGGGGTGGAGACGCTGCGCTTCGTGACCTGGGGCGCCGCCGGCGCGGGCACGCTCCTTGGCCGGTTGCTGGAGGAAGGCGGATCGGTCGCCGCGGACGAGGGCGCGCAAGCGGTGAGCGACGGCATTGCCTGGCGCGCTTTCGCCACGGCGCGGCGGCGCTTTCTCGTCGCGGACGCGCCGGCGCAGTCCGCGCGCGACATGGTAGCCGCCGCCGCTGCCGACCTTGCGGTGCTGGTGGCGGACGCTTCCATCGGCATCGGGGAACAGGTGCGCCGGCATGCCGCGATTGCCGTGCGGCTGGGCGTCGGGCATGTCGTGCTCGCGGTCGACCACATGGATCTCGTCGGTTTCGACGCGGCGCGGTTCGAGGCGATCGCGGCCGAGTTCGGTGAACTGGCGCGCGCGCTCGGGATCGGGCGACATGCCGCCATTCCGGTTTCGGCGCGGACGGGCGACAATGTCGTCGTGCCCACCGGACGGGTCGCCTGGTTCGATGGCCCGACACTGCTCGGCCATCTGGAGAGTGTCGCGATCGCGTCGCCTGCGGACGGGCCGTTCCGCCTGGCGGTGGAGGAAACGGTGCAGCCGGGCGCCGCGACGCCGGGTGCCCGCGGCACCGTCACGGGCGGGCGCATCGCCGTGGGCGAGCGCGTGCGCCTCGCGCGCAGTGGCCGCGAGGCCACGGTCGCGCGCATCATCGGCGTGGATGGCGACGCGACCAGCGCGGTCGCCGGCGAGGCGGTGACGCTGGTCCTCGACCCGCCGCTCGATGTCGCGCGAGGGGACGTCGTCGGCGCCGGCGAGGCCGTGCCCATGACGGCGCGCTGCGAGGCGGACCTGGTCTGGCTGCACGAGACCGAGCTGTTCCCCGGCCGTTCCTATCTGCTGCACATTGGCACGGCGACGATGCCGGCGAGCGTGGTGCGCATCCGCGACCGGCTCGACCCTGCGACGATGACGCACGCGCCGGCGGAGACACTGGCGATGGGCGACATTGCGCGCGTCTCGCTCGAACTTGCCTCGCAGGTCGCGATGCAGCGCTGCCGCGACAACCGCGCGCTCGGCGGCTTCAGCCTGACCGACCGGCACGACGGGGAAACCGTTGCCGTCGGCACGGTCGCCGAGGTCCAGGCGGCGACGAACGTCACCCAGCACACCACCGTGGTCGACCGCCTGGCGCGCGCGGCGCTGATGCGCCAGCAGCCGGCGCTGGTGTGGTTCACCGGGCTTTCCGGCGCCGGCAAATCCACCGTCGCCGATCTCGTCGAGCAGCGCCTGCATGCCTCGGGGCGGCACGTCTTCCTGCTCGACGGCGATGCGCTGCGCACCGGACTCAACCGCGATCTCGGCTTCGGCGAGGGCGACCGGGTGGAAAACATCCGCCGTGCCGCGGAAGTCGGGCGGCTGATGTGCGAGGCAGGGCTGATCGTGCTTGCCTGCTTCATCTCGCCCTATCGCGCCGACCGCGCCACGGCGCGCGAGCGTTTCGAGGACGGGATGTTCCTCGAGGTGTTCGTGGACACGCCGGTCGACGAATGCCGCAGGCGGGACCCCAAGGGCCTCTATCGCCGTGCCGATGCCGGGGAGATCCGCAACTTCACGGGTGTCGACGCCCCCTATGAAGCGCCGGAAGCGCCGGAACTGCGCCTCGACACGCTTGCCCGCTCGCCGCAACAGTGCGCCGAGGACGTGGTCGCGATGCTGCGCGCCCGCGGCATCGTGCCGGGCTGACGGGCGACACGCCGACGATCCGACGCGTCCGGCCGGCCGCGTCGATTCCGCCGATCCCGCTTTGTCGCCTGCAGCGGCCATGGCATAAATGGC
>JAJZUI010000251.1 GCA_021847175.1 Pseudomonadota bacterium
CTGTCGAGGAACGGCGGGAACTCGACGGCGCCGCGCCACATCATGATCCCCTGCCAGCGTATGCCAGGGTCCTCGGGGTGGAGCTGGGCGCGGGCGGCGGAGTGGATGCCGTCAGCCGCGACCAGCACATCGCCGCGCGCCGTGATCTCGCCTGACGCCGTGGCGAACGTCGCGGTCACGGCGTCTGTATCCTGCTCGAAGCGAACCAGGCGGTGGCCGGTGCGCAGCATCCCAGGCAGCCGCTCGGCTGCGGCATCCCACAGCACCCGATGCAGGTTGCCGCGGTGGATGGAGAATTGCGGCATGGAATGCCCGGCGTGCAGGCCGCGCTTCTCACGCCAGACTTCCTGGCCGAAGCGGTTGACGTACATCAGCTCATGCGTGCGGATGCCGGTCGCATCCAGCGCGTCCAGCAGCCCCATCGCCGCCAACTCGCGGATCGCGTGCGGCAGCGTGTTGATCCCGACCCCGAGCGGGCGGACTTCCGCCGCCGCCTCGAAAACACTGGATTCGATCCCGTGTTCGGCGAGCGACATCGCGAGCACCAACCCGCCGACGCCGCCGCCCGCGATCAGCACCTTCATTCAGACCGTCTCCCCCGGCATCAGCTCCAGCGCCTTGCGCACGACGCCGCTCTCCGGGTTCGCGAGTTCCGAGACGATCGTGAAATGATCATGGTCGGGCAGCACTTCCCACGTACCGCCCCAGGCGGTGGCGATGGCGCGCGACTGGCGCTCGTATTCCCGCCCCTCGCGCCCGCCGACGACGGTGTGGATGCGCCCGCCCGGCGCCGGCAGCAACACCGGCGAGAGCGCGCGCGCCGAAGCCGCGTCCATCCGAAGCGGACGGTTGATGCTGGTGCGGACCAGGGGTGCGAGGTCGAACAGACCGGAGATGGCGAGCGCGTTGGGCGCGGGGTGCTCCGGGATGCCGCGCTCGGCCCAGTCCGCACCCATGATCATCGCCGCGAGATGGCCGCCGGCCGAATGACCCATGGCGAGGACGGGCTTGGCATGGCGGCGGGCGAGGAAGCCAGCGCAGACACGCAGCTGCTCGACGATGAGTTCCATCGGAACATGCGGGCAGAGATCGTACGACGGCATCGCGACCGCCACCCCATGCGCGAGCAGGCCGCGCGCGAGATGGCTGGAGAAGGCGCGGTCCATGCCCTGCCAGTAGCCGCCATGGATGAACAGTGCGATGCGCGCGTCCCGCCTCTCGTTCGGCCAGAACAGGTCGAGCCTGGTGCGCTCCGTGGGCCCGTAGGCGACACCGCTCTCGGCCTGGGTCCAGCCAGCGCGGAAGGCGGCGGCATCCGCCTGCCAGCGCGCGATGATCGCGGGGTGGCCGGGGACCTTGGCCCGATTGTTGTATTCCGCTTCCAGCGCGGGGTCTTCGTGCGCGATCTCGTAATCCATCCTGCCACGCTACCATGCCCGCCGCCAGGAGAAAGACCGCATGCCCTCCCAGCCGCTCGACCGTATCGTGGCAAACGCGAGGCTCCAGGGACGCGACGGCCAGTTCGACATCGGCATCGCTTCGGGGCGGATCGCCGCGGTGGAACGGCGCCTCGTCGCCGACGCGCCACGCCTCGATGCCGCGGGTATGCTGATGGTACCGGGGCTGGTGGAGACGCATCTGCATCTCGACAAATGCTGCATCATGGGCCGCTGCGCGATCCACCATGGCACGCTCGTGGAAGCGGTGGCGCAGACGGCGCGGGCCAAGGCTGAGTTTACACCGGAGGATATCGCCGCGCGAGCCACCGCGACGTTGCGCCGCGCAATTGGCTACGGCACGCAGCGCGTGCGCACCCATGTGGAGCTCGACCCCGGCATCGGGCTCATGGGTCTCGACGCCGTCACAGCCGTCGCGAACGTGCACGCGCATCTTGTGGACGTGGAGATCTGCGTCTTCCCGCAGGAAGGGATCCACAACCGACCGGGGACCGAGGCGTTGCTGCGCGCCGCCCTCGCGCGCGGGGTGCGGACGATCGGCGCGGCGCCCTACTGCGACACCGATCCGCGCGCGCATATCGCGACCGTCTTCCGCCTCGCCCGCGAATTCGACGCCGAGATCGACATGCACCTCGACCTCGCGGAAGGCGCGCGCGGGATGAACATCGGCGAGGTCATCCGCCAGACGCGGCGCCACAAACGGGGTGGACGCGTGACCGTCGGGCACATGACCCAGCTGAGCTACCTGCCGCCGGCGCGCCACGCGATCCTGGCAAAGCGGCTGGCGGACGCGGGGATCGCGGTGACCATCCTGCCGGCGACAGACCTGTTCCTCATGGGCCGAAGCGCTACGCATGCCGTGCCGCGCGGCGTCGCCTCCGCCGAGACGCTACGCGCGGCGGGCGTGGCCTGCTCGGTCGCCACCAACAACGTGCTGAATCCGTTCACGCCCTATGGCGACGCGTCGCTGATCCGCATGGCCAATCTCTATGCGAATGTCTGCCAGGCCGCCACGCCGGCGGCGCTGGCGGCATGCCTCGGCATGGTGACGCACGACGCGGCGCGGGTGATGAACCTGCCCGGATACGGCATCGCGCCAGGCAACACCGCGGACCTCGTCGCGCTCGACGCAGTGGAAGAAGCCGAGGTAGTCGCGGCGCTCGCCGAGCCGCGCTGGGGTATCAAGGCCGGGCGGGACACGTTCCACCGGCCCGCGGTGACGCTCTTTCCCCGCTGAGCTTGCGTTCAGGCGTCGGTTCCGCTTCCCCTTGCTGCAAACACGACCTGGGGACGCGTCCATGCCCAACACGATCTTCGACATCGGCCTCGACCGGAACGCGGCGAATTTCGTACCGCTGTCGCCGATCTCGTTCCTCGTCCGCTCCGCGCGGGTGTGGCCGGAGCGCACCGCCGTGGTGCACGGGCCGCGGCGCTTCACCTATGCCGCGATGCTGGAACGCTGCCGCCGCTTTGCGTCCGCCCTCGCCGCGCGCGGCATCGGGCGCGGCGACACGGTCGCGGTACTGGCGCCGAACACACCGGCAATGCTGGAGGCCCACTACGCCATCCCGATGACCGGCGGCGTGATCTGCGCCATCAATACCAGGCTCGACGCCGCGACCGTCGCCTTCATCCTCGACCATTCCGAGGCGCGCGTGTTCCTCGTCGACCAGGAACTCGCCCCCCTCGCGGCCACCGCGCTGGCGATGGCGCGCAACAAGCCCTTCGTCATCGACATCGCCGATGACGCCGCGCCGTCGAACGTGCCAGTGGGCGCCATCGAGTACGAGGCCTTCCTCGCCGCCGGCGATCCCGCGCACACGGTACGCCTGCCGGACGACGAGTGGGACGCGATCTCCCTCGGCTACACCTCGGGCACCACGGGCGATCCCAAGGGAGTGGTCTGCCACCATCGCGGTGCGCATCTCAACGCGGTCGCCAACGTGCTGGGCTTCGGCATCACCGCCGAGAGCGTCTATCTCTGGACGCTGCCGATGTTCCATTGCAACGGCTGGACCTACACCTGGGGGATCACGCTCGCGGGCGGCACGCATGTCTGCCTACGCCGCGTCGATCCCGCGCTGATCTTCCCGCTGATCGAGCAGGAAGGCGTCACCCACATGTGCGGCGCCCCGGTGGTGATGACGATGCTGATCCACGCGCCGGCGGGCGTACGCCGCGGCCTCTCGCGCAACGTGAAGATTGCGACCGGTGGAGCCGCGCCGCCGACCGCGGTCATCGCGGGGATGGAGGCGCTCGGCTTCGAGGTCACGCATCTCTATGGCCTCACCGAGGTTTACGGGCCGGCGACCTTCTGCGCCTGGCAGCCCGGGGTTGCCGAAATGAGCGTGGAGGACCGCGCCCGCTTCACCTCCCGCCAGGGCGTGCCGTCGCACATGCTGGAGGACGCCACCGTGATGACGCCGGAGATGCGGCGCGTGCCCGCGGACACCGCGACGATGGGCGAGCTGATGCTGCGCGGCAACACGGTGATGAAGGGCTACCTCAAGAACCCCACCGCCACGGAGAAGGCCTTCGCCGGCGGCTGGTTCCACACCGGCGATCTCGGCGTGATCCATCCCGACAGCTACATCGAGATCCGCGACCGTTCGAAGGACATCATCATCTCCGGCGGAGAGAACATCTCCTCGCTCGAGGTGGAGGAGGTGCTGTTTCGCCACCCCGACATCATGGAGGCGGCGGTGGTGGCGCACCCCGACAAGCACTGGGGCGAGGTGCCGCACGCGTTCGTGACCCCGAAGCCGGGGCGCGAGGCGTCGCTCTCCGCGGATGACGTTATCGCGTTCTGCCGCCAGCATCTCGCGCGCTACAAGGTGCCGAAGCACGTTACCTTCGGCCCGCTGCCGAAGACCTCGACCGGCAAGATCCAGAAATTCGAGCTGCGGCGGCGCACGGCAGGCTAGGCTTCGTCTCCGACCGCCTCCACCAACTCCGCCAGCACCGGGCGCAGGCGGCGAAGCTCGTGCAGGTGCGATTCGGATAGACGGGCGAGTCGCTCCTCCGCCTCCGCCGTCAGCCGCAGATGCACGCGCCGGCGGTCCTGCTCGTCATGCACGCGCGCGAGCAGCCCCGCCTCCTCCAGCCGCTGCGCCAGTTCCACGGCGCTGTGGTGGCGCACACCCAGCCGCTCCGCGACCTCGCCCACGCTTGGCGCGAGCCCGCCGGGAAAGCCCTTGATCGCTAGCAGCAGCTGGTGCTGCTGCGGCGTGAGTCCCGCCTGCCGCGCCTGCGCCTCACTAAAGCGCAGGAACCGGCGCAGCGCATAGCGGAAATCCGCCAGCATCCGATAGTCGCGCGCCTCGAGCCGCCTTTCCCGCCGTTGCGCCATGCCGCGCTCCTCGCTTGACCATATATCGTATTGCGATGTATCCCCGCCGCCCGCGAGACCTGCCGCGCCCCGCAACCATGAGCCGGACCGTGAACACTACCGACGCCCCCGAGTCCTCGCCCGGCGCCGCGGGCGTACGCCATCTCGGCGATTTCCGCACCAGCCCGCGGGTGCTGCTGATCGCGGCGATCGCCGTCGTCGTCGGCGTCGCGGGCCTGCTCTGCGGCGTCGTTCTGCTGAAACTGATC
>JAJZUI010000020.1 GCA_021847175.1 Pseudomonadota bacterium
CACCACCAGCACCGCGAACCCGGTGGTCGGCGAGTGCCATGACGGGCCGATCAACGACATCCAGGCCCTCGGCGTCACCGCCCTGCACGCGATCGAGGCCATCGAGGCGGCCGGCTCCGGCCCGGTCACGGAGGGCAATGTCGGTGGCGGCACGGGCATGACCTGCTTCGGCTTCAAGGGCGGCATCGGCACTGCCTCGCGCCGGCTCGACCTCGCCGGGGGGCGGCATCTCGGGGTGCTGGTGCAGGCCAATTTCGGCCGCGCCGGCGACCTGGTGCTGCCCGACGGCCGCCGCCCACGCCCCGAGGAAGCGACCGAGGCGCCGGAACGCGGCTCGATCATGATGGTGCTGGCGACCGACGTGCCGCTCGACCAGCGCCAGTTGGAGCGCGTCATCCGCCGCTGCGGCGCCGGCCTCGCGCGGCTCGGCGCGTTCTGGGGGCATGGCAGCGGCGACATCGCCATCGGCTTCACCACCGCCAACCGCGTCGACCACGACGAGCGCGCCGACACCGTGCCGATCGCGCGCCTCAACAACGCGCGCATCGACGCACTGTTCCGTGCCGCGGCGGAGGCGACGCAGGAGGCGGTGCTGAACGCGCTCTGCGCCGCGGAGCCGATGCGGGGGCGCGACGGGCGGGTGCGTCCCTCGCTCGGCGACTGGCTCTCCCGTCAACGCTAGGCGCCCGGATCATCCGCCGGCGCACGCGCCTCTTGCCCGGCGCCCCTACCCCGGCCACAAGCAGCCCATGTCCCACGTGCATTCCGTCGCCGTGTTCTGCGGCTCACATTCCGGCCACGATCCCGCCCATGTCGCGGCGGCAACAGCGCTCGGCACCGGCCTTGCCGAGGCCGGCATGCGGCTGATCTACGGCGGCGGCAGCGTCGGCCTCATGGGTGCCGTGGCCAACGCGGTGATCGCTGGCGGTGGCAGCGTCGTCGGCGTCATCCCGGAGTTCCTGATGCGCCGGGAAGTCGCCAACGAGGCGGCGACGCAACTCATCGTCACCGACAGCATGCACAGCCGCAAGCGCCGCATGTTCGAGATGGCGGACGCCTTCGTCTGTTTTTCCGGCGGGCTCGGCACGCTCGACGAAACCTTCGAGATCATCACCTGGCGGCAGCTCAGGCTGCACGACAAGCCGGTCCTGATCACCGATGTCGCCGGCGGCGCGCAGCCGCTGGTGGCGCTGCTCGAGGCCGTCATCGGGCAGGGTTTCGCCCGCCCGGACGCACGGCATCTCTACGAGGTGGTGGAGGGTGTACCCGCCACGCTGGCGCGTCTCCAGGTGCTGGCGACCGCGCGCGGCGGCGCCTCCGCGCGGCTCTGAAACCGGCGCTTTGACGAGAGAGATGGGCGCGGCTATACGCGCCGCGGCCGGAGTGTAGCTCAGCCTGGTAGAGCACTGTGTTCGGGACGCAGGGGCCGGAGGTTCGAATCCTCTCACTCCGACCATTTTCCCGCAGCGGATCCAAAATCCGTCGAGCTAAAATCCTTCGAGCTCGGGGACGGTGCGCCACACCCAGACCAGGTTGGCGAGCAGCAGCGCCGCCGGCACCAGGAACACCCAGCGCAGCCCGATGCCCGCGGCGACGCCGCCGCCCACCAGCGGGCCCAGCGAGTTGCCGAGGAACGTGGCCGAGGCGGTCATGCCGAACACCGTGCCGCGGTCGGCGCGCGCGACCAGCCGCCCTACCAGCGCGTTCGCCGTAGGCAGGATGCCGCCGATGAACATGCCGAGGCCGAAGCGCTCCGCCAGGAACACCCAGTAGCTGTGGGCAAAGGCCTGCGGCACGCTGGTGACCGTGGCGCCGAACAGGCAGATCAGCAGCACGCGCCGATAGCCGATGCGATCGCTGCGCTTGCCGAGGAACGGCGAGGCGATGAGGTCGGCGAGCCCGGTGATGGAATAAGCGAGGCCAGCGAGCGTCGCCAGCGCCGGCACATTGCCCGCGAGCATCTGCACGAACAGCGTCACCATCGGCTGCGCCGCGCGCACCGCGAATTGCGCCAGCAGCAGCACCAGGAACAGCGGCAGCAGCCCGGCGGAGGACGCCACCATCCGCAGGCTGGCGAGCAGGGAACGCCTGGCCTGCCCCTCCGGCGGCGGCGTGAAATGCTCCTGCACCACGAAATGCACCGAGATCGCGGTGAGTAAGGTCAGCAGCGAGGTGAGGTAGAACGGCACCCGGTAGCTGCCGGAGAGGTCGGCCAGCGCGCCGCCGATCACCGGCCCCACCAGCGAGCCGACGAGTTGGCCGGTGCTGAGCCAGCCCAGCGCGTAGCCCAGCCGCCGCTCCGGCACCTGGCTTGCCACCAGGGCGATCGCGGTGGTGGAAAACCCGGCGAAGGCGCCCATCAGCGCGCGCCAGGCAAAGAACTGCCAGACATTGCCGGCGAGCCCCATCAGCGCGGTGAACAGCGAGATCGCGAAGCCGGAGCGCAGCAGCATCAGCTTGCGCCCCTTGCGGTCCGCGAGCGTGCCCCAGAGCGGCGAGGCGAAGGCCGCGATCAAGGGGGTCGCCGCGGTCAGTATGCCGGCCCAGAGAAGGATGCTGTCGCGGTTCGTGACGCCGAGATCGGGCAGGAAAAGCGGCATGATCGGCGTCAGCACCGAGAACGACATCGTCATGACGAACTGGATGCCGACCATGGCCCACAGCGTGCGCTGCCAGTGGGCGAAGAGCACGTGGTCCGGCACGTTGCCGGGCGCCTGCGCCGGTGCCTGGCCCTCCGGTTCCTGCATTGCTCCGCGCCGACCTCACGCCATGTGACACGAGCCTCTCACAATGGACGCTCGCCAGCGCCGCGCCAAAGCGTCTGGCGCCGGGCAGCCTCCCGATCAGCGCACGGGGTGGTCAGCGCAGGGGATCGAGCCGCAGCCCGCTCTGGGCGTCGAAGACGTGCAGGCTCGCGGGCGGGATCGCGATCTCGGTGCGTTCGCCGCCGGTCCAAACGCCATGCACCTTCACCGACAGCATCGTCTCGTCCGGCATGCGGCCGAGCAGCACTGTCTCCGAGCCCAGCGGCTCCACGAGGTCGATCGCGAGCGGCACCCCACCCGGTTCAAGCCGCACATGCTCGGGGCGGATGCCGACGGTGAGCTTCCGCCCATCCGCACCCTCGCGCCTGCCGTCGGCGAAGGGCAGCAGCATGCCGCCCTCGAGCCGCGCCGCGGTGCCGCCGGCGGTGAGCGTCGCGTCCAGCAGGTTCATCGCCGGCGTGCCGATGAAGCCCGCGACATAGGTATTGGCCGGGCGGTCGAACACCTCCATCGGCGTCGCGAGTTGCACCGGCAAGCCGAGATGCAGCACCAGCAGCCGGTCGCCCAGCGTCATCGCCTCCACCTGGTCATGCGTCACGTAGAGGCTGGTGACGCCGAGCCGGCGCTGCAGCCGACGGATTTCCGCACGCATCGAGACTCGCAGCTTGGCATCGAGGTTGGAGAGCGGCTCGTCGAACAGGAACAGTTTCGGCTCACGAACGATCGCGCGGCCCATGGCGACGCGCTGGCGCTGCCCGCCCGAGAGCTGGCGCGGCTTGCGCGCAAGCAGCGCCTCGAGCCCGAGCAGCGCGGCCGCCTCGTGCACGCGCCGCTGGATCTCCGGCTTGGGCAGGCCGCGGATGCGCAGCCCATAGGCCATGTTGTCGAACACGCTCATGTGCGGATAGAGCGCGTAGTTCTGGAACACCATGGCGATGTCGCGCGCCGAGGGGTCGAGCGTCGTGATGTCGCGCCCGTCGAGGACGATGCGCCCGGAGGTCGGCTCCTCCAGCCCCGCCACGAGGCGCAGCAGTGTGGATTTACCGCAGCCCGAGGCGCCGACGATCACCAGCATCTCACCGGATTGCAGCGAGAGATCGATGCCGTGCAGTACCTCGATCGGGCCGAAGCTCTTGCGCAGCTTCTCGATCACCAGGGTCGCCATCACTTCTCCCCCTCGGTGAGGCCGCGCACGAACCAGCGCTGCATCGACAGCACCACGACCACCGGCGGAATGAGCGCGATCACCGCGGTCGCCATCACCTTGTTCCACTCCGTCGAGGTGTCGATGCCGATCATCTTCACGATGCCGATGACGATGGTGTCGAGGCTGGGGCTGGTCGCCACCACCAGCGGCCAGAGATACTGGTTCCAGCCATAGACAAAGAGGATCACGAACAGGGCGGCGAGGTTTGCCGCCGAGACCGGGATCAGGATGTCCTTGAGGAAGCGCAACGGCCCTGCCCCATCCATGCGCGCCGCCTCCACCAGCTCGTCGGGGATCGCGGCGAAGGTCTGGCGGAACAGCAGCGTCGCCGTCGCACTCGCGATCAGCGGCACGGCGAGGCCCGGGAATGTGTCGATCATGTGCAGGTCGCCCATCACGGCGTAGGTCGGGATGATCCGAACCTCGACGGGCAGCATGAGGGTCACGAAGATCGTCCAGAACGCGGTGCGGCGCAGCGGGAAGCGGAAGAACACCACGGCGAAGGCGGAAAGCAGGGAGATCGCGATTTTGCCGACGGCGATCGCCAGCGCCATGCCGAAGGAGACGAGCAGCATCCGCCACACCGGCGGCACGCCAGGCCCGCCATGCACCAGCACGTCCCAGAAGCTGCCGAGATGGTCGAGCCGCGGGATGAGCGAGAGTTCGCCGCGGTCGATCGCGGCGGGGTCGAGCGTCGCGGCACAGAAGGCGAGCCAGATCGGCAGCGCGAAGAGCAGCGCGCCCAGGATCAGCACCGTATGCGCGAGCCAGTTCTGCGATCGCCTCATGTCCCGCTGCGCCTTCCGATGAAGCGGAACTGCAGCGCCGTGAGCGCGACGACGCCCACCATCAGCACCACCGACTGCGCCGAGGAGGAGCCGAGGTCGAGGTTCACCACGCCGTCGTTGTAGACCTTGACCACCAGCGTCTCGGTGGCCATCGCCGGCCCGCCCTGGGTCATCGCCCAGATCGTGCCGAACGTGTCGAAGGCGGCATAGACAAGATCGACGATGATGAGGAAGAAGAGCGTCGGTGAGAGCAGCGGCAGCACCACTGTGCGGAACCGATACCAGCCGCGAGCGCCGTCCATCCGCGCCGCCTCGATCACCGCCTTGGGGATCGACTGCAGCCCGGCGAGGACGAAGATGAAATTGTAGCTCACCTGCTTCCAGGCGCTGGCGAGGATCACCATCAGCATCGCCTGGTTGCCGTTGAGCGCGTAGTCCCAGTTGACGCCGTGGCTTGCGAGAAACCGCCCGATGAAGCCGATCTGCGGATTGAGCAGCAGGATCCACAGCACCGCGGAGACCGCGGGTGCCACCGCGTAAGGCCAGATCATCAGCACGCGATAGAGGTCACGCCCGCGCAGTTCCCGGTCGGCGGCGACCGCGAGTATCAGGCCGAGCCCGAGCGAGAGCGCCGTGACCGCGGCGCAGAACTCCACCGTGCGCAGGATCGCGGCGCGGTACCGCGGGTCCGCGAACAGGTCGTGGAAATTGGCGAGGCCGACGAAAAGGACATGCACCCCGAACGCGTCGGTGCGCGTCAGGCTCTCCCAGCCGCCCACCAGCGCCGGCCAGTAGAAGAACACGATGGTGAGGACAAGCTGCGGGGCGACAAGCAGCAGCGGCAGCTTCCACCCCGCGAAGATCGTGCGTCGTTCCATGCGCGAAAGCGTAGGGAGGCCACGAAGGCGGCGCGGGCCGGGGTCGCCCCCGGCCCGCCCGACCTCAGCCGCTGACCGACTTCTGGAACGCGCGCAGAACGGCGTTGCCACGCGAGACGGTGTCGTCCAGCGCCTGCTTCGCCGTCTTCTTGCCGGCGAAGGCCTCCTCGCACTCCCCGTAGAGGATGTTTCGGATCTCCGGCAGCCGCCCGAGCCGCATGCCGCGCGTGTACGGCGTCACGGGGCTGCGCAGCAGCGACTGGATCGGCACGTCCGTGCCGGGGTTCTTCTCGTAGTAGCCCTGCTTCTTCGAAAGCTCGTCGCCCGCGAACGTCACCGGCACGTAGCCGCTGTTCTGCGCCCACATCGCGTCCTGTTCCGGCAGGGCGAGGAACTGGAAGAACGCAGCCACGGCCTTGTACTCGGCCTCGGTGCGGTGCGGCGCGGTCATCGCCCACAGGCTGGCACCCCCGATGAACGTGTTGTGCGGCGTCTTGGAGACCGCCGGGTCCCACGGCATCAGCGCCTCGGCAAAGGCGAACTTGGCGTTGCGCACGATGTCGCCGCGCCCGGCCGACGAGCCGAACCCGATCGCCGCGACGCCGGAGTAGAACATCGGGTCAGGCGCGGAATCACGGCCGCCGTATTTGAAGGTGCCTTCCTTTTCCATGTCCATGAAGCGCTGCAGCTGCGCCACGTGCGCCGGCGAGTTGCACTGCAGCACCGCGCCGAGCCCGTTGAACCCGTCATCCTCGCTGGCGAACGGGATGTTGTGGATGGCGCTGAACTCCTCGAACTGGATCCAGGTGAGCCAGGAGGTCGTCAGCGCATAGCGCGTCGGCCCACCCTTGGCGTTCATGGGGTCCGCCCATTTCGCCTTCAGAACCTTCGCGGCGGCAACCACCTCGGGCCAGGTCTGCGGCGGCTTCTCCGCGTCGAGCCCGGCCATCTTGAAGGCGTCCTTGTTGTACCACATCACCGCCGTCGAGGAGTTGAACGGCATCGAGGCGAGCCGCCCGTCCGGCAGCGAGTAGTAGCCGCGCACCGCGGGGATGTAGGTCGCCGGCTTGATATCCGCCCCGGTCTCCTTCGCGAGTTCCCAGATCTGCTTCACCGCCGGGCCCGCCGCCAGCATCGTGCCGGTGCCGACGTCGAACACCTGTGCCACGTTCGGCGCCTTGCCGGCGCGCCAGGCGGCGATCGAGGCGTTCAGCGTGTCCGGGTAGCTGCCCTTGAACACGGAGGTCAGCACGATGTCCTTGTGCGCCGCGTTGAACTGCTTGGTAATGCGGTTGACCTGGTCGCCCAGCGCGCCGGACATCGAATGCCACCACGTGATGTGGACCGGCTCGGCGG
The DNA here is from genome assembly GCA_021847175.1 of Pseudomonadota bacterium. Taxonomy (GTDB): domain Bacteria; phylum Pseudomonadota; class Alphaproteobacteria; order Acetobacterales; family Acetobacteraceae; genus JAJXXT01. The sequence goes on from JAJZUI010000020.1 coordinate 6,995, forward strand.
CCAGCACCTTCACGACCGGCGCGGCGACGACCGGGGCCGCGGCGGCACCGGCAAGAAGCGTTCTGCGTTTCATTCCCAGAATTCCCTCGCTGTTGGGATAACGGTTGGGGCGTAGTGACCGCCCGTTTCGGACGTGTGACACTTATATGACAGAGCGGTGAAGGTCGAGAGCGCTTGCCGCCCTCGGGGCCGGGAAGCTAGACGAATTCCGTCATCTCGCGAGCGCAGCATGGACCTCAAGGACCACATCCGCGGCATCCCGGACTTTCCCAAGCCCGGCATCCTCTTCTACGACATCTCCACCCTGCTGCGGCACGCCGATGCCTGGCAGGTGGCGATGGGCCGAATGGCCCGCGTCGTCGCCGCCTGGCAGCCGGACCTCATCGCCGGCATCGAGTCGCGCGGCTTTCTCATTTCGGCCCCGCTCGCGCTCAAGCTCGGCTGCGGCTTCATCATGCTGCGCAAGCGCGCCAAGCTGCCCGGGGTGACCATCGGGCTCGACTACGCGCTGGAATACGGCTCGGACCGCATCGAGATCCAGGAGGACGCGATTCGCCCCGGCCAGCGCGTCGTGATCGTCGACGACCTGCTGGCCACCGGCGGCACCATGGCGGCCGGCATCGCGCTGCTGCGCCGCGTCGGCGCCGTCGTGCCGGGGACGGCGGGGCTGATCGAGCTGACATTCCTCAATGGCCGCAAGAAGCTGGACGTGCCGTTCGAGGCGCTGGTCGCGTATGACGAATAGCGGCGTAACCAGCCGCTAACCGGCCGCCGCCATGCTCGGCGCATGCGGCGCCTCCTCCTCGCGGATCGGATCAAGGGACGGGCGGACAGCTTCCTCGCCCCGCTGATCCCGGCGCTGGAACGCGACTGGGAGGTGCGGTTTGTCTCCCTGCCGCCCGGCCCGGAACTCGCCGCCGCCATCGCCTGGTGCGACGTGCTGTGGCTGGAATGGTGCTGGGACCACGCCGTCTGGGCCACGCGCGAGGGCATCGCCGCCGGCCGCCCCACCGTCCTGCGCCTGCATTCGGTCGAGGCGCTCAACACGGACTACCCCGCGCGCGTCGACTGGTCGCGCGTCGACCGGCTGGTGACCGTCGGCGAGGACATCGGGGAACTGATCCGCGCCCGCGTGCCAGGCGCGGCACCGGTCGTCATCCCCAACGGCGTCGATCCCACCCGCTTCCGCCCCGGCACGCCGGACGCCCACCGCGTCGCCTGGGTCGGCCATATCGAGCCCAAGAAGAACCCGATGCTGCTGCCGCAGATCGCCGCACGGCTTCGCGAGACGCACGAATTCCACGTCGCTGGTCCGTTCACCGACCTGCGCACGCGCCGCTACGTGCTGCACCTCGCGGCATCCCTCGGCCTCGGCGGCACCCTGCAACTGCACGGTCCCGTGGCGGACATGCCCGGCTTCCTCGCCGACAAGGGCGTTATCCTCTCGACCTCGATGTACGAGAGCTTCGGCCTCAACATCGCGGAGGGCATGAGCTGCGGACTGGCACCCGTGGTGCACGACTTCCCCGGTGCGGACCGGCTCTGGCCGCCGGAAGCATTGTTCGCCAGCGTGGATGAGGCAGTGGCGCTGATCCGCGCGGCATCGCCAGGGCAGCGCTGGCGCGATTGGGTTGGCCGGTACGGCCTGGATCAGCAGGCTGACGCTACCCGGGCACTCCTCGCGGGGCTCCGCCCCACCCCCGCCGGGGCCTTCAGGCCCCGGGCCCCCATCATTTCTTCGGCAGATCCAGCTTGAGCGAGAGTTCGCGCAGGCGCGCGGGTGGAATCTCGGCGGGCGCGCCCATCATCAGGTCCTCGCCCTGCTGGTTGAGCGGGAACAGGATCACCTCGCGGATGTTCGGCTCGTCCGCCAGCAGCATCACGATGCGGTCGATCCCCGGCGCCGAACCGCCGTGCGGCGGCGCGCCGTAGCGGAACGCGTTCAGCATGCCGCCGAAACGCGCCTCCACATCGGCCGCGGTATAGCCCGCGATCTCGAACGCCCGGACCATGATGTCCGGCCGATGGTTGCGGATGGCGCCGGAGGAAAGTTCGATGCCGTTGCAAACGATGTCGTACTGATACGCCTTGATCGAGAGCGGGTCCTGCATCTCCAGCGCCTCGAGCCCACCCTGCGGCATCGAGAACGGGTTGTGGCTGAAGTCGACCTTCCCGGTCTCCTCGTTGATCTCGTACATCGGAAAGTCGGTGATCCAGCAGAAACGGAACGCATCCGGCTCGATCAGGCCGAGATCCTCGCCAAGCTTCGTGCGCACCTTGCCCGCGAACTTCGCGGTCTCCTCCCCCTTGCCCGCGGCGAAGAACACGGAGTCGCCGGGCTTGAGCCCGCAGGCGGCGCGGATCGCCTCCGCGCGCTCCGCCTCGAGGTTGCGCGCGATCGGTCCCTTCGGTCCCTCCGCCTCGAACTGGATATAGCCGAGCCCGCCAGCCCCTTCCTCGCGCGCCCATTCGTTGAGCTTGTCGAAGAAACTGCGGGGATTAGCCGCCGTCCCCGGCGCCGGGATCGCGCGCACGATGCCGCCGGAGGCCGCGATCTTCGCGAACAGCCCGAAGCCGGAACCCGCGAATTGCTCCGTGACATCCGTGATCGTGAGCGGGTTGCGCAAATCCGGCTTGTCGGAGCCATAGGTCAGCAGCGCCTGCGCATACGGAATGCGCGGGAACCGCCCCTGCGTCACCGCCCGGCCATTGGCGAACTCCTCGAACACGCCCGCGATCACGGGTTCGATCGTTTCGAACACGTCCTCCTGCGTCACGAAGCTCATTTCGAAGTCGAGCTGGTAGAACTCGCCAGGCGAACGGTCCGCCCGGCTCGCCTCGTCGCGGAAGCAGGGCGCGATCTGGAAATAGCGGTCGAAGCCCGCGACCATCGCGAGCTGCTTGAACTGCTGCGGCGCCTGCGGCAGCGCGTAGAACTTGCCCGGATGCAGCCGCGCCGGCACCAGGAAGTCGCGCGCGCCCTCCGGCGAGGAGGCGGTCAGGATCGGCGTCTGGAACTCGGTGAACCCGGCTTCGATCATCCGCCGGCGGATCGAGGCGATCACCTGCGCGCGCAGCATGATGTTGCGGTGCACCCGCTCGCGGCGCAGGTCGATGAAGCGGTACTTGAGCCGGATCTCGTCCGGGAACCGCTCCTCGCCGGCCACCTGCATCGGCAGCACCTCGGCGGCGGACTGTACCTCGAGCGCCTCGGCGCGCAGTTCCACCTCGCCGGTGGGCAGCTTCGGGTTCACCGTGCCCTCGGCGCGCGCCACCACGGTGCCGGTGACCGTGATCACGCTCTCCACGCGCACCTGCTCGGCGGCGGCGAAGGCGGGCGTGCCCGCGGCAAACACGCATTGCGTGATGCCGTAATGGTCGCGCAGGTCAATGAACAGCAGCCCGCCGTGATCGCGCCTGGCGTGCACCCAGCCGGAAAGCCGGGCCGGCTTGCCAGCGTCGGACGCGCGCAGCGCGGCGCAGGTATGGGTGCGATAGGCGTGCATGGCTGGTTCTCGGCTGGTTCTGGGCTGAAACGGCGGCAAACAAGCCGCCGCCCCCCCGGCTGTCAAGGCGAAGGGTGTCAACCTTAGGAGGCGCGGTGTAGGGAGTGGCCATGCCCAGGCAAGATCGCCCTACGTTCCCACCCCCCGTTCTCGTCACCGACACCGCCAGCCTCGCCGCCCTCTGCGAACGCCTCGGCCGCGAATCGATGGTCACGGTGGACACGGAGTTCATGCGCGAGCGAACCTATTGGCCGGAGCTCTGCGTGGTGCAGCTTGGCGGTGCCGCCGAGACCGCGGTGGTGGACGCGCTGGCGCCCGGCCTCGACCTCACCCCCCTTGGCGCACTCCTCGCCAATCCCGCCGTCACCAAGGTGTTCCATGCCGCCCGCCAGGACGTGGAGATCTTCGTGCTCAAATTCGGCGCCGTGCCGACACCGCTGGTCGACACCCAGGTCGCCGCCATGGTGGCGGGCTTCGGCGACCAGGTCGGCTACGACACGCTCGTCGCCTCGCTCACCGGCGGGCATATCGACAAGTCCCACCGCTTCAGCGACTGGTCCGCCCGCCCGCTCTCCCAGGCGCAGATCGCCTATGCCGCGGCAGACGTGACGCATCTTCGCCTCGTCTACGAGAAGCTGACGGCGCGCCTGTCGCGCGACGGGCGGCTCGACTGGGTGGCCGAGGAAATGGCCACCCTCACCGATCCCGCGACCTACCGCGTCGACCCGGAGCGAATGTGGGAGCGGCTGCGCGCGCGCAGCAACAACCGGCGGGTGCTGGGCATGCTGCGCGCCATCGCCGCCTGGCGCGAGCGGGAGGCGCAGCGCGCCAACATCCCCCGCGGGCGCATGCTGAAGGACGAGTCGCTGCTGGAGCTCGCGGCCACCGCGCCCACCGACGCCATCGGCCTCGCCCGCATCCGCGGCATCTCCAAGGGCTTCGCGGAGGGCAAGCAGGGCGCCTCGCTCCTCGCCGCGATGGAGGAGGTACGCGCCCTGCCGGAAGGCGAGCTGCCCAGCCCGACCGCCGACAAGCATGGCCCCCGCGCCTCGCCGGCGCTCGTCGCCCTGCTCAAGGTGCTGCTCGCGGCGAGCTGCGAGGCGCATGACGTGGCACCACGCCTCGTTGCCTCCGCCGAGGATCTCGATCACATCGCCGTGGGCGAGGCGGATGTCCCGGCCCTCGCCGGCTGGCGGCAGCGCGTGTTCGGCGACCAGGCGATCGCCTTGCGGGACGGCAAGCTCGCCCTCGGCGTCGCCGGCAAGCGCATCAGGACCATTCCGCTCTGACCGGGCGGCGCCCCGGCCAATCGTCCGGCTAATAGATCGCCGGGACGAATTTCTGCTTGCGGAAACTCGGCCGCCGGTAGCCGTGGTCGCCCTGCCGCGGCGGCAGGTCGATCTCCACCGGCACCATGTCGTGGTACGGCACCTGGCTCAGCAGATGCGCGATGCAGTTGAGCCGTGCCCTCTTCTTGTCGTCCGCGGCCACTACGTTCCACGGGCTCGTCCTGGTGTCGGTTGCCGCGAACATCGCGTCCTTGGCGCGGGAATAATCCACCCAGCGCCGCCGCGCCTCGAGGTCCATCGCCGAGAGCTTCCAGCGCTTCACCGGGTTGTGCATGCGCGCCTGGAAGCGCCGCTCCTGCTCCTCGTCGCTCACCGAGAACCAGTATTTCACCAGCACCATGCCGGATCGGATGAGCATGTCCTCGAATTGCGGGCACGAGCGCAGGAAGTCCTCGTATTCCTCGTGGGTGCAGAACCCCATCACATGCTCCACGCCGGCGCGGTTGTACCACGAGCGGTCGAACAGCACGATCTCGCCCGCCGCCGGCAGCTGCGCCACGTAGCGCTGGAAAAACCACTGGCTGCGCTCGCGCTCGGTCGGCGTGCCCAGCGCCACGATGCGGCAGTAGCGAGGGTTCAGGGTCTGCGCGATTCGCGTGATCACGCCGCCCTTGCCCGCGGCGTCGCGCCCCTCGAACAGCACGCAGACGCGCAGCCCTTTCCGCCGCACCCATTCCTGCAGCTTGAGCAGCTCGAATTGCAGCTTCGCCAGTTCCTCGACGTAGCGGTAATTCCTCGGCGGCTTGCCGGCATGGGAACGCCTTCCCAGTTCCCAGTACTGCTCGATATTCGTCGTCTCGACGACGTGCTCGGCCAGTTCGCCCCCGTTACCCGCGCCCCCGGCACCCGCGACACCGGTACCCGCGCCACCCTTGCCGGCGGTGCCGACGCCCGCGCCGCCCTTTCCGTCCTTGCCGTTCTTGCGGGCCTTGCCGTCCTTCTTGCCCATCCCACGCCTCCGGTTTCGCCGGGAGCGTAGCATCGGGCCCCGCGAGCGCCAGGGTCAGCGCCAGGGTCAGCGTCTGGCGCCTCGCCTCAGGCCGCGAGCTCCGTCGTGGCATCGAGCCCCAGCGCCTCGGCGAGCCGGTCGAGCCGGCGGGTGACGCTTTCGCCCGCAAACACGCCGCTGCCCTCGGCAAGCCGCAGCGTCAGCGTGGCACCCACCTCCAGCGCGGTGCCGGCGAGCAGTGCCGTGGTTCCGGCCGAGAGGGTGTAGGCGAGCCGCAGCGCCACCCCCAGGATGGTGGCGCGGCGCAGCGCCTCCGGGTTGAGCAGCCCGCGCGCGAGGCCGAGAAAGGGCGCGTCCGGCTCCGCCTCGTAGCGCAGCGCCAGCGTGGTCGCGAGGAAGGCGCGCGCGTGGTGGTCGAGCGCGATCCCGGGCTGGCGCAGGATGCGCAGGTAGGCCTGCTCGGCGCGGTATTCGGGGTGGTCGTGGCTGCCGATGTCGCTCATCCAGCAGGCGACGGCCCGCAGCCGCCGCTGCTCCGGCGTCTCGGCGGGAAACAGCGGCGTGGTCCAGGCTGCCAATGCCGGCGGCAGGTCGGGGTCGCGGCCGAGCCGTGCCGCGTATTCGCGCCCGGCGGAAAGCAGCGGGTCCTCGCGGCGCACCGATTCCGGCACTTGCGCCATGAACCAGCCCTCGCGCAGCCCGTTGGCGGAGAACACCACGCGCCGCGCCCCCGTCGCGCGCAGCAGCCGGCGCAGCACGATCGCGGCATAGGGCAGGTCGTCGATGCGCCGCCGCGGCGCGCCGGCCATGCGTTCCAGCGCCCGCCGCCCCGCGCCCGCGATCACACCGGCGAGGTCGCGCGCCTCGTCCCGCCCGATCGTGTAATGGTGCACCATGTTGAGCGGATAGCGGGTCTGCGCGATGTGGATGCGCGCCAGCGCCCGCCAGGCGCCCCCCACGACATAGAGGTCGCGGCCCGCGCCCTCAGCGAGCCAGGGCACCGTCGCCAGCTCCGCCTCGACCAGCGCGCGCGCGCGCGCCGCATCCTCGCCCGCGCGCTCCGCCAGCCGGATGACACCGATGGGCAGCGTCGCCGCGGCGCCGCTCGTTCCGGCATCGAGCCGCACCAGTTCCAGCGAACCGCCGCCGATATCGGCGAGAATGCCGTCGGCGCTGGGGATGCCGCACAGCACGCCCTCGGCCGAGAGCGCCGCCTCCTCCGCGCCGGAGAGCACCCGGATCCTCGCGTCTGGCATGCGCGCGGCCAGCGTGGCCACCAGTTCCGGCCCGTTCCTCGCGTCGCGCACGGCCGAGGTCGCCAGCACGTCGAACGGCGAGGCCCCCATCGCCTCGGCGATCGCGCGATAGCGGTTCATCACCGTCAGCGCCTGCGCCACTGCCTCTGCGTTGAGCCGCCCCGTGGTGCTGACACCGCGGCCGAGCCGCAGCACCGCCTTCTCGTTGAAGATCGCGATCGGGTTGCGCCCCAGCCCCTCGAACACCACGAGACGGACGGAATTGGAGCCGAGATCGACCACGGCCGAGCGCGACAGCCGGCCGGGGGTAGGCGACGTATCGGAGGACGGCGACAAAGGCGACCTCAGTCCTCGCTCACCCGATCCGGCCGGCGCCCGGCATGCGGCGCCACCGCGTCGCCACGCAGCGCGGAGCCGCGGCCGGACAGTGAGGGGTTGGTCATGAAATGCTCATGGGCTGAGAAGCGCTTCTTGCCACCCGCGGCAACGCGCCGCCATACCCCGTCGGCGCCGAGCTCCCATGACTGGGCGGTATCGCGCAGGTTGGTGACCATGATCTGGTCCAGCACCTGGGCGTGCACGGTAGGGTTGTGGATCGGCACCAGCGTCTCCACCCGCCACTCCATGTTGCGCGCCATCCAGTCGGCGGAGGAGATGAACACCAGCGCCTGGCGCGAGGGTAGCGCCGCGCCGTTGCCGAACACGCAGATGCGCGCGTGCTCCAGGAAGCGCCCGACGATGGATTTGACATGGATGTTCTCGGAGAGGCCCGCAACGCCAGGACGCAGGCAGCAGATGCCGCGGATCACCGCCGCGACCTTCACCCCGGCGCGGGACGCGGCGTAGAGCCGGTCGATCAGCGCCTCGTCCACCAGCGAGTTGAGCTTGAGCCAGATCGCGGCGGGCTGGCCCGCGCGCGCGAACTCGATCTCCTGGTCGATCAGCTCCACCAGGGTGGAGCGGGTGGTGAGCGGCGAGAACGCCAGCGCCTCCATGCGCTCCGGCCGCGCATAGCCGGTCATGTAGTTGAACAGCCGCGCCGAATCGCGCGTCAGCTCCGGCTCGCAGGTGAAGAAGCTGAGGTCGGTGTAGGTCCGCGCGGTGATCGGGTGATAGTTGCCGGTCCCGAAATGCGCGTAGGAGCGCAGCGTGCCGCCCTCGCGGCGCACCACCAGCGACAGCTTCGCATGCGTCTTGAGCCCGGTGAAGCCGAACACGACCTGCACGCCGGCGGCCTCAAGCTCGCGCGCGAGGCGGATATTCGCCTCCTCGTCGAAGCGCGCGCGCAACTCCACCATGGCGGTGACGGTCTTGCCGGACTCCGCCGCCTCGATCAGCGCCTTGACGATCGGGCTGTCGCGGCTGGTGCGGTAGAGAGTCTGTTTCACCGCGACCACCGCAGGGTCGCGCGCCGCCTGGCGGAGGAACTGCACCACCACGTCGAAACTCTCGAACGGGTGATGGACGATGATGTCCTTGGCGCGGATCGCGGCGAAGCAGTCGCCGCCGAAATCGCGGATGCGCTCGGGGAAGCGCGGCGTATAGGGCGCGAACAGCAGGTCCGGCCGGTCGTCGACGATCATCTGCCTCAGGTCGACGAGGCCGAGCAGCCCTTCCGTCACGTGCGTCTGGCTCGGAACGGCACCGAGCGCGTCCATGACCAGCTCGCGCAGCCCCTGCGGCATCGCGGCGTCGAGCGTGAGATGGATCGCGACCCCGCGGCGGCGGCGCTTCAGCGCCGTCTCGTAGGAGCGAACGAGATCCTCCGCCTCCTCCTCGAACTCCACGTCGCTGTCGCGGATCAGGCGGAACAGGCCCTCGCCCACCACCGTCGCGGCTGGGAACAGGCGCGGCAGCGAAAGCGAGATCAGGTGCTCGAGCAGCACGAAGCGGATGCCGTCCCCCTCGCGCGCGGGCAGGCGGATGAAGCGCTCGATCTGCGCCGGGATGGGGATAAGTGCGGGCGTCGGCGCCGGGTCGCCCTCGCGCACCAGCAGCAGCGCCATCACCAGGCCGAGATTGGGCACGAACGGGAACGGGTGCGCGGGATCGACGGCGAGCGGCGTCAGGACGGGAAACACCCGCTCCATGAACCAGGCATCGAGCCAGGCGCGGTCCTCGCCGTCGAGCTCCGCGGGATCGACGACGCGGATGCCGGCCGTCGCGAGTTCCGCGCGCAGCTCCGCCCAGGCGCGAAGCTGGTCGGCCACCAGCTCGCCGATGCGCGCATCCACCGCCGCGAGTTGCTGCGAAGGCGTCAGCCCGTCCGGCGAGAGCGCCGCGACGCCCGCCTTCGCCTGTCCGACCAGGCCCGCGACGCGGACCGAATAGAACTCGTCGAGATTGTCGGCGGAGATCGAGACGAAGCGCAGCCGCTCCAGCAGCGGGTGGCGGCGGTTCGCGGCCTCCGCGATCACCCGCGCGTTGAAGGCGAGCCACGACAGTTCACGGTTGATGAACCGCTGCGGCGAGTCGACGGTGATCGGTTCCGCCGTCCCTTGCTGGCCGCGATGCGGCAGCTCGGCAGCGTGGATCGGCATGTCGGGGGCGTTCATCCGGCGCTCCTATGCCCACGAGCTTACAGGAACGGCAGGCGAATTGGGGAGGGCGCGTCCGCCGCCGACGCAAAATCTTCATCGGGCTCGAAATCCAGGCCCAATTCCTGGTCCAACTCGGGGGCCCCGTCCGGCGCCAGGTCCGCCAGCACCGCGGCCGCCAGCGCCCGCGTCACCCGCCGCCCGAGGGCAAGGCTCGCGTGGTCGAGCCGTGCCGCCAGCTCGCGCAGCAGGCCCGGGTCGCGCGGGGCGCGGCGCAGCAGCCAGGCGCGCAGCGCGGGCGCCACAACCAGCTGCCGCTCGTCGAGCAGACGGGCAAAGAGCGTCTCCAGCAGCGCGTCCTCCGGCGGACCGATCCCGACCGCGAGGCTCGCGCGCAGCCGGCTCGCGAGGTCCGGGAGCGCGATGCGCCAGCGCGACGGCGGCTCGCGGGAAGCGAGCAGAACCAGCTGCCCGGCCTCCGCCGCGGCGTTGAGGAGGTGGAACAGCGCCTCCTCGTCGACCAGGTCGGCATCGTCCACCACGATCGGGGCCGGTGGCGCCGGCCGCTTGCCGCCGCGCCACGGGATGCCGCCATGCTCGGCCGACCAGATCGCCAGCATGTGGCTCTTGCCCGTGGCCGCCCCGCCCCACAGCACCAGCCGGCCCATCGGCCAGCGATCGGGGACGGCAAGCCAGTGCCGCGCTGCTTCGTTGGACGGCATCTCGACCAGCGGCTCGCGCGCCAGGTCGGCGGCTGCCCAGGGTAGCGGCAGCGCCAATTGCCGCGCCATCACGGCCAATCCGTCACGTCCCGCCCGCCCCCGCCGGCGGGTCGAGATAGAGCGGACTCTTGAGATAGCGGCGCAGCCAGAACCGGCTCAGCACCCCGATCATGGCCGAAACCGGCACCGCCAGCAGCACGCCGAGGAAGCCGAAGGCCTCGCCGCCGGCGAACAGGGCGAAGATCACCCACACCGCGTGCAGCTCCACCCGGTCGCCGAGGAAGCGTGGGTAGATGAAGTAGTTCTCGAAAATCTGGCCGAGCCCGAACACCACCAGCACCTTGAAGATCCCGCCCCACGTGCCCCATTGCCCGGCCGCCAGCGCCAGCGAGGAGATGAAGCCGGTGATCGTGCCGACATAAGGCATGAAGGACAGCGTCCCGGTCGCCAGCCCGACGATCAGCCCGAGATCGAGCCCCGCGACCGTGAGCCCGGTGGCATAGAAGATGGCCAGCGCCACGCAGCTCATCGCCTGACCGCGCAGCCAGGCCGAGAGAATGCGGTCCACCTCCCGCGCCTGCTCGCGGATGAGCCCGGCGTAGCGATGCGGCAGCCAGGAATCGACGCTCGCCACCACCCCGGGCCAGTCCCTGAGCAGGTAGAACGCGACCAGCGGCGTGACCACCACCAGCATGATCACGTTGAACAGCGCGAAGCTGCGGCCGATCAGCCGCGAGGCCGCGGTGCCGATGAAGGACAGCACCGTCCCCGCCTCGCTGCTCACGAGCCCCTGAAGCTTCGCGTCCACCACGCCGGGGCCGAGCTGCTGCTGCAGCCGGCTGAGGGTGCTGTTCGCCAGCGCCTGCAGGTCCGCGACATAGGCTGGCAGCCGGTGCAGCAGCAGGCCGAGCTGCGCCATCACCAACGGGTAGAGCAGCAGCAGCAGCAGCGTGCCGAGCAGGATCAGGCCCACCACCAGCAGCCCCGCGGCGTAGGGGCGGCCGATGCCGATATGGGCCATCCTTGTAGCCAGAGGGTCGAGAAAGTAGGCGACCACGCCCGCTGCGACGAAGGGCAGCAGAACCGCCGAAAACAGCTGCAGCGCCAGCCAGAACCCCACCAGCAGCGCCGCGAGGAAGGCGAGGCGCTGCACGCGCGAGGCGCCTTGCTGTCCGTTGTCGTTCATGCCGCGCCGCCCCGCGCCACGACCAGCACGTAGCCGGCGCCGGAGGCGAGCGTGCTCACCACCACCAGCGTCGTCAGCACATCGATCACGTCGCCCGGCACCGGCACGCCCCCGGCACGCAGCAGGGCCAGCCCGATCAACCCGATCTGCAGCACCGTGTTGAGCTTGGAGAGCAGCAGCGGGCGGATCTCCACCCGCTGGCCCAGCATCGTCAGCACCAGCACTCCCCCCACGATCACCACGTCGCGGAACACCACCAGGATCGCCAGCCAGTCCCACACCTCGCCCACCGCGGCGAGCGTGACGTAGGTTGAGACCAGCAGCGCCTTGTCCGCCAGCGGGTCGAGCACGGCGCCGATCCGCGTCGGCCCCTGGCGCCGCGCCAGCCAGCCGTCGATGCCGTCCGAGATGCCGGCGACGGCGAACAGCGCGAAGGCGGCGAGGGCGTGGTCGTGCAGCACCAGCCATACCGTCGCCGGCACCGCGCAGATGCGCGCCATCGTGATGACGTTGGGCAGGGTCAGCAGATCGCCGAGCAGAGGCGCCGTGCCGACAGGGCTACCGTCCGGCATCGTCTCCCCGATTGTCGGCGCCCGGCCGGTGGGCCGGATTGGGCGGGTAGGCCGGATTGGGCAATTGCGTCTCCTCGGTGGCGCTTTCGCTCGCGACCTTATACACGGCCCCGCCATGACCGGTATGACCTATCGCGACGCGGGCGTGGACATCGAGGCGGGGGACGCGCTGGTCGAGCGCATCAAGCCCGCGGCCAGGGCAACCTTGCGTCCCGGGGTGCTGGGCGGGCTGGGCGGCTTCGGCGCCCTGTTCGACCCGCGCGCGGCAGGCTTTTCCGACCCGATCCTGGTCGCCACCACGGACGGCGTCGGCACCAAGCTGCGCGTCGCCATCGAGGCGGGGCGGCATGGCGGCGTCGGCCAGGACCTGGTCGCGATGTGCGTGAACGACCTCGTCGTGCAGGGCGCCGCGCCGCTCCTGTTTCTCGACTACTACGCGACCGGCGCGCTCGACGTGGAGGCCGCCGCCGTTGTCATCGAGGGCATCGCCGCCGGCTGCCGGCTCGCCGATTGTGCGCTGGTGGGGGGCGAGACCGCGGAAATGCCGGGCATGTATGGCAAGGGTGACTACGACCTCGCGGGCTTCGCCGTGGGGGCGGCGGAGCGCGGCACGCTGCTGCCGCAAGGGGTCGCGGCGGGCCAGGCGGTGCTGGGCCTCGCCTCCTCCGGCGTGCATTCCAACGGTTTCTCTCTCGTCCGCCGGGTGGTTGCCGCGAGCAACCGGGATTGGGGGGCGCCGGCGCCCTTCGCCACCGACAAGACACTCGCCGAGGCGCTGCTCGAACCGACGCGGATCTATGTCCGCCCGCTGCTCGCCCTGCACCGCGCGGGGCTGATGCGGGCTGCCGCGCACATCACCGGCGGCGGCCTGCCCGGCAACCTGCCGCGCGTGCTGCCCGCGGGGACGCGCGCCGTGCTCGCCGCCAACTGGACGCTGCCGCCGGTGTTCCGCTGGCTCGCCCGCGCCGGCGGTGTCGCCGCCGCCGAGATGCTGCGCGTGTTCAACTGCGGCATCGGCATGGCGGTGGTGACCCAGGACGCCACCGCCGCCCGCGCGCTGCTGGAGGCGGAGGGCGAGACGGTGATCGACCTGGGCCGCATAGAGGAGCATCAGGGGGAGCCCGAGGTCGCGATCGACATCCCGCCGGGATGGCTCGGATGAAGCGGCGCGTCGGCATCCTGATCTCCGGGCGCGGCTCCAACATGGTGGCGCTGGCCGACGCAGCGCGCGACCCCGCCTACCCGGCCGAGATCGCGGTGGTGATCTCGAACGACCCCACCGCCGCCGGGCTCGCGCTGGCCGAGGCGCGCGGCATCGCGACCCGCGCCATTCCGCACCGCCATTTCGGCCGCGACCGCGCGGCGCACGAGGCGGCGATCGACGCGGCGCTGGCCGCCGAGGAGGTGGAGGTGGTCTGCCTTGCCGGCTACATGCGCCTGCTCACCCCCTTCCTGGTCGGCCGCTATGCCGGGCGGATGCTCAACATCCACCCCTCGTTGCTGCCTGCCTTCCCGGGGCTCGAGACGCATGCGCGGGCGCTGGCCGCCGGGGTGAAGTTCCACGGCTGCACCGTCCACCTGGTCACCGAGGCGATGGACGAGGGCCCGATCCTGGCGCAGGCCGCCGTGCCGGTGCGACCCGGCGACGACGAGGCAGCGCTGGCCGAGCGGGTGCTTGCCGAGGAGCATGTCCTCTATGCCGCGGCGCTGGCGCGCTTCCTCACCGGCGACGCCGGCCGGGCGCCCACGGCCGCGTTGCACAACCCCTTGCCCGATACGCTTCCCGCCCCGTAATAACGCGGCCAAGGACAAGCGAGAGCGACCATGGCCACGACAATGAAGCCCGTCACCGAGGAAGCCTTCACCGAGGACCGCCAGCACTTCCACCACGGCTTCGTGATGTTCGTCACGCTGGCCGCGACGGCCATCGCGGTGCTGCTCGTCCTGATGGCGTATTTCCTGACCTGAGCCCCGCCGCGCCGGCGCCGCGACGCGCGCCGGCAAGCCCTCCGCGGACGGACGCGGATTGTCCTAGACCAGATCCTCGGCCAGCGCCGCGCGCGTCGCCTCCGGCAGCACCGTCATATGCGCGTAGTGCGGGTGGTCGAGCCCGAGCAAGACGCGCCCGCCCTTCTCGCGCAGCGCCGCCATCGCCGCCGGGTCGAGCGGGAAATGCACGAACTGCACGGAGGACGCCTTGCCCTCCGCCGTCGTGCGGTCCTGGTCGCTCTCCGCTACCGCCTTGATGCGCCTTCCGCCGACCTCGAGGAACGCCGTCTCCTCGATGCCGCCGAGCGAGGAAAGCACGCGCTTGCGCCGCTCCGGGTCGTCGATCTCGATCATGAAGGTCGCGACCAGTTCCCGCCCGTTGGGGATCAGCGGGTTGTATGCGGCCAGCTCGTCGGGCAGTTGCGCCGCGCCGCCCTTCTCGATGTGCAACATCTCCTGCACCTGATGCCACATCGTCTGCCAGTTCTCGAAGAAGAAGGTGACGAACGGCCCCACCGCGATGCGGCGCGGACGCTTCACCGCGGTCATCTTCGCCCGCCATTCGCGGCGCTGGGCCGCGTAGGTCTCCCACGGCAGAATGTCCGCGGGCTCGATCGCCGTCTTCGCCATCGCCGTCATCTCCTCAAACCTCGACCCCGTAGGCGCGCGCCATCAGGATGATCGGATGCGAAACAACCTCCGGCACCGGCGCGTCGCCGGCCTGGCGCTGCATCGCCTGGCCGAGATGCATCGCCGCCAGCGGGCATTCGGAGGTCGCGACCGGCTTGCCCGCGCCCTGCAGCGCGCGCGCTGCTGGCCGCCCCACCTTCATCGCCACCGGGAAATTCTCGTGGCGGAACCCCCATGAGCCGCCATGGCCGGAGCAGCGCTCCACCACGCCGATATCCGCCCCGGGGATCAGCCGCAGCATCTCCGCCGCCTTCTGCCCCATGTTCTGCGCCCGCGCGTGGCAGGCCATGTGCACCGCAACCCCGCCCGGCAGCGGCGAGAGCCCCGGCGCGAGCCCCTCCTTCCTCGCGATGTCGACGACGTATTCGCAGATGTCGAAGGTGGCGGCGGCGAGCTTCTTCACGCCCGCGTGCTCCGGCAGCACCAGCGGCCATTCGAATTTCAGCATCAGCCCGCAGGACGGAATCGGGGCGACGACGTCGTAGCCCTTCTCGATCCATGGCGCGAACGCATCGGCGGCGCGCTTCGCGGCCTCCGCGACATCCGCGAGCCGCCCCTGCTCCAGCAGCGGCATGCCGCAGCAGCCGGGATGCAGCACCTCGGCCTTGATGCCGTTGCGCGCCAGCACGCCGAGTGCCGCGTGGCCGATCGCCGCGTCGTTGTTGTTCACCCAGCAGGTGGCGAACAGCACGACCTTGCGCCCAGCGGCCGGCGCGGCGTGGTTCACCTCCGGCGCATCGGTGCGCGCGCTGATGGTGAAGCGGTGGCTCTCGTAGCGCGGCAGTTCCGCCTCGCGGTCGAAACCGACGATCTTCTCAAGGATCGGCCGCGTCGCCGCGTTGCCGCGCTTGAGCACCCAGTTGGCCAGCGGGGCGGCGAGCGTGCCGAGGGCGCCCATGGCGTCGGTCGCCGCGAGCCTGCGGTCGAGCATGCCGAGATTGTGCGCCTCCGCCGCCCGGGCACGCAGCATCAGGTGCGGGAAATCGAGGTCGAACGCGTGCGGCGGCACGTAGGGGCACTTCGTCATGAAGCACATGTCGCAGAGCGTGCAGGCCTCGGCGACGGGCTTGAAATCGGCGCTGTCCACCGCGTCCAGTTCGCCGGTCTTCGACGCGTCGATCAGGTCGAACAGGCGCGGAAAGGAATCGCAGAGATTGAAGCAGCGGCGGCAGCCGTGACAGATGTCGAAGACGCGGCGCAGTTCCGCGTCGATCGCCTCCGGATCGAGCCAGGCTTCATCCTGCCAGGGGATCGGGTGGCGCTTCGGCGCCTCGAGACTGCCTTCTCTCATCGTGTCGTGCCGCGCGGCAAGGTTCCGGTCCCGGCGCGAGGCCGGGACCGGAACTCATTGCGCTCGCGCGCCGTTACTTCGCGAGGTCGTCGAGCGCGCGCTGGAAGCGCCCGGCATGCGAGCGCTCGGCCTTGGCCAGCGTCTCGAACCAGTCGGCGATCTCCTCGAAGCCCTCGTCGCGGGCGGCGCGGGCCATGCCGGGATACATGTCGGTGTACTCGTGCGTCTCGCCGGCCACCGCGGCCTTGAGGTTGGCGTCGGTCTTGCCGATCGGCAGGCCCGTGGCCGGGTCGCCCACCGCCTCGAGGTATTCGAGATGGCCGTGCGCGTGGCCGGTCTCGCCCTCCGCCGTCGAGCGGAACACCGCGGCGACGTCGTTGAACCCCTCCACGTCCGCCTTCTGGGCGAAGTAGAGATAGCGGCGGTTGGCCTGGCTCTCGCCCGCGAACGCGTCCTTGAGGTTCTGTTCGGTCTTGCTGCCCTTGAGTGCGGTCATCAGCCTCTCCTTTTCGTCGATGAAAGCCAGATATGCGCCACATGCCGCCTCGGCAAGCTCCCGCCGCGGCGGTGGGGCCGGCCGGGACGGCGCGGATCAGGCGAGGTCGAACCGATCCGCGTTCATCACCCTCGTCCAGGCGGCGACGAAGTCCCTGACGAACTTCGCTTCGTTGCCGTCGCAGGCATAGACTTCCGCGAGTGCCCGCAGCTGCGCGTTGGAACCGAACACCAGGTCCACCCGGGTCGCGGTCCATTTCAGTGCGCCGCTCGCGCGGTCGCGGCCCTCGAACACGTCGTTGGCCGCCGAGACCGGCTTCCACGCCGTGCCCATGTCGAGCAGGTTGACGAAGAAGTCGTTGGTGAGCCTGCCGGGACGTGACGTGAACACGCCGTGCTTCGCGCCACCGACATTGGCGCCGAGCACCCGCAAGCCGCCCACCAGCACCGTCATCTCCGGTGCCGTGAGCGTCAAAAGCTGCGCCTTGTCGACCAGCATTTCCTCCGCCGGCACGCCGATCCCGGCCCTGGCGTAGTTGCGGAAACCGTCGGCGAGAGGCTCCAGCACCGAGAAGGCGGCGGCATCCGTCTGCTCCGCCGCCGCGTCGGTGCGGCCGGGCGCGAAGGGCACGGTCACGTCGTGCCCGGCGTCCCTCGCCGCCTTCTCAATCGCGGCACCGCCGCCGAGCACGATGAGGTCGGCCAGCGAGACCTTCCTGCCGCCGGTCGCGGAGGCGTTGAACGCCTTCTGAACCCCCTCCAGCGCCACCAGAACCTTCGCCAATTGCGCCGGCTGGTTCACCACCCAGTCCTTCTGTGGTGCCAGGCGGATGCGCGCGCCGTTGGCGCCGCCGCGCTTGTCCGAGCCGCGGAAGGTGGAGGCAGCGGCCCAGGCCGTCGAGACCAGCTCCGCGACCGAGAGCCCGCTCGCCAAAATCTTCTCCTTCAGCGCCGCGATGTCCGCCGCCCCGACCAGCTTGTGGTCGACCGGAGGCACCGGATCCTGCCAGATCAGCGCCTCCTTCGGTACCTCGGGGCCGAGGTAGCGGGAGCGCGGTCCCATGTCGCGATGCGTGAGCTTGAACCAGGCGCGGGCGAAAGCATCGGCGAACTGCTCCGGATTCTCATGGAAGCGGCGCGAGATCTTCTCGTAGGCGGGATCGAAGCGCAGCGAGAGATCCGTCGTCAGCATCGTCGGCACGCGCTTCTTCTTCGGGTCGAACGGGTCCGGAATGTCCGCCTCGGCGCCCCTGGCCGTCCACTGGTGCGCGCCGGCCGGGCTCTTGGTCAGCTCCCACTCGTTGCCGAACAGCTTGTCGAAGAAGTCGTTGCTCCACTTCGTCGGCGTCGAGGTCCAGACCACCTCGAGGCCACTGGTGATGGCATCGCCCGCCTTGCCGGAGCCGAAACGGCTCTTCCAGCCGAGCCCCATCTCCTCGATCGGCGCCGCCTCCGGCTCGCGCCCCACCAGCGCCACGTCGCCCGCGCCATGGGTCTTGCCGAAGGTGTGGCCGCCAGCGATCAGCGCGACCGTCTCCTCGTCGTCCATCGCCATGCGCGCGAAGGTCTCGCGGATGTCGCGTGCCGCGGCGAGGGGATCGGGCTTGCCGTTCGGGCCCTCGGGGTTGACGTAGATGAGGCCCATCTGCACGGCGCCGAGCGGGTTCTCCAGCTCGCGGTCGCCGGTGTAGCGCTGGTCGCCGAGCCAGGCCTTCTCCGAGCCCCAGTAGATGTCCTCCGGCTCCCAGATATCGGCCCGCCCGCCGCCGAAGCCGAATGTCTTGAAGCCCATCGATTCGAGCGCGACGTTGCCGGCGAGGATGATCAGGTCCGCCCAGGACAGCGCATCGCCGTACTTCTTCTTGACCGGCCAGAGCAGGCGGCGCGCCTTGTCGAGGTTTGCGTTGTCGGGCCACGAGTTGAGCGGCGCGAAGCGCTGCGCCCCGCGCCCGCCGCCACCGCGGCCGTCCGAGATGCGATACGTGCCGGCGCTGTGCCAGGCCATGCGGACGAAGAGCGGGCCGTAATGGCCATAGTCCGCCGGCCACCAGTCCTGCGAATCCGTCATCAGCGCCGAGAGGTCGCGCTTCACCGCCGCGAGGTCGAGTTTGCGGAACGCCTCGGCGTATTTGAATGCCGGGCCCATCGGGTCGGTCAGCGAGGAGTTCTGCGCCAGGATTTTCAGGTTGAGCTGGCTGGGCCACCAGTCGCGTACGGACTGCCCCTCGAAGGTCACGTGAGCGTGAACGCCTTGAGCGAACGGGCATTTGCTGTCGTCGGCCATGGTTCTCTCTCCGCTGCGATGCTTACCGGAGGGTCCGGCACCCGGGGATGTTCTAGGCCGCGCGATCTATCAGGTGAATTCGCATTTCATGATCGACGTGATAAGAATTTCTGATGTTCCAGGTCACGCTTCGGCAGCTCCGCTATTTCGACGCCATCGCCCGGCACAGCCATTTCGGCCGCGCGGCGGCAGCCTGCGCCATCTCCCAGCCGGCGCTCTCCATGCAGATCAAGGAGTTGGAGGAAGTGCTCGGCGCCGTGCTGGTGGAACGCGGCGCGCGCCAGGTGCGGCTGACCAGCTTCGGCGAGGAGGCGGCACGGCGCGTGCGCGAGATCCTGCGTTCGGTCGACGAGTTGGGCGACGTCGCCCGCGCCTCGCGCGACCG
>JAJZUI010000252.1 GCA_021847175.1 Pseudomonadota bacterium
GCGAGACGCTGGCCGGGGAGTGCGGGCATTGCGACAATTGCCGCGCCGCGCCGGTGCTGGAGGACGCGACGGAGGAGGCGCGGAAGCTGCTCTCCGCGGTTCACCGCACCGGCGGGCGCTTCGGCGCGGCGCATGTCGCGGCCGTGCTGCGCGGCGAGGCGACGGAGGCGGTGCTGCGGCATTCGCACGACACGCTTTCCGTGTTTGGCATCGGCGCCGACCGGCCGGCGACGTACTGGCGGGCGCTGATCCGGCATCTGGTGGTGCTGGGGGCGCTCGATGTCGCGATCGGTGATTACCCGACGCTGTCGCTGGCGCCGGAGGTGGCGCGGCCGATCCTGCGCGGCGAACAGCCTGTCGCGATGCGCGCGGCGGTGGCGCGTGCGCGCGGGCGGGAGACGCGGCCGGCGCGGGAGGAAACGCCCGCTTTCGCGACGTTGCGGGCCTGGCGGCTGGCCACCGCGCGCGCGCAGGGCGTGCCGCCCTACGTGATTTTCCACGACAGCGTTCTGCAGGAGATCGCGGCGAGCCGGCCGGCGACGCTGGCGGAATTGGCCGCGATCAAGGGCGTGGGCCAGTCCAAGCTGCTGCGCTACGGCGAGGAACTGCTCGCGGCGCTGGGCTGACCGTCCGCCGCGCGGCCTTTCCGCAAACCGCCGGCTCCCGTAAGCAGCGTCCATGGCACAACCAGGCAAACCGAATTATTCGCTGATGGGGTTTCTCGCGATCAGCTTCGGCATCGTGGGGCTGGTTGGCGTCTTCGCCACCTACGCGATCCCGATCCCCTATGAGCGGCTGCTGCTGCAGCACCCGGAACTCGCCGCCGGCGCCGGAAAGAAGCTGATGGCGGAGGCGCATGCGGTGGCGACGCGGATCCGCCTGCTGATCGTGGTCGCCACCATCGCCGCGGCACTGTTCGGCATGGCGCTGATGGGGGCGGCCGGAAGGTATGCCGCGCCGAGGCAGAAGGACGGCGCCGGTTGACCGGGCGCCATGCCGCGTCACACTGACGCGGTGATCACGACACGAGGGAGGAACGTTGCGATGAGTCTCGATTTCACCGGCAGGCGTGTCGTCGTCTGCGGCGGCAGCCGCGGCATCGGGCGCGGCATCGCGCTCGGCTTCGCGCGCGCCGGCGCGGCGGTCTCGATCTGCGCGCGCAGCCCGGGCCCGCTGGAGACGACGCGCCGGGAACTCGGCGAGAAGGGCCATGCCGCCACCTGCGACCTCGGCGACGAGGCGTCGATCCGCGCCTATGTCGCGGCGGCCGGCGCGGCGCTCGGGGGCATCGACATCCTGGTCAACAACGCCTCCGGCTTCGGCACCACCGACGACGCGACTGGCTGGGCCGCCTGTTTCGCCGTCGATCTGATGGCGATCGTGCACGCGACGCATGCCGCCCTGCCCTATCTGGAAAAATCGGAGGGCGCGTCGGTGGTTTCCGTCTCCTCGATCTCGGCCTATCGCGTTGCCGTCCGCAACCCGCCCTATGGCGCGATCAAGGCGGCGGTGAACCACTACACCGCGACGCAGGCCTCGGCGCTGGCGAAGAAGGGTATCCGGGTGAACGCCGTCGCGCCCGGATCGATCGAGTTTCCGGGCGGCACCTGGGAGAAGCGCAGGCTCGCAGGCGACCCGCTCTACGAGAACACGCGCAGCCGCATCCCTTCCGGGCAGATGGGCACGCCGGAGGACGTGGCGGACGTGGTGCTGTTCCTCGCCTCGCCCATGGCGCGCTGGGTGACGGGGCAGACCATCACCGTGGATGGCGGGCAGCTGAACGGCTGATGGCGCGGCGGACCGAGCGGGCTTCGCCTGGGCGGCGCGGCCCGCTCGATCTCGGCATCCTGCCGGGGCTGCTCGGCTATCGGATGCGACGGGCGCAGCTCGCGCTGTATCAGGATTTTCTTGCCGCCTGCGAGCCGTTCACGCTGCGCCAGACACAGTTCGCGGTGCTCGAGATCCTGGAGCGCAATCCCGGCGCCGCCCCGAGTGCCGTGAGCTCCGCGTTGGGCATCAAGCGGACGAATTTCGTTCCGCTGTTCGACGAGCTGGCGCGGCGCGGCCTGGCGGAGCGGCGCGCCGATCCCTCCGACCGGCGCGCCCGCGGATTGTTCCTCACCAAGGCCGGCGCCGCGCTGGTGGCACGGGCACGCGCGGCGATCCTGGGACACGAGGCGCGGCTCGCGGCACGGCTCGGTGCCGACGATGCTGAAACGTTGCGCGCGCTGCTCGAACGCGCGGAAGCGGCGACGCAGATGAACGAATCGTAAGCCCACGGACAGGCGCCGCCGATAGCGTCCACCGCAGTCGCTGAACGGGGCCAAGTGTCGGAAGAGCTTGAAACGAAAGCGCGGAGTTGGTCAGAGCAGGTCGACGCTCGCCCGGAGACCCGCATGCCGCCCTTCCTTCGCAACCTGATCGACCGTATCGCGCCAATGCCGCGCGGCGACTCCGTGCGCGTGTGGCCATGGACGGTGCGCGCGTTCCACTGGTCGCTCGTGCTCGCGGTGGGCGTGGCCGCGGTGACGGGGTTCGTCGGCGGGATGTCGGCATTGACGCTGCATCTGGTGGCCGGCATCGCGATTCCGGTGCTGATCCTGCTGCGCATCGGCGTCGGCCTGTTCGGCGGCGGCTATGCGCGGTTCGACAGTTTCCCGCCGTCGAAGCACGCGGCGCTCGAACACCTCGAGGACATCCGTGGCGGGCGGCACGAGCGCCATCTCGGGCACAACCCGCTCGGCGCGCTGATGGTCTATGCGATGATGGCCGTGCTGCTGCTGATCGTGCTGACGGGCACCGCGGCGCTGGCCGGGATGTTCAAGCAGGGACCGTTCCGGGGCTTTATCGGTTTCAATGCCGGCTGGCTGATCTACGGGCTGCACCAGCCGCTCGCCTGGCTGCTGGTGATGATGGTGGCCGCGCATCTCTGGGGCGTTTGGTTCGAGGGCACGCGCGGGCACGAAAACCTGGTCGCGGCGATGATCCATGGCCGCAAAGCGGCGGAGCCACCCGCGCCACCCCCGCCCGCGCGGCGCGCACACCCTCTGCTCGCGGCCGCGAGCGGTATCGGCGCCGTCGCGGTGGCCACGCTGCTGGTCTATCGCGCCTCCACGGCCCCGGTGGGCGGCCTGCCGCCGGCAAAGCTCGACCCCGCCTACGCGGAACAATGCGGCGCCTGCCACACGCCCTACAGCCCCGTGCTCGCCCCGGCCGCGGTCTGGCGGCAACTGATGGGCGACCTGCGGCATCATTTCGGTGAGGACGCCAGCCTGGGCGATCCCAGGCTGCACCAGCGAATTCTCGACTACCTGGTGGCCAACTCCGCCGAGCATTCGGACACGCTGCTGTCGCACCGGATGATGCAACGGAATCCCGCCGACCCGATGCGCATCACCGCGACACGATTCTGGCGGTTCATGCATGGGGGCATCCCCGCGCGCGTGTTCGCCCGCAAGAAGGTTGGCGGCAGGGGCAATTGCAGCGCCTGCCACCAGGACGCACGCAGCGGACGTTTTCTCCCTGAAAATATCCACATCCCGGATTAGATCGAATGGAGCTGCCGATCCGTCTCATCGCGACGCTGGTGCTCGCGAGTTCCGTTACCGCCGGGATGGCGACCGCGGCGCCCAATTTCGCCTCGGATCGTGCCGCGATCCTGGCGCACTACGCGGCCGAGGCGCGCAAGGCCGATCCGGGCTTCAAGGGCTTCTCTGCCGCGGCGGGGCGCGCCTTCTTCCTCGCCCATCCGGCGGGCGCGCGGCCGGCGACGCCGTCCTGCTCCTATTGCCACACGACCGATCCGCGCAACCCGGGACGCACCCGCGCCGGCAAGGTGATCCTGCCCATGGCGGTTTCGCGCACGCCGTCTCGCTTCACCAAACTGTCGAAGGTACGGCTGTGGTTCAGACGCAATTGCCAGAGCGTCTATCGCCGGCAGTGCACAGCGGTGGAAAAGGGCAACTACATCACCTTCATGGCCAGTCAGTGAGGGAGTGAACCCGATGACGCGCCTCGCCCTGCTCCCTGTTGGCGTCCTCCTCGCCGCTATGCTGCTCCCGGCCGGCGCCGCGCTGGCCGCGACGCCGCAGCAGACCTACACGACGCAATGCGGCGCCTGCCACATGGCCTATCCGCCTACGCTGCTGCCGGCGCGATCGTGGAAGGCGATCGTCGCCAACCTGCGGCACCATTTCGGCGAGGACGCCTCGCTCGGCCGCCGGGACACTGCGGCGATCTCCACCTATCTCGCGGACAACGCGGCGGACGGGCCGCTCGGCAACCGGCGCTTCCTCATGGGCGTCTCGCCGGACGTGACGCCGATGCGCATCACCGACATGCCGTTCTGGCGCGTGATCCATGTCAGGCTGCTGCGCCCGGGCATCGGCACCGGGCCCGGCATACGCAAAGCCGCCGCCTGCAACCTCTGCCACAACGTCAGCGGAAATGGCGAGGGCGGCGAAGGCGGCGAGAGCGGCGGCTGAGCGGGCTCACCCGAGGCCGAGCAGGCCGCGAACCTCCGCCGGCACCGGTTTGCCGCGCATCCGGGCGGGGTCGTTCGGGTCGCGCTCCGCCCAGACACGCTTCTCCCAGCATTCGGCGGCGAGCGCCTCGGCGCCCTGCCCCGCGTCGGGTTTGAGCAGGCGGTGATGCACCGAGAAGCTGCTGCGGCCGATCTCGGTAACGCGGCTCTCGATCACCACCTCGTCGCCGTAGCTCGACGGCAGCAGGAACGTGGCACGGGTGTCGACCATCGGGATGCCGGCGATGCCGAAATGGCGCTGGTAGTCGTGCTGGCGCATGCCCGAAGCCGTGGCAAAAAGATGCGCGGTTGCGGCATCGAACATCGCGAAGTAGCGCGGGTAGAAGACGATGCCCGCGGCGTCGCAGTCGCCCCATTCGATCGTGACAGCGTAGCGGTTGACGAAGCTCATCGGCGCCGGCTCAGCGGGGCGCCATGCGCAACGCGCCATCCAGCCGGATCGTTTCACCATTCAGC
>JAJZUI010000021.1 GCA_021847175.1 Pseudomonadota bacterium
CGGGAAAGTTGCTCGACGGCGTCTGCGACTACGTGACCTTCACGGCCGTCTACGTGGGGCTGGCCTCCGCGCTGCAAGGCCGGCTCGGCGCCTGGGCCTGGGTGCTCGCCGTGGCGGCGGGGCTTTGCCACGCCGTGCAGGCCGCGGCGTATGAAGTGCAGCGGCAGGAATACAATTTCTGGGGCCTCGGCCGCGCCTCGGCGTCGTTCGCATCCCCCGGGGTGCCGCGCGAGGGGCTCTCCGGCGGCCTGCACCGCGCCTACGAGCGGCTGCAATTCGCGGCCTCCGGCACAAGCACGGAGTTCCATGCGCGGCTTTCCGCGGCGCTGGCGTCGGGGCCGGACGGCGGGGCGGCGATGCGCGAACGCTATTGCGAGATGTTCGCGCCCTCGGTGCGGCGCTGGGCGGTGCTGTCCTCGAACTACCGCACGCTCGGCATCTTTCTCTTCTCGCTCGCCGGCGTGCCGCAGGGTTATTTCTGGTTCGACATCATCGGCTTCACCGCCATCCTGCTGCTGTTGCTGCGCGCGCGCCGCGCACGCTATGCACGCTTCTTCGCGGACGCGGCGGCGTGATCGCGCCCTAGCCCCAAAAGCGGCGGCGCAACGCCAGTGCCGCGAGCGCCATCAGCACCAACGGCGGCGCGAGCGCCGCGGCGGCGGGATCGAGCCCGAGCAGAAGCGCCAGGTGCGCGGTAATCTGCTGCGCCAGCGTGAACACCACGCCGACGAGCGCGCCCACCGTGATCAGCCGCCCCAGGTTCTGCGAGCGCGGCGGCGCGAACACGAACGGCGCCGCGGCCATGATCATCGCCACCATCGCCAGCGGCATCGCGATCCGCCGCCACAATTCGAGTTCGTAATAAAGTCCCTGCTGGTGCTCGCGCCGCAGCGCGCGGACATGGCGCAACAGCCCCACCGGCGGCATCGCCTCCAGCGGCAGGGCGAGCATGCGCAGCTGGCCAGTCGATACGAAAGCGTGCCAGTCGAGCGTGGCGATCCTGCGCGTGTCGAGCCGTGCGCGATCCACGGTGGTCTCGCGCACGCCAAGCAGCACCCAGTCGCGACCCGGGCCGATCGCCGCGCTATCCGCCTCGATCGCGCGCAGCAGGCGCCCATCCGGGGCGAAGGCGTAGATCTCGATGCCGAGCGCCTCCGCCCGGCCCTGGAAGCGGCCCACATGCAGGTACGTGTGTGCGCCATGGGCCCAGAACCCGTGATCGCCCGGCGCATCCGCGGACCCGGCGAGTGCGGCGGAACGCAGCGCCTCCGCCCATCGTTCCGCCGGCGGCACCACGAACTGCGTGAGCGCGAACACCGCGAGCGTGACCGGCAGGACAAGCCGCGCCACCGCGCCCATGATGCGCCGCTCCGACAGGCCCAGCCCGCGCAGCGCGATGAGCTCGCTGTTGCGCCCCAGCGCGCCGAGCGAAAGCAGCGAGCCCACCAGCAGCGCCACCGGCGTCACGCTCACGAGCCTCAGCGGCGCGGTCAGGAGCACGTAGAGCAGCGCGTCCGCCACCCGGTAGCTGCCCTGCCCCACCAGCCGCAGCTGCTCGACGAAGGCGAGCAGGCTGAACAGCGCCGCGAGCCCGGACGCCACCAGCACGTACCCGCGCAGCGCCGCCAGCGCCACGTAGCGGTCGAGCGTCGGCGCCATCCCCATCGCGGCCGCGCCAAGGCGCCCGACGCCCCGCAACCAGCGGCGCATCACGCCCACCGGCGCCGGACGCGCGGCCACAGCTCGGGGCCGTACGTCGCCACCAGCGCGACCAGCGCCAGCAGCCCCGGTGCCCACCACAGGCCGGGGATCGGCGGCACCACGCCGTTCTGCACCCAGGTCCGCGCCGAGCTCGAGGCCAGGTAGTAGGCGGCGTAGATCAGCACCGCGACGCCGAATTTCTCGTGCCGGCCCTGCCGCGGCCTGGTCTCGCCGAGCGGAATGCCGAGCAGCGCCAGCAGCAGCGTCGAGATCCCGGTCGAGAGCCGCCATTGCAGCTCCGCGACGTCCGCGGGCTCCCGGGAACGCGCGAGATGCCAGGTCCCGGCCGCGAGCGGGGAATAGGGCGGCGGCCCGTGGAAGTGGAGGTAGGGGTCGACGGTAAGGCTCGCGGCCGAGACCATCTCGCCGGTCGCAAGCTCCACCACGTGCGCGTCGCGCAGCAGGATGCGCGGGTCGCCGCCCTTCTTCTCCGGCGGCAGCCGGTAGCCGGCGGCGGCATGGATCACCTCGTTCACGCCTTCCTGCCGACGCCGGACGAACACGCCCCGCGCCGGCGCCGCCGGTCCGTCGCGATGGCCGAGGTAGATCACCAGGTTGCCCTGCCGCGCCACGTAGAAGCTGCCGGCCTGGATGGCGTCGACGTTGAGCGCGCCCTGGGCGTGGCGGGAGATCGCGTGCATCTGCGCATAGGCCCAGGGCCGAGCGAACAGGGACAGCAGCGCCACCAGCACCGCGAGCCCGCCCGCCAGCACCAGCACCGCATGGCGCACCCGCGCCGGCGTCACCCGCAGCGCGTACATGGCGACGACCTCGGAATCGCTGTTGAGCCGGCCGAACACCAGCACCACGGCGAGAAACAGCGAGATCGGGATCAGCACCTCGAGCGAGATCAGCAGCTCCAGCCCGATCATCCGCGCCGCGATGGCCAGCGGCAGCAGCCCGCGCGAGGCGTCGCCGAAGAAACGCTCGGCGCTGTAGCTCGCGAACAGCGCCGCGAGGACGCCGAGAATGGCAAGGGTCGCCCTGCCGATCTGCCCGATGAGGTAGCGCGCGAGGATCAAGGCCGGGCGGTGCGCGCGGGCGGGCGCGCGGCTCGATTCTGGCTGTGCTCGTGCTTCACCGTCTGGCGCACCCGGAACGAAGGTTGCCGCGCCCAGCGTTTAGGCACCCCCCGCCGTCGCTGGCAAGGCGGGCGCTCAACCCGCGCCCGGCAGCCGGTCGAGGCTCGCCGCCACCAGCGCGCTGTAAAGCTGGCGGGACTGGTTGGCACGCACGAAGCCGGGGTCGATCAGCGCCACCTTGGCCCGCGTGTGGACCGAGGCATACCAGTGCGCCACCCGGGTTGCCGGCGTGAGAACCTCGGCCAGCGTGGCGCCCGGGTCCGGCCGGAACCAGAGTGCCGAGATCCGCGGCGGCAGCGGGTAAAACACCTCCGGCGCGTGCACGGTGAGGTCGTCCCACCGCGCGCCGTCCACCAGCGCCTGCAGCAGGTCCGGCCCCAGCGCGTAGGCCTGGCGCAGGTCCGCGTCCGCCACCCTGGTCATGGCGGCGAGGTAGGCGGCGAGCAGCGGCGCGCCGGCCTCCGCCCCCATCACCGCGTTGTTGACACCTTGGAAATAAAGATGCTCGAGCCGCCGGAACATCCGCCAGCCGCCCGGCACCCGGCACAGCGCCTTGCGCATCAGGTCGAGGCCGATATGCCGCGCCCAGACCACCGGCGAGCGGGAGCGCCGCACCCGTTGCGGCCAGACGATGAACTCCGTGCCGACGAACTGCCGCGCCGCCAGCAGCGGGCGCAGCGAGGCGGTGGTGATGGTATCGAGGTCGAGATAGATGCCGCCCTCGGCGTAAAGCAACGCCGCGCGCAGGATGTCGCAGCGCATCACCGGGCTTTCGATGCGTCGGTAGAGGGCCACGAGCGCGTCCCCGAGCGCGAGCGCCGAGCCCGTCGCGCCCAGCAGTGCCCCGGCATCGAGCCGGGCGAGCCGCACCCGCCCCTCCGCGGCCAGCGCCCGGACCGGGGGGCCCTCCTCCAGCGAATCGGTGTGGTGCAGCACCACCTCCCCCATCTCGCCCCGGGCGGCGGCCGAGAGCACGGCGAAGGCATAGGCCCACGGCAGGCGGGGGCCGATCCAGCAGAAATGCGCGCGGGCGGGGATGGTCATGAAAGCTCGGTCCCGGGCCGGAATCCCTGTAGCTCGGGCGGCGTTGCTTTCGTTATACCATTCTGTTAGCTGCACACGAGACGCGTATGCGCATTTTCCCGGATGCTTGAAACACTTTCCCCGCGTCGTTCCGATCCGCCGCTGCGCGTTGCCGACTTCCCCACCCTTGCGGCGGCGCTGGACTATGCCGCGGAGGGAGCGGAGGGGCTGTGCTTCTATTCCGGCAACGGCACGCTCCAGGAATCCCTGCCCTACGCTGACCTGCGCGAGCAGGCTATCGGGCTGGCGCGCCGGCTGCTCGGCGCCGGGCTGCGGCCGGGCGACCGCGTCGGGCTGATCGCCGAGAGCGACGGCGACTTCGTGCGCGCCTTCTTCGCCTGCCAGTATGCGGCGCTGGTGCCGGTGCCGCTGCCCCTGCCCGCGGCTTTCGGCGGGCGGGAGGGCTATATCAACCACCTCGCCCGCATGCTGCGCCGCGCCCGCGTGAGCGCCGCGTTCGGCCCGGCGATGCTGCAGGCCTGGCTCGCCGAGGCGCTGGTCGGGCTCGAGCCGGTGGTCGCCGGCACGCTCGCGGCACTGGACGGGGCGGCGCGGATGGCCGGGCGGCTGCCGGCGCCGGATCCGGACGGGCTCAGCTACCTGCAATTCTCCTCCGGCAGCACACGCTTCCCGCTCGGCGTCGCGGTGACGCAGCGCGCCTTCATGGCCAACGCGCGCGGCATCGGGCGCGACGGGATGGACGTGCGCCGGGGCGACCGCGCCGCGACCTGGCTGCCCTTTTATCACGACATGGGCCTGGTCGGCTTCCTGCTCGCCCCGGTCGCCTGCCAGATGCCGGTGGACGTGATGGCCACGCGCGACTTCGTGCGCCGTCCGCTGGCTTGGCTCGGCATGATCAGCCGTAACCGCGCCACCGTCTCCTACAGCCCCTCCTTCGGCTACGAGCTGTGCCTGCGCCGCGCCACCGCGGCCACGGGCGAGGGGCTGGACCTCTCGTGCTGGCGCAGCGCCGGGGTCGGCGGCGACATGATCCGCCCCGACGTGCTGACGCGCTTCGCCGAACGTTTCGCCGCCAGCGGCTTCCACGCCGAGGCCTTCGTGCCGAGCTACGGCATGGCAGAGGCGACGCTGGCGCTGAGCTTCACGCCCGAGGGCGAGGGCGCACGCTGCGACGTGATCGACACCGCGATCCTGGAGCGCGAGCACCGCGCGGTGCCGGCGCGCGAGGGCCGCAGCCGGGCCTTCGTGATGTGCGGGCGCATGCTGCCCGGCCACGAGGTGGAGATCCGCGACGAGAACGGCGCGGCGCTGGCGGAACGTTGCGTGGGCCGCATCTTCGTGCGCGGGCCGAGCCTGATGGCCGGCTATTTCGACGCCGAGGAGGAGACCGCGAGCGTGCTCGCGCCCGACGGCTGGCTCGACACCGGTGACCTCGGCTACCTCGCGGACGGGCGGCTGGTCATCACCGGGCGGGCCAAGGACCTCATCATCGTCAACGGCCGCAACCTCTGGCCGCAGGACCTGGAATGGTCGGTGGAGGCGGAACTCGCGGCGGCGCGCAGCGGCGACGTCGCGGTGTTCTCGATCGACGGCGAGACCGAGGAGGAAGTGGTGGCGCTGGTGCAGTGCCGCGCCGCCGAGCCCACCGCGCGCGAGGCGCTGGCGCTGGACGTGGCCAATCTGTTGCGTGGCCGACACGGGATCGACGCGCGGGTGGTGCTGGTGCCGCCGCACAGCCTGCCGCAGACCTCCTCCGGCAAGCTTAGCCGCAGCCGGGCACGCACGATGTATCTCGCGGGTGATTTCTCCCGCCCCGAGATGGCGACCGACGCCGCCGGATGAACGCCGCCCGCCCCGTCGCCGTCACCGGCGCAACGGGGTTTCTCGGCCGGCACGTGGTGGCCGCGCTGGCACGGGCCGGGGTGCCGGTCCGGGTGCTGGCCCGTAACATTCCTGATCCGCAACTCTGGCCCGGCGCCGCGCCGGAGGTGGTGCTGGGCGAGCTTGCGGACAGCGCGGCGCTGGCGCGGCTGACGGCGGGCGCGGCTGGCGTGGTGCACGTCGCGGGCCTGGTGCGCGCGCGCGACGGCGCGGCCTTCCTGCGCGTCAATCGCGACGGCACGGCCGCGCTCGCGGCGGCGGCGCGGCGGCTCGCGCCGGAGGCACGCTTCGTCGCCGTCTCCTCGCTCGCGGCGCGCGTGCCGGGGCTTTCCGACTACGCCGCGAGCAAGGCCGCGGGCGAGGCGGCGGCGCGCGCGGCCTACGCGGACGCGCCCGGGCGGCTGGCGATCCTCCGCCCGCCGGCGATCTACGGGCCGGGCGACCGCGCGACGCTGGCGCTGTTCCGCGCCGCCGGGCGCGCCGTGGCACCGGTGTTCGGCTCCGGGCGGATCGCCGTCGTGCACGTGGCGGATGCCGCCGGCGCGATCGCGCGCCTCGCACTGGGCGCGGGCGAGGCAGGCTGCCACGCGCTCGCCGACCCCACCCCCGGGGGCTACACGATGCGCGAGCTGCTCGAGGAGGCCGCACGCGCCGTCGGGACGACGCCGCGCCTGGTCGCGCTGCCGGACGGATTGCTGCTCGCCGCCGGCGCCGCAGGCTCGCTGTGGGGGCGGCTCGGCGGGCGGGTCCCGATGCTCACACGCGGCAAGGCGCGCGAGATGCTGCACCGCGACTGGTCCGTAACGGACACGGAACATCTCCCCCACGAAGTGCACCGCCCGCGCATAGGCATCGCCGAGGGGTTCCGTGGCACCGTCGCCTGGTACCGCGAAGCCGGCTGGCTGCGCTGACTACAGCGCCCGCTCGTAGACGCGGTAGGTCTTGTAGGCAACGCCACCGAGGCTTTCGTTGATGTGCCGCATCGGCCAGTTATCCTCCAGGATCCAGGACAACTCGACGCGCTCGAAGCCCATGCCGGCGGCGTCGCGGCGCACGGCGTCCATCAGCAGGAACGGCAGCAGCTTGCCGATGATGCCCTGCTGCGCCGCGCGGCGGATGCCCATCAGCGGCACCCGTGCCGTCTTCACGCCTCTCACCTTCAGCCGCCACAGCAGCTTCGCCCAGCCGAACGGCAGCAGCCTGCCGCCGAGGTCGCGGATCGCCTCGTTGAGGTTGGGCAGGCAGACGAGGAAGCCCACGGGCTCGCCCCTGAGCGAGACGATGCTCACGAGCCGCGGGTCCAGCAGCGGCTTGAGCGACTTCGCGAGATGCTCCGTCTCGGCCTCGGAGAGCGGCACGAAGCCCCAATTGTCGGCCCAGGCATCGTTGAAGATCGCGGTGATGGTGCGGACCTCGTCGTGATAGCGCCTGAGGTCGAGGCGCCGCACCGAGACCTCCGCCGGCAGCGGGCGGTCCAGCAGGCGGCGGGCGGAGACCGGCAGGTCGACGGTGACGTCGTAGAGATAGGCGATCACGTCCTTCGCCTTGGCGAAGCCCAGCGCCTCCAGCCGCTTGCCGACATACGGAAGGTCGTGGCCCATCAGCAGCATCGGTGGGGTATCGAAACCATCGACCAGAAGCCCCGTCTCCTCGTTGATGTTGAGGTTGAACGGGCCCTGCATGCGCCGCATGCCGCGCGCGCGCAGCCACGCGGCAGCGGTCTCGACCAGTGCCTGGAACACCACGGGGTCGTCCTCGGCGGCGATCATGCCGAACAGGCCCGGGGCGTCCGGGCGCAGCGCGAGCGCCTGGCGGTCGACCTGGGCGCTGATCCGCCCCACGTCCCGCCCGTCGCGCCGCGCGAGCCAGAACTGCACCTCGGCATGGGAGAAGAACGGGTTTTTCGCCGTCAGCGCGTCCAGCCGCTCCAGGTGCAGCGGTGCGACGTAATTCGGATCGTCGCGGTGCAGGCGCCCGGGCAGGCGGATGAACCGGTTGAGCAGCGCGCGCCCCTCGACGGGAACGAGCTCGATGCCGCTCAATGCCTCCCCCAGTCGAATTCTCGCGCCATGCCGTCTTCGCCTTCCTGTCCTTCGTCCGGCCCTATCGAAGCGCGGCCGGCCCGCCGCGGCAAGCCGCGGTGGAGGGCGCGGGCCCGCGTGGCCCGCGCCCCGCCGGTCAGGTCCAGCTCGAGAGGTAGAAGCGCGGCAGCTCGTCCGGGAATGGCTCGAACTTCAGCGTCTTCACGAAGGCGTAATAATCAACGAAAGTGAACAGCGGCAGCCAGTCGGCGTTGGCGGTGATGCGGTGGATCGCTTCGCCATAGTATTTCAGCCGCTGCTGCGGCTCGTTCACCGACCCGCCCTCCTTCACCAGTTTCTCGATCACCGGGTCGCGCACGTAGTCGGCCTTCCCGCCCGTGAAATAGAACGGCAGGATCGCGGAGACGTCGTTGATCGAATAGCTGCCCCAGCTGCCGGCGTTCATCGGCGCCTGGCCGGAGAGCACCTTCTGCACCACTGCGCCGACCTGCAGCTGCTCGATCTGCGCATCGATGCCCACCGCCTTGAGGTAGTTCTGTATCGCGGCGTTCCAGGAGGGCAGCAGGTAGGTCACCAGCGTGGTGGAGAAGCCGTGCGGATAGCCGGCCTCGGCGAGCAGCTGCTTCGCCTTCGCGGGATCGTAGGGGTAGTTGACCGCGGCCGATGCCACGCAGCCGAACTGGCTCGGATAGCAGGGTGCCGCGATCGCCTCGGACCCGCCCTGCACCAGGTCCTTCGCCATCGCCGCGCGGTCGATCGCGTAGGAGATCGCCTGGCGCACCTTGACGTTGGTCATCGGGTTGCCCTTGCCCGTGCGCCCCGCGGCGTCCATCTGCAGGTAGCCGATGCGCATCGAGGGCGAGCGCACCGCCTCGCGCCCCGGCAGCGCGTTCAGGTTGGCGAACTGGTCCGGGTTGAACTGCCAGATCCAGTCCGCCTGGCCGCTGATGAAGGCGGTGAGCTCGCCCGCGGCGTCGAGCACTTCGGTGATCTTGATGTACTTGATCGCGGGCTTCCCCTTCGGGCTGCCGGCGTAGTAGCCGTCGAATCGCTCAAGGTCGATCTCGCTGCTGCCGTTGACGCGCGTGATCTTGTAGGGCCCGGCACCGACCGGCTGCTTCGAATAGGCCTCCGGCCCCACCTTCTCGCGGTACATCTTGGGATAGATCGGCAGCACCATCGAGAAATATTCGATCGCCGCGGGGAAGATGTTCTTCAGCTCAATCCGCACCTGGTGGTCGTTCAGCTTCGTCGCGCCCTTGATGAAGGCGAAATTGCTCGGCACCGAGACCTTCGGGTCGTGCAGGATCGTTTCGAACGTGTAGACCACGTCGTCCGCCCCGAACGGGTCGCCGTTGTGGAACTTCACGCCCTGGCGCAGCGTGAAGTCGATCGTCGTGGGCGTCGACAGCTTCCAGTCCGTCGCCAGCAGCGGCACGTTCTTGAAGGTGTGTGGGTCGCGGTACGTCAGCCCGTCCCAGCATTGGTAGGCGACGATGAGGCCGGTGCGCAGGTTGTTGCGATAGGGATCCACATCGGGGATCGCGTCGCGCCAGGTGATGCGCAGCGTGTCGTTGGCCTTGCCGGCGAACGCCGTGCCGGTCAGCTCCGGCATCGCGCCGATGGCTGCCGCGGTACCGAGGAAGGTGCGTCGTTTCATGATCGTCTCCTTCTGGTTGTCAGGTCGGAACGGGTTGGACGAGGTGGCACTCGACATCCCCGCGTGCCGGCGCCTCGGTGGCGCAGCGCGCGATCGCGGCCGGGCAGCGCGGATGGAAGCGGCAGCCCGCGGGAATGTTCGCCGGGTCCGGCACCGCGTCACCGAGCGGCAGCTCCGGCAGGCCGAGCCCGGGTTCCGGTGTCAGCACGGAGGCGAGCAGCGCCTTCGTGTACGGGTGGCGCGGGGCTGCGAACACCGATCCGGCCTCCCCGCGCTCGACGACGCGGCCGAGATACATGATCGCGACCTCGTCCGCGACGTGCTCCACCACCGCGAGATTGTGGCTGATCATCACGAGCGTGAGGTTGAATGAGGCGCGCAGCTCCGCGAGCAGGTTCAGGATCTGCGCCTGCACCGAGACGTCGAGGGCCGAGGTCGGTTCGTCGCAGATCAGGATGCGCGGCTCCAGCACCAGCGCGCGCGCGATCGCCACGCGCTGGCGCTGCCCGCCGGAAAGCTGGCCAGGGTAGCGCCCCGCCATTTCCGGCGCGAGGCCGACGCGCGACAGCATCAAGAGCGCCCGCTCCCGCCGCTCGCCACGCGCCACGCCCGCCGCGCGCAGCGGCAGCGCCACGATCTCGCCCACGCGTCGGCGCGGGTTGAGCGAGCTCGCCGGGTCCTGGAACACCGGCTGGATCAGCCGCGCCCGGGCCCGCCGGTCCATCGCCTGCAGCTCATGTCCGCCCACGCGCACGTCCCCGCCACTGGGTGCCAGCAGGCCGAGCAGCAGCCGCGCAAACGTCGATTTGCCGCAGCCGGATTCGCCCACGATGCCGAGCGCTATCCCCTCCTTTACGGTGAGCGACACGTCGTCCACCGCGACCACCCGCCGGTGCACGCCGAACGTGCCGACGCGCTGGTCGAACACCGCCGAGACGCCGCTCGCCTCGATCGCGACGCTCATGCTGCCTCCCGCCAGCCGGCTTCCAGCCGGCAACGCCAGCGATGCGCCCCCTCCACCCGCGCGGCGATGGGCTCGGCGCACTCGTATGTTGCGAACCCGCAACGGTCGCGGAAGGCGCACCCGCGGAACCCCGCCTCGGTGCGTGGCACGATGCCGGGAATGGTCGCGAGCTTCTCGCCGCGCTTCACCTTGCCCGGCACCGGGATCGCGCGCAGCAGGCCGCGCGTGTAGGGGTGCAGCGGCTCGGCGAAAAGCTGGCCCGCCGGCGCGTGCTCCACGATCTCGCCGGCATACATCACCGAAACGACGTCCGCGATGCGCGCGACCACGCCGAGGTCGTGGGTGATGAGCAGCATCGCGAGCCCGAGGTCGCGCTTGAGGTCCGCGAGCAGCTTCAGGATGCCCACCTGCACCGTGACGTCCAGCGCCGTCGTCGGCTCGTCGGCGACCAGAAGGTCGGGCTCGCACAGGAGCGCGGTCGCGATCATCACCCGCTGGCGCAATCCGCCGGAAAGCTGGTGCGGATATTGCCCAAGC
This sequence comes from Pseudomonadota bacterium, assembly GCA_021847175.1. Lineage (GTDB taxonomy): Bacteria > Pseudomonadota > Alphaproteobacteria > Acetobacterales > Acetobacteraceae > JAJXXT01. Next base: position 10,972 of record JAJZUI010000021.1, read on the forward strand.
CGCATGCCGGGGGCGGAGACGCCGACGCGCGCCAGCATCGCCTCCGCCCGTTCCACCGCCGCGGCACGGCCCATGCCGCGATGCGTGCGCAGCACCTCCGTCATCTGCGAGCCGATCGTGTAGGCGGGATTGAGGCTGGTCATCGGCTCCTGGAAGATCATCGCCATGCGGTCCCCGCGCAGGCGGCGCATCGCGCGCTCCGGCAGGCGGGCGATATCCTCGTCGGCGAAACGGATCGCGCCGGCCTCCAGCTTCGCGCCCCTCGGCAGCAGCCGCATCACCGCCAGCGCGCTGACGGACTTGCCGCAGCCCGATTCACCCACCAGGCAATGCGTCTGCCCGCGCTCGATCGCGAGGTCGATGCCGCGCACCGCTGCCATGGCACCGAACCGCACGCGCAGATCGCGCACCTCGAGCACCGGGCTCATCCGCCGCTCTCCCCGCCGAGCAGGTCGCGCAGCCCGTCGCCGAGCAGGTTGATGCCGAGCACCAGCACGAACAGCGCGAGGCCGGGAATCTCGATCACCCACGGCTTGAAAAACATGTAGTCCTTCGCTTCGGCGATCATCAGTCCTAGGTCGGGCATCGGCGGTGGCACGCCGAGCCCGAGGAAGGACAGCGCGGCGGCAAGCAGGATGGCGATCGCCATGTCCACCGTCGCCACCACGATCAGGTGATGCACGATGTTGGGCAGGATCTCGCCGAGCACGATCGAGCGCCGCGAGCACCCCGCGCACCAGGCCGCCGCCACGTAGTCGCGCGAGGCCACCTGCCGTGTCGCCGAGCGCGAAACGACCGCGAAACGTTCCCACAACAGCAGCCCGATGGTGAGCATCACCACGGTAAGCGAGCTGCCGACGAGAAACACAACGGTCAGCGCCACCAGGATGATCGGGATCGCGAGCCGGCAGGAGACGATGAACATCACCACCGCATCCACCCAGCCGCCGAAATAGCCGCCGATCACGCCGAGCGTGGTGCCGATCAGTCCCGAGAGCACCACGGCGGTGAGCCCGATCATCAGCGAGATGCGCACCCCGAGCACGAGCCGCGCGAGATAATCCCGCCCGAGCTGGTCGGTGCCGAACGGGTGCGCCGGCGAGCCGCCGGGCAGCCATTCCGGTGGCACGAAGCGGTGCGCGAGGTTCTGCGTGAACGGGTCGTGTGGCACCAGCATCGGCCCCAGGATCGCGACCAGCACCGCGAACCCGGCAATGGCCGTGCCCAACACCAGCGGCAGGCGCCTGATTGCGCTCACGCCCCGCGCACCCGCGGGTCGAGCAGCGCGCTCACAAGGTCGGACGCCACCGTGAGGCCCACGAAGATCAGCGAGAAAAGCAGCACCACCGCCTGCACCACGGGGAAATCGCCCTTGCCGATGGATTCCCACGCGAGGTAGCCGAGGCCGTGGATGTTGAACACCACCTCCACCACCACGGAGCCGCCGAGGATGAAACCGAGCTGCACGGCGGAGACCGCGACCACCGGCATCGCCGCGTTGCGCAGCGCGTGCTTGAGCACGATGGAGGCGCGGCTCAACCCCTTGGCGCGCGCCGTGCGCACATAGTCCGCGCGCATCGCGTCCACCATGCCGCTGCGTGTGAGCCGCAGGATCACCGGGATCGCGACGAAGGCGAGCACGAAGGAGGGCAGGATATAGCCTGTCCACGTCTCCACGCCCGCGATCGGCAGCCAGTGCAGGTCGATGCCGAACCAGATGATGAGCAGCAGACCCAGCCAGAAACTCGGCATCGCCTGCCCGAGCAGCGCCACGGCGCCGATGGCGATGTCGAACATCGTGCCCTCCAGCAGCGCGGCGGCGATGCCGAGCGGCAGCGCGACCACCAGCGCCAGCACGATTGCGAACACCCCAAGGCGGAAGGTCACCGGGAAATGCGTCGCGATAAGGCTCGACACTTTCTCATGGAACAGGAAGGAGCGGCCGAGATCGCCGTGTGCGGCGCGCGCCGCCCAGTCGTAGAACTGCACCGGCAGCGGCCGGTCGAGCCCCAACTCATGCTGGATCTTGGCGATCGCCTCGGCACTCGCCTCCGGTCCCGCGATGTTGATCGCGAGATTGCCGGAGGCGCGGCTCAGCAGAAAACTCGCGACGAGGACCGTGCTGCACACGAGCGCCCCAAGCAGCAACGACCGGAGCAGGAATCGCAGCACCGGATACCGTCCCCCTTCGCGGCTGCCGACTATGCGCGCTCGCCGCCTGGCGCGGCGAAGCGCGGTCTTGAAATCATGGAATCACCCACCCGCGCCGTCAATGGCGCGCGCCGCTCGCGCAACGCGCCGCGCCCGCTGGTGCTATCCCGCGGCGCCGAGCCAGCCCGGCCGCCCGCGCCGGGAAAACCCGCTGCATGCCGCCTCGACGCAGGCCGCGAGGCCGCCGAACCGCACCTCCCGCCCGACCAGGCCCGGCGCGTAGTGCGCGTATTTGCCGGAGTTCGTCATCAGCGTCCGCGCGGCCGGCGGCACCACGGGCTCGCCCAGCATGCACCAGCACGTATCGGTGATGACCGTGGCGCCGAACCGTTCTATTTCCGCAATGTAGCCGGCCGCGCTCGCGGCCTGGTGCACCGCCCGCCCGCAGGTCACGACGACGCTGACGCCGGGTGAACGCGTCCGCCCCCGCACCAGCCCGGCTAGGCGTGCGAATTCCGAGGGCGAGAAATGCGGGTTGCCAAGGCTGACGAGGTCGATCGCCGCGTCGCCGGCGGTATCCAGCGTCTCCCATGTTGTGACGAGATCGGAACGGCTTACGGCAACCGCGCGCGCGGGCGCCTGGCCCGCCGCCTCCGGCGTGATGCCCGCGATGTGGAACATCGGCGCCGCCGCGGAGGTTGCGAAGGCGGCGCCGAACGCCTTGAGCTCGTCCGGCCCCGCGCCGCTGTTCTCCAGCCCGCGGATCAGCGGAATTTCCTTGCCGCAGATCGCGCCGCAGCCATAGCCGAGCACGGGCCAGAAGGAATCGTCCGCGCCCGATGGAAACGCGACATCGATCGCCAGCGTCGCCCGCCGCCCGGCGTCGAGATGGCTCCCGGCGAGCGGCGCGCGCCCCGTCAGCGCCACGCAGGCGTCGAGGAAATCCGGGTATTTCAGCGTCCGCGCGCCGAGCACGCTGTTGGCATACACAACCGCGTTCGACTCGCCCCAGCCGATCTGCTCGCCGAAGGCGGGCGCGGTCGCGAGCAGGTACGGCGCGCAGGTGAAGCTCGGTTGCGCGCCCAGCGCGAGATAGGCATCGGCGAGCGCGCTCGCCGGCTCGCCGAAGTCCGGGTCCACGCCAAGCTCCCGCCAGCGCCGCCGGTCCACCGAGATCGCGTTGAGCGTCGTCGGCACCCGCACGCGCCCGCCCATCTCCACCAGCATCTGCGCGAACCGCAGACCCGCGGGCCCGGTGTAGATGCAGCCGTCGATGTGCACCTGCGCGACGTCCGTCAGCCGCTCGGCACCCTGCAGCTCTGCCATCGCAACCAGGAGCCGCATCGCGACCTCGCACGCCTTGCCGAACCGGCCCGCGAGCATCTCCTCGTCGCGCCGTTCCAGTTGCAGCGTCGGCGCTTTCGCTCTCTGGGCGGAGGATGGTGCCGCCATGGTCGCGCGGGGCCCGTCCCCGGCTGGATAGAGCCAGTCCTCCGCGATTTGCGCGCGCGGATATGCGGCGAGGCGCGCGAAATCAGCGGGCCCGATCCTCAGCACCGGCATCTTCTTCTGGAAAACCAACGCGCCCACCAGCGCCCCGAGGCTGATGACCTCCTCCGCCTCGCAGACGACGATGGCGGCCGGCGCGCGCCCGTTGAGGATGAGTTCCAGCAGCACCGCGCTGCCCGTGCACGACCCGCGCCCGCCGGGTATCGCCAGGATGCGGCCGGTGACGCACTTCCCCGCCAGGGGATGGTGGTGGTCGATGACGATCCCGGTCGCGGGATCGATCCCACCCCAGACGCTGAGGCCGGTCGTGGCATGCAGGATGTCGCCCTCGGCCTGTCCCGCGACCAGGGCACGGCCAGGGATCGGGGCGTTCGTCGCGGCGGGCATTTCCATCAGGGTCGCACGGCCTCCTCGGTACGGTTCAGCGCCGGGCGGAAGCGTACGGCAACACGGCGGCGATCACTATATGGCCGGCGTTTCCGGCACGACCCCGCGTTTTGGAGGTAGCCAACCGGGTGACAAGGTTGGAAAAGCAACGCCGCACGCAACGACTCGCGCCGCGGGAGGAACGGAATGGATTTCGCGCTTACCGAGGAACAGCGGATATTCGCGGACTCGGTCCGCCGCTTCGCCGCCGACCACCTGGCGCAGGGCGCGCTCCGCCGCGCGCACACCGAGGGGTTCCCCTTCGAGGTGGCCCGCCTCGCCGCCGCGCAGGGACTGCTCGGCATCACCATCGCGGAGAAGGACGGCGGCCAGGGCGGCACACTGATGGACGCGGTGATCGCGATCGAGCAGGTCGCCGCCGTCTGCCCGCGCTCCGCGGACGCTATCCAGGCCGGCAATTTCGGCCCCATCCGCACCTTCGCCGAATACGCCACCCCGGCGCAGAAGGCGCGCTGGCTGCCTGGCCTGCTCGCCGGCGAGAGTCTGATCTGCCTCGGCATGAGCGAGCCCGAGGCTGGCTCCGCCGCGACAGATCTGCGGACCACGGCGCGGCTCGACGGCGACCACTTCGTCCTCGACGGCTCCAAGGTGTTCGGCACCAACAGCGCGGAGGCCGCGGTGTTCCTCGTCTATTGCCGCTTCGGGCCGGGGCTCGACGGCATCGGCTCCATCCTGGTGGAGCGCGGCACGCCCGGCTTCACCGTGGGCAAGCCCTCGCGCTTCATGAACGGCGAGACGTGGAGCGCGCTTTATTTCGAGGCGTGCCGCGTGCCGAAGGAAAATCTCCTGCTCGGCCCCGGCGGCTTCAAGAAGCAGATCGCCGCTTTCAACGCCGAGCGCATCGGCAACGCGGCGCGCTCGCTCGCGGTGGGCCGCCACGCCTACGAGCGCGCGCGCGAACACGCGGCGACGCGCCGGCAGTTCGGCCGCGTGCTCGCGGAGTTCCAGGGCCTGCAATGGAAATTCGCGGAACTCGCGGTGCAGATGGAGGCGGCGCAGCTGCTGCTCTACCGCGCCGCGACCAACGCGGACCGCGGCCTGCCCAGCGCCTATGAGACAAGCGTGGCCAAGCTCGCCTGCAACCAGGCAGGCTTCGCCGCGGCGAACGAGGCGATCCAGGTCATGGGCGGCACCGGCTTCAGCGAGGAAGCGATCGTGGAATACTGCATGCGCCGCTGCCGGGGCTGGATGATCGCCGGCGGCTCGGTCGAGATGCTGAAGAACCGCATCGCGGAGGAGGTTTTCGGCCGCCGCTTCAGCCAGCGCCCGCCGCGCGCCTCCGGAACGATTTCGGAATGATTGCCATGCACCCCGCGCCCGAGGCGCTGCTGGCGCCGCGCAGCATCGCCGTCGTCGGCGCGTCGGACGATCTCTCCAAAACCGCCTCCCGTCCGCTGCGCTACCTGCGAGAGACCGGATTCGCGGGCGATGTCTATCCCGTCGCCCGGCGCGCGACGGTGCTGGGCGAGCGCGCGTACCCGAGCCTCGATGCGTTGCCGCAACGTCCTGACCACGCCTTCATCCTGCTTCCGGCGGAGGGCGCGATGGCCGCGGTCGCGGACTGCGCGCGGCTCACCATCCCCGTCGCCACCGTGCTCGCCGGCGGGTTTTCGGAGGCGGGGTCGGAGGGGGCGGCGCGCGAGGCGCGGTTGCGCGCGAGCCTCGCCGGCAGCGCCACGCGGCTGCTTGGGCCCAACAGCATCGGGCTCGCCAACCTGCACCGCCGGATGGTGCTCACCGCCAACGCCGCCTTCGCCGAGCGCGACCTGCCGCGCGGCGGGCTGTTCGTCGCCTCCCAGAGCGGCAGCATGATCGGCGCGCTGCTCTCGCGCGGCAAGGCGCGCGGCATCGGCTTCGCGGGATTGGTCTCCGTGGGGGCGGAGGCGGATCTCGACATCGGCTCCATCTGCGCCGCCACGCTCGCGGACGCCGGGGTGACCGCCTATCTCCTGTTCCTCGAAACCTTGCGCGCGGCACCCGCCCTGCGCGCCTTCGCGGTGGCAGCGGCCGAGCGGGGCAAGCCGGTCGTCGCCTACAAGCTCGGCCGCTCGGCCGAGGCCGCGGAGCTCGCGCTCTCCCACACGGGCGCGCTGGCCGGGGAGGACGACGTTGCGGATGCGTTCCTTCGCGACTGCGGTATCGCGCGTGTCGAGACGCTGGAGGGCCTGCTGGAAGCACCGGCGTTGCTCCACCGCCTGCCCATCCGCGAGCGCGGCAAGCGCAAGCCGGCCGTCGGCGTGGTCACGACCACTGGCGGCGGTGCCGCGATGGTGGTGGACCAGCTGGGCGTGCGCGGGGTTTCCGTGCAGCCGCCGGCGCCGGCCACGCGCGAGCGGCTCGCCGCTTCCGGCGTGGACCCCGGCCACGGCCGCATCCTCGACCTCACGCTCGCCGGCACGCGCCCGGAAGTGATGCGCCCGGCGCTGGATGCGTTGCTGGCCGCACCCGAATTCGACCTGGTGATCGCGGTCACCGGTTCCTCCGCGCGCTTCCAGCCGGAACTCGCGGTGCAGCCGGTGGCCGATGCCGCCGCGGGCGGCGCACCGCTCGCCTCCTTCTGCGTGCCGGAAGCGCCGGAGGCACTCGCGATGCTGGCCGAGGCCGGCGTACCCGCCTTCCGCACGCCGGAAGCCTGCGGCGATGCCGTCGCCGCCGCGTTCGCGAGGCGCATGCCGCGCGCGTTGCCACCCACGCCACCGGCGACGGGTCCGCAACGGCGGCTCGACGAGGCCGAAGCCTACGCCCTGCTGGCGAAAATCGGCGTGCCGCACGCGCCGTGCGTGGTGCTGCCGGCCTCGCGGGCGGGCACGGAGCCGCTGCCCTTCCCCTATCCGGTCGCGGTGAAGATCCTGCACCGCGACATCCTGCACAAGACCGATCTCGGAGGCGTGGCACTCGGTATCGGTTCGGACGCGCAACTTCACGAGGCAGCGGGGCGCATGGTGGCGGAGGTCGCGCGTCGCCACCCGGACCTCGGGGCCGACCGCGTGCTGGTGCAGGCCATGGCGAGCCCGCTGGGCGAGGTTCTGCTCGGCTATCGCAACGACGTGAAGGTGGGACCGATCGTCCTGCTCGCCGCCGGGGGGGTGATGGCGGAGATCTTCCGCGACCGCAGCGTGCGCATGGCACCGGTGGACGCGCAGGTGGCGTGGGAAATGATCGCGGAGGTCCGCGCCCTGCGCACGCTGGAGGGTTTCCGCGGCCGTCCGCGCGGCGATCTGGCGGCGCTGGCGCGTGCCATCGTGGCACTCTCCGCCCTCGCCGCGCGCGGCGAAGTGGCGGAATGCGAGATCAACCCGCTGCTGATCCTGGCTGACGGCGTGCTGGCCGTGGACGCGGTCGCAAGCCTGCGCGAGCAAGAGGGAGAAGGCTGATGGACAATCCGCTGCTGGTGCTCGCTGACCACGCGGCTTCATGGCGCGAGCGCGAACTGCCGCCGGAGGTGGAGCACCACGCCCGCCGCGCCCTGCTCGACTGGTTCGCCGCACTGCTGCCCGGCTGCCTGCATCCTCCTGCAACCCTGCTCGCCATCGCACTGGCCAGCGAGCGCGGCACCGGGCACGCCATCTGCTATGTCGATGGCGCAACGTCCGGCCTTCGCCACGCCGCCCTGCTCAACGCCACCGCAAGCCACACGGTGGAGTTCGACGACATCTACCGCGACGCCGGCTACCACCCCGGCTGCCCCACCATCGGCGCGGCGCTGGCCGCGGCGCAGGCACAGCGTGCGACGCTGCGCGACCTGCTGCGCGCCATGGTCGCGGGTTACGAGGTCTCCTGCCGCATCGGGATGGCGGTGCAACCGAGCCATTACCGGTTCTGGCACACCACCGGAACGGTCGGCACGTTCGGCGCCGCAACCGCGACGGCGCTCCTGCTGGGCTGCGACGCACCCCGCATGGCGCACGCCATCGCCACCGCCGCGACCTTTGCCGGCGGGCTGCAGCAGGCTTTCCGCGGCGCGGGGATGAGCAAGCCACTGCACCCCGGCCACGCCGCGGAGGCCGGGGCCCTCGCAGCGATGGCCGCGGCGGGCGGCGTCACCGGCGCACTCGACGTGCTGCACGGCGCCGCGGGTTTTGCAGCGGCCACCAGCGAGGATTCCGGGAAGTGGGAAAAGGCGCTGGCCGGCCTCGGCGCGCCGCTCGCCATCGCCGAAATGACCTTCAAGAACCACGGCTGCTGCGGCCATATCTTCGCGGCGCTGGACGCAGTGCGGGAACTGCGCGCGGAACACGGCTTCGCCGCGCCGGACGTCGTCGCCATCCATGTCGGCGGCTACAGCGCGACCAAGGATGTCTGCGACCGTCCGGCAGCGGCGACGGAGCAGGAGGCGCGGTTCAGCACCCAGTATTGCGTCGCGGCGATGCTGGTCCTGGGCGGCGTACGCCTCGCCGCGTTCACGCCGGGAAACCTCGCGAACCCGGCGATCCGCGCCATCATGCCAAGGGTCTCGGTGAGCCTCGACCCGGAACTCGCCGGCGCCTACCCCGCGCGCCGTGCCGCCAACGTAACCATCACGCTTGCCGACGGACGGCGCCTGTTCCGCCACCAGCCGACGCGCAAGGGCGACCCGGACGCGCCGCTCTCCGATGCGGAACTCTCCGAAAAATTCCGAGAACTCACGGTGCCGGTGATCGGCGCGCCCGCGGCGGCGGCGTTGGAGCAGCAGCTCTGGCACGGAGACGCGCTGCCCGGCGCGATCAGGCTGCTCTAGCCGACGAGGGCGGCGCGCATCGAGGCGGCGTCTGGCGCGGCGCGGATGGCGGCGGCGACTTCGGGCTGGCGCAGCCGGCGGGAGACGGCGGCCAGCGCCGCGAGATGCCCGGCGTTGTCCGCTTCCGGGCTCAGCAGCATGACGATGAGATCAACCGGCGCGCCGTCCACCGCCTCGAAGGCGACGGGGCGGGCAAGGCGGACGAGCCAGCCCATGGGGGCCGCGAGCGCCGCCAGGCGGGCATGCGGCAACGCGAGGCCGGCGCCGATGCCGGTGGAGCCGAGGCTTTCGCGCGCGGCGAGCGCGACGGCGAGGCTCGCCTGGTCGATCCCGGCGGCCTGCGCGGCAAGGCCCGCGAGCAGCCGCAGCAGCGCCGTCTTGTCCGCGGCACGCTGGCCGGCGAGGACACGGGCCGGCGGAACGAGTTCCGCGAGCGAGGGTGAAGGGGGGCTCATGCGTCTTCCGCCAGGCGATAGCCGACGCCGGTCTCGGTGAGGACGTGGTCCGGGCGCGCCGGGTCGCGCTCGATCTTCTGGCGCAGCTGGCGGACATAGACGCGCAGCTGCTGCACGTCCCCGGAGGCACCCCAGAGGCGGGCCATGATGAAGCGGTGGGTGAGCACCCTGCCCGCATGCGCCACCAGCAGGTCGAGGATGTCGTATTCGCGCGGGGTGAGATGCACCTCGGCGCCATCGACGGTCACGCGGCGGCGGACACGATCGACCACGAGGTCGCCATGGCGGAATGGCGCCGTCTCGCCTTCTCTCGCCACGTGGTGGCGCAGTGCCGCGCGGAGTCGGGCGGCTAACTCCGCCACACCGAACGGCTTGGTCACGTAGTCGTCCGCGCCGAGATCCAGCGCCGCGACCTTGCCGCGCTCGTCCTCGCGCGAAGAGACGACGACAACAGGGACGTCGCTGCTTTTGCGGATGCGGCCGAGCAGCTCGAGCCCGTCCATGTCCGGCAGGCCGAGGTCAAGCAGCACGAGATCGACGCCCTCGGCCACAGCGGCGAGTGCGGCGCGCGCGTCCGCTGCCTCGCGCACGCGATAGGCTTCCGCTTCCAGAACCGTGCGCAGCAGGCGGCGGATGGGCGGCTCGTCGTCCACCACGAGAACGAGCGCGCTCATGTCCGCACCGGCAGCGTGAGGGTGAAGACAGCGCCGGTCCGGTCCTCGCGGTTGGCGACGCGGATCGAGGCGCCCATCGCGGTGAGGAAGCCGTGGCAGATGGCAAGCCCGAGCCCGGTGCCGGCCCGCCTGCGGTCTGCCCCCTCGGCGCGGACGAATTTCTCGAAGATACGGGGCATGATGTCGGCGGGAATGCCTGGTCCTTCGTCTGTAATGGCGAGTTCCACGTTGTCACCCGCGACGCGCGCGGCAAGCATGATTTCGCTGCCTTCCGGCGTGTAGTTGGCGGCGTTGTCGAGCAGGTTGATCAATACCTGCTCGAACAGCACCGGGTCGAGGTCCAGGAGCGGCAGGTCGCGTGGCAGGTCGGTCTTGACAGGGTGGCCAGCGAGCGTACGGGCGGCCCGGCGAAGCGCGCTGCCGATCGCCTCGTCGAGCGCCACCGGCTCGCCCCGTGCCGTGACGGCGCCGGCCTCAAGGCGCGTCATATCGAGCAGGTTGGCGACGAACTGCCCAAGACGCTCCGCCTCGTCGTGGATGGTGCCGAGCAGACCCGCGCGCTCCACGGGCGGCAGGCTCGCGCCGTAGGTCTCGAGTGCGGTCGCGGCACCGAGGATGGAGGCGAGCGGCGTACGCAGATCATGAGAGAGCGACGTGAGCAGCGCCGAGCGCAACCGCTCCGTCTCGGCGTGGCGTTGCGCCTGCACCACATCCTCGGCGAGGCGGATGCGCTCGATCGCCACCGCGATCTGGTCCGCCAGCGCATCGAGCAGGCGGCGCTGGCCGGGTCCCAGCAGTGAGTGGTCCGCAGGCGCATTTAGGCCGGCGTCCAGCCCCAACACGCCGACCGGGCCACGCGCGGTGGCCAGTGGGACGAAAAGGCGGCGCGCGCCCGGCAGCGTGTCCGAGCCGCGGCCGGCTGGCTTGTTGTTGCGGAAACATAAGGTCGCTGCCGCGAGGTCCGCCTCTTCCAGCGTGTCCTCCGGCGGGTAGCCGGCGCGGACCGCGAGCCCCTGGCCCTCCGGCATCAGGATGACGACGGAAAGATGCAGCATCGAGGCGACCTGGTATGTGCTCGCCCACAACAGGTCGTCGAGCGAGGCGATGGCGGCGATCTTGCGGCTGAAGCCGTAGAGCTCCTCGGTGGTGCGGGCACGAGTGCGGGCGGCCAGCGTCTGCTCGCGCAGGCGCGAGGCCAACCGGCTCGCGACCAATGCCGCGATGCCGAAGAACAGCAGCGCCACGATGTTGCGCGGGTCGGCGATGGTGAAGGTGTAGAGCGGCGGCAGAAAGAAAAAATTGTAGGCCAGCACGCTGGCGATGACGGCGGCGACCGAGGGCCATAGCCCGGCGGTGGAGGCGACGACGAGCACCGCAGTGAGGAAGACCATGGTGACGCTGGAACTGCCGGCCAGTGCCTCCAGTCCCTTGCCCGCCAGGGTCGCGAGCGCCACCGCCGATGCGGCGACGAGCCAGCCGCGCGGCGCCGGCACCGGGCGCGGGCGGCGTTCCGTCCGCTCGCCAGCCTCGCGGCCGATCACGTGAACGGGGATATCGCGCGCCTCGCCGATCACCCGCTCGACGACACGGCGGCGAAACGGCCACAGCCGACGTCCGCCAGTTGTTCCGATGACGATATGGGTGGCGTTCACCTCGCGCGCAAAGGCGAGGATCTCGGCGGCGACGTCGCGGCCCGGGCGGGTGACGGTCTCGGCGCCGAGGGATTCGGCGAGTCGCAGCGTGCGCTCTACGCGCTCGTGCCCCTCGGCGGCGTCGCGTGGTGTTTCGATATAGAGAGCCACGAAGGCGGCGCGCAGGCGCTCCGCGAGGCGACGGCCGTAGCGCACCAGGCCCGGGCCGGCGCCGCCCGGGGTGACGCAGACCAGCACGCGCTCCCCCGCGGCCCAGGGTCCGGCAATCGCATGCGCCTGCATGTGGTCGAGCAGTTGCTCGTCCACGCGTTGCGCGGTGCGCCGCAGGGCGAGCTCGCGCAGCGCCGTGAGGTTGCCGGGCGAGAAATAGTGCGCGAGCGCGCGTTCCGCGACCTTCGGCAGATAAACGCGGCCTTCACGCAGCCGCTTGATGAGATCCTCTGGCGTGAGGTCCACGACCTCGATCGCATCGGCGCGGTCGATGACGCTGTCGGGCACGGTCTCGCGCACGCGGATGCGGGTGATGCGCGCGACGATGTCGTTGAGGCTCTCGACATGCTGGATGTTGAGCGTGGACCAGACATCGATCCCCGCCTCCAGCAGTTCCATCACGTCCTGCCAGCGCTTCGGGTGGCGCGAGCCGGGGGCGTTGCTGTGGGCGAGCTCGTCGACGAGCGCGATCGCCGGACGGCGGGCGAGCACGGCATCGAGGTCCATCTCGGCGAGCGTGTGGCCACGGTGCTCCACCGGGCGGCGCGGGATGATCTCGATGCCATCCAACAACGACGCAGTCTCAGCGCGGCCATGCGTCTCCACCACCGCGGCGACAATGTCTGTCCCCTCGGCGCGCGCGGCGCGGGCGGCGGAGAGCATCTCGTACGTCTTGCCGACACCGGGCGCGGCACCGAGGAATAGGCGCAGCCGCCCCCGCTCCTCCGCGGTGGCGGCGCGCAGCAGCGCCTCGGGCGAGGGGCGGGCCGCCTCGCTCACGTGCCTCCCGGTCTGCCAGCGAGCCGGTCGAGCGCGAGGTTGAGCTTCAGCACGTTGACATGCGGCGCGCCGAGCAGGCCGAACGTGCGGCCGACGATGTGGCTTGCGACCAGCCGGCGCAGCGTTGCAGGATCGAGATGACGCACGGCGGCGATGCGCGGGACCTGGAACTCCGCGGCGGCGGGAGAGATGTCCGGGTCGAGCCCGCTGCCGGAGGTGGTAACGAGGTCCGCGGGGATGGGCCGGCCGGGGTTCTCCGCTTCGAGCTTCTTCACGTCAGCGGCGACGCGGTCACGCAGGGCCTTGGAAGTCGGGCCGAGATTGGAGCCGGTCGAGTTGTCCGCGTTGTAGGGCGCGGCAACGGTCTTGCCGTTGGCGAGCGTCGCGGTCGTCGCCGAGGGGCGGCCATGGAAATAGCCCGGAGAGGTGAAGTTCTGCCCGATCAGTGCCGAGCCAACCGGCTTGCCGTCGCGCATGACCAGGCTGCCGTTTGCCTGCGACGGAAAAGCGAATTGGGCGACGCCCGTGATCAGCAGCGGATACGCGATGCCGGTGAGCAGCGTGAGGCCCAGCAGCATGACCAGGGCGGGGCGGAGATGCTTCATGGTCTGGTGTCCCTTTTTACGCGAGACCGACGGCGGAGACGAGCATGTCGATCAACTTGATGCCGATGAACGGAACGACGAGACCGCCAAGCCCATAGATCAGCAGATTGCGCCGCAGCAGCGAAGCGGCTCCCGCGGCGCGGTAGGCGACGCCCTTCAACGACAGCGGAATGAGGGCCACGATGATCAGCGCGTTGAAGATGATTGCCGAGAGGATGGCGCTGTCCGGCGTCGCCAGGTGCATGATGTTGAGCACCTGCAGTGGCGGATAGATCGCAACGAACATCGCCGGGATGATGGCGAAGTATTTTGCGACATCGTTGGCGATAGAGAACGTTGTCAGCGCGCCGCGCGTCATCAGGAGCTGCTTGCCGATCTCGACGATCTCGATGAGCTTGGTGGGGTCGCTGTCGAGATCGACCATGTTGCCGGCCTCGCGGGCGGCCATGGTTCCGGTGTTCATTGCCACGCCGACATCGGCCTGCGCGAGCGCCGGCGCATCGTTGGTGCCGTCGCCGCACATGGCGACGAGCTTGCCCTCCGCCTGTTCGCGGCGGATGAGCGCCAGCTTGTCCTCGGGGGTCGCCTGGGCGAGGAAATCGTCCACGCCCGCCTCGGCGGCGATCGCCGCGGCCGTCAGCGGGTTGTCGCCGGTGATCATGACGGTGCGGATGCCCATGCGGCGCAGGGCGCCGAAGCGCTCGCGGATGCCCGACTTCACGATATCGCGCAGCTCCACGATGCCGAGCAGCCGGCCGCCATCGGCGACCGCGAGCGGGGTGGCACCCTCACGGGCCACGCGCTCGGTCGTCTCACGCAGCGCCCGGGCGGCGGCATCGGATGGGGCGACCTTCACATGGGCGAGCACGGAGTCCACGGCGCCCTTGCGGATCTGCCGCGCGGCACCGCCCGGCGTGGGAATGTCCACGCCGCTCATGCGCGTCTGCGCGGTGAAGGGCACGAAGTTGGCATCCGCGGCGGCGACGGCGACATGGCCGAGGCGCTGTTCCGCGAGGGTCACGATCGAGCGGCCTTCCGGCGTTTCGTCGGCGAGCGAGGCAAGCAGTGCCGCCTCCGCCAGCGTCTCGGCGCGCACGCCGGACACGGGGTGGAAGGCGGCGGCCTGGCGGTTGCCGAGCGTGATCGTGCCGGTCTTGTCGAGCAGCAGCGTGTCCACGTCGCCGGCGGCTTCCACGGCGCGGCCGGACATGGCGAGCACGTTGAAGCGCACCAGGCGGTCCATACCGGCGATGCCGATAGCGGAGAGCAGCGCGCCGATGGTGGTGGGAATGAGGCACACGAAGAGGGCGACCAGCACCAGCACGGATTCACGTCCGCCGGCATAGGCGGCGAAAGCCGGAATGGTGGCCACCGCGATGACGAAAATGATCGTCATGCCCGCGAGCAGAATGTTGAGCGCGATCTCGTTGGGTGTCTTCTGCCGCGAGGCGCCCTCCACCAACGCGATCATCCGATCGAGGAACGTGTTGCCGGGAGCAGCGGTGATACGCACCAGGATGCTGTCGCTCATCACCTGGGTGCCGCCGGTGACGGCGGAACGGTCGCCGCCGGCCTCGCGGATGACGGGGGCGGATTCGCCGGTGATGGCGGCCTCGTTGACCGAGGCGACACCCTCGATCACCTCGCCGTCGGAGGGGATGATCTCGCCCGCGTCGACGCGAACGATGTC
>JAJZUI010000022.1 GCA_021847175.1 Pseudomonadota bacterium
GCGCGAGCGGCGCGGTGACGGCAACGAAACCGCCGAACAGGGCCAGCGCGAGGAGAAGTACTTTCACCTTCGACTCCCTTCATGTTTCCGACAACACTATTTTATCGAACATCATGCCTCAGCCGTCACGTTAACTCGGATCACGGAAATGTTACGCGGCGGAACGATACGGGACGGTTCCATTTCCATTATCTCAGGAAGATTAAAACCCAACCATTTCAAGCAACGAGGCAGGTTCCCTCATTTAGCATATTAAAAGAAACATCGTTTCTTTTTTTGAAACTTCGCTTTACATATGCTGACCTTCTGAGCAATATCTCCAAGTAGCATTGAGGCCTTATTAGCAATGCTCTGGGGTGGAATGGATATTCGGGACGGCGTCGCGCGGCGGGAATCCGGCGCTCGCCCGCTCGTCTCCGAGGCGTAGCATGCAGGTCCTCGTCCTCGCGGCGGCGCTGGAGGCCTCGATCGTGCAAGCACGGTTGCTGGCCCAGCACGGCATTGGCGCCGACGGCTCGATCGCCCTGGACGACGCGCTGAACGGCACCGACCTTTCGGGCTACGAGGCCGTGCTGGTGGACGTGGCATCGAAGCCGAACGCCGCCACGCCGCTGTTGCAGCGCCTGCGCCAGAAGCTGGCGGATGCGCGGATCCTCGTCGTCGCCGACGGCGGCCCCGCCCTCGTTCGCATCGCGATCCTCGATGCCGGCGCGGACGACGTGCTGATGCGCCCCTTCAGCATCGACGAACTGATCGCCCGCCTCCGCGCGCTGCTGCGCCGGCCGACGCAGCGCCTCAGCCCGACGCTGCGGATGGCAGGCGTCGAACTCGATACCACCACTTGCATGATGCATGTCGGCGAGCGGGCGGTCCGGCTGCGCCGCCGGGAGGCCGCGGTCCTGGCGATGCTGATGCGCACCCGCGACGGCTTCACCCCGCGCGAAAGGCTGGAGCGCGCCGTGTTCTCCGCCGACGCCCCGGTGACGCCCAACGCGCTGGAGGCGGCGATGTCGCGCCTGCGCCGCACGCTGACCGAGCACGACGCGCCTTATTCGGTGCGGGCCGTTCGCGGCATCGGCTACGCGCTGGTGCCGCGCCAGGCCGCTCCGTCCACACCACTCGATACGTCAATGCCGCTGCCGTCCTAGGCCGCGGCCCCAACATCAACCCGAGACGACACCGCCCCGAGACGACACCAACCCGAGACGACATCAACTCAAGACGAGGACCAGCCCATGGCGACGATCACCTGGACCGGAGGCGCCGACCACAAGAGCTGGCTCACGGCGGGCAACTGGTCATCGCTTACCGTTCCCGGCACCACGGACACCGCCCTGGTGACGCTGTCGGGCGCCGGCGTGGCGCTGACGCCGACGCTGGCGATGGGCGGCGCCACGGTCGGCACCGTCGATTTCTACGGCGGCCCGTCTGGCACCGGCGTCCTGGATCAGGCGCTCACCGCCAGCGTCGTCGCACTCCAGGGCAAGATCGAGCTTCGCTACAGCGGCGTGATCGATACCGGCGCCGCCTACGTCACCAACGTCAACACCATCATGGGGAAGCTCAACGACAGCGGCGTGCTCGCGGTGGGCAGTGCCGCTTCGGGCACCCTGCTGGAAACCGGCAACTTCGGCGCGAGGGTCGATGCCGGGTCACTGCTGATCGGCGGCAACGCGGGGATTCACGGCAGCGTCTACGACACAGGCGGCAACGGCATCACCATCACCGGCGCCGCGACGATCGGGCAGGCCGGCACCGGCGGGCTGACCTTTGCCGCGGGCAGCGACGGCACCATCGGCGGCAACGCGTACGCAGGCGTCTCGAACGGCGGGCGCGGTTTGATTGACGTCAACTACAGCCACCTGACAGTGGGCGGCACCCTGTCCGCGGGCATCTCGAAGGGCGCCACCGCCGCGATCACGCTTGCCAGCAACGCCGGCATGACGGTGGGCGGCGACCTGGTGGCCGGCATCGCAACGAGCGCGGCCGCCTCGATTTACCTCAACGCCTCCAACATGACCGTAGTCGGCAACCTGCTGGCGGGTGTCTCGCAGGGAGCGGCAGCCTCGATCGACCTTGCCAAGGGCGCAGGCCTGACGGTGGGCCGCGACGCCTATATCGGCCAGGCCGGCACCGCCGCCCTGACCGTGGGTGCAGGCAGCTACCTGGTGCTGAACGGCGCCACCACCGCGGGAATCCTGTTCGTGGGCAGCCATGGCAAGGTCCTGGAGCATGGCGCCTATGGCGTGACCGCCAACGCCGTGGTCATGGCCGCCGGCGCATACCTGGGCCTGCTGTCCAGCACCCATGGCATCTACCTGCAAGGCGCCTCGGACCCAGCCGTCGCGACCGCGCCCGTGGAACTCGTCGCCAACGGCTTCGCGACCCTCGACGGGGTCAACGTGGCCCCGGGCCTGCGGGCCCTGGGCGGGCTGATCGCCGTGGGCGACGGCGGGGCTGGCACGCTGAGCGTCAGCGACACCGCCTCCCTCAAGGGCGCCTACACCGAGGTCGGCGTCAGCGCGGGGGACCACGGCACGCTGCTGGTCAACACCAGCGCCAATCTCTCCGACACCGGAAAGAACGTCGCGGGCGGCCTGTTCGTGGGCGTCGCCGGCACCGGCGTGGCCACGATCAACCTCGGTGAAGTGTCGGACGCGCTCAACTCCGCGATCGGCGTCAGCACCGGGGGCGTCGGCGTTGTCAACGTCGATGGGACCAACCTCGCCACGGGCGTGGCGGGCTATTGGCTCACCGGCACACTGGACGTCGGCGTCGCCGGCAGCGGCACCCTGGTGGTCGGCAATGCCACGTCGCTGGGCGGCACCGTGGACGTTGCGGCCATGGCGCTGGGCGTCTCGTCCGGTGGCGTGGGCCAGGTCACCGTGCAGGATTACGGCAGCATCGCGGATGCCGGCGCCCTGGTGGTCGGCGGGGCCGGCAGCGGCTCGCTGGAGATCGACATCGGCACGGTCAGCGTCCAGGGAAGCCTGATCGCCGGCGACGCGGCCGGCGGCGACGGCACGATCAACCTCGCCAACGCCTCGGCGGCGCTTTCCGTCACGGGCTCGGCCGAACTCGGCAACGCCGGCAGCGGCACGCTGCTGGTCGGCGCCACGAGCAGCCTGGCGTTGCCCAACGTGGTCGAACTCGGTGTGCTGGGCACCGGCGTCGGCGTGCTGTCGGTGAGCGGCACCGCGACCCAGGCCGGCACGCTGCTCGCCGGCCTCGCCGGCGCCGGCATCGTCACCATCGGCAGCGCCGGTTCACTCAACGACGCAGGGCTCGTGGAGGTCGGCGCCGCCGGTACCGGAAGCGGCACCATCAGCATCCTCGGCGGCACGCTTTCGGCGGCGACGATCTCACTCGGCGCCGCCGGCACAATCCTGGGGCACGGCGACATCGTCTACGCGTTCTCCAGCGACAACGCTGGCATGATCGAGGCCAGCGGCGGCACGCTGACGGTCAACGGAATCATCGGCGGCGCCGGCACGCTCGCGGTGGCGCCCGCGGCACAGCTCGACATCGCCAGCGTCTCGGCGCCGCAGATCGTGCAGTTCGAGCCCGGCACAGGCCATGAATTTCTGGGCCTGCTGGCACCAGGCTCGATGGCCGGAACCATCGAGGGCTTCAACAACACCACGACGACGATCGACCTCCTGGGCACCAAGCACACCGCGACGCAGACGGAAACCTACGACAACGCGACGCATGTGCTGACGGTCAGCGACGGCTCCTCGGTCGAGGCGACCCTGACCTTCGACGCCTCCAACACCTTCACCACGTTCAAGCTCAAGGCCGATTCCGCTGGCACCGGCACCGATGTCGTCGCGTGCTACGGCATGGGCACGCGGATCGCGACGTCGCGCGGCGAGGTCGAGGTCGAGCACCTGCAGCCCGGCGACCTCCTGGCGACGATGTCGGGCGCGCTGCGCCCCGTGGTCTGGATCGGCCGGCGCAGCTATGGCGCGCGTTTCGTCGAGGAGAACCCGCACCTGCACCCGGTGCGGGTGCGCCGCGACGCGCTGGGCGAGGGAATGCCGAGCCGCGACCTGCTGCTGTCGCCGCTGCACGCGATCCTGGTCGATGGCGTGCTGGTGCCCGTGGGCGCGCTGATCAACGGCTTCACGATCGTGCGGGAGCGTGTGGCGAGCGAGGTGACATACCTGCACATCGAACTGGCGTCGCACGACATCATTCTGGCCGAGGGGGTACCTAGCGAGACCTTCATCGACGAGGGCAGCCGCGGGATGTTCCAGAATGCCCACGATTACGTTGCCCCCGCGGGCGGAGCACCGGCGCCGGTTCCGTGCCGGCCGCGCTCGATCTTCGGCCCCAGGCTCGACCGGATCCGCGCGCGCCTCGGCTGCCCGCTGCCGGCGCAGGGCGTCGGACCGCTCAGCGGCAATCTGGAGCGGGCCGACCGGTTCCGCGTCGAGGGCTGGTGCGTGGATGGCGGCGCCGCGGCGGTGGCGGTCGAGATCTGGGCGGACGGGACGCGGGTAGCGGCCGCGCAGGCCGCCAGCTACCGCACCGACCTCGACCGTGCGGGGCTGCGCGACGGGGCATGCGCGTTCATTCTGGACTTCGAGCCTCCGCTGCCGGAATCGACCCGGGAGATCACCGTCTGCCGCGCCGGCGATCGTGCGCCGGTTCCCGGCTCGTCCTGGCCGGCGGTACGTGCCGCCTGACGACGCATCCCTTCGACCCGTGCCGCCAATGCGCTTCCTGTTCGTGCACCAGAGCTTCCCCGCGCAGTACTGGCGGGTGATGGAATGGCTGCGCGGCCTGGGCCACGACATCACCTACATCACCACGCGCACGGACAACGCGATGCGCGCGGTGCGCAAGATCGAATATCCGTTCACGGCGGACACGCCGCCGGGCGTGCATGCGGGCGCCCGCGATCTCGACCTGGCGCTGCGGCGGGCGGACGTCGTGGCGAGCGTGGCCCGCGAGCTCGCGACGTCCGGCTACCGGCCGGACATGATCCTTGGCCATCACGGCTGGGGCGAACTGCTCAACCTGCAGGACGTCTGGCCCGATGTCCCGCTGCTCGGCTATCTGGAATTCTACTACCACGCCACCGGCTACGAGACTGGGTTCGACCCGGAGTTCGTCCCGCCCGCGGGCAGCGACGCCTGGGTGCGGGCACGCAACGCCGTCAACCTGCTGGCACTGACCAACCCCGGCCTGGGGCAAACGCCGACCCGCTTCCAGCTCGGCACCTATCCGGCGCCGCTGCGCCACCGCATACGGCTGATCGAGGAAGGCGTCGACCTCGCCACCTACGCCCCTTCCCCGCAGGCGCGCACGGTGCCGCTGCCGCTCGGTACCATGAGCACGACGGAGGAGTTCCGCGCGCGCCTCGCCGGCACGGTGATCGCGCCCGGGGACAAGCTCGTCACCTTCGTCAGCCGCGCGCTCGAACCGACACGCGGCTTCCACATCATGATGCGGGCATTGCCGCGGCTGCTGCGGCGGCGGGACGTGCACGTCGCGATCGTCGGCCGCGAGGGCAACGGCTATGGTCCCAAGCTCGAAGGAAAGTCGTGGAAGCAGCACTTCCTGGCGGAGGTGGGCAGTCAGATCGACCAGGCCCGGGTGCATTTCCTCGATCTCGTCGACACGCAATCCTACCAGGCGCTGCTGCGGCGGTCGGACGCGCATGTCTATCTGACGTATCCATTCGTCGCCTCCTGGTCGCTGCGCGAGGCCCTGGCGGTGGGCTGCGCGGTGGTGGCCAGCGACACCGAGCCGGTGCGTGAGTTCATCACCGACGGCTACAATGGAACGTTAGTGCCATTTTTCGACGCACCGAGGCTCGCCGATTCAGTACTCCGCATCCTGGAGGATCCGCAGTTCGCGTCCGGGTTGCAGGCCGCGGCGCGAAACTTCGCACAGGTTACACTGCCGCTCTCTCGCACAATCGACGCATACCGCATCACGATGGAGGCGCTCATGCAGCGCCCGATCGTCAAGGTTTCCAGCGACGTCGCCTGATCGCAGGCACGACGCGGTCGCGAATGGTCGTTCCGACTGTCACGCAAAAGTAAATTGCGTGTCAGGTTCGGGTCAGCGATCGGGAATACAAAAGTTGAAGGATGATGAATTCTGGGACGAGGCGCCTGGATGATGTCGTGACTGTTGCGAAACGATTCGCAACTGTCATCATCCGGAGCACCGCACAGCGCCGCGACGAAAGTCCGTGGTGGCGTCAATGAAAAGTCCACTGACCGTCATCCTGCCTCGCCCGGCGGAATTCCGGGGGAGGCCGCGACTGCAAAACTTCAAGACGGGCCGCTCGCGGCCGCGCCGCCGGACCAGTTTGGCACACCAGTAAAGGAACGTTCCATGACCAACCCCCTGACGCTGATTGGCAATCAGTATGCCATGGGCACGGCGGTCGATAATACCGGGACCGACGTGTTCTCCATCTACAACGGCAACAACACGATCACGACCGGCAACAACGCCCAGAACTCCGCCGGTAATCTCGACGTGTTCGGCAACCCCTTCGGCAACCTCGGGATGAACCCGCCGCTGGGTGAGGACGGCGCGACCACGCTCAACATCGGCAACAGCAGCGCGGTTGTCGATCAGATCACGCTCGATCTCTCCAATAACGTCATCCAGTCGTCGGCGAGCACGTCCTTCACCGCGTCCGCCGTGAACGTGATGCTCGATCCGAACTACGGATGGAACAACCCGAACGTTTTCCAGGGCCACAATACCGTGAACCTGGCGGCGTCGATCTCGACCATCGATGTCGGTGACAACGCCTACGCTCCCTCGGGGCACAACACGGCGACGGTCGCCAACGTGGGCGGCGTCACGGATGTCGTGCTGACCGGCGCCCAGGATGCGG
This sequence comes from Pseudomonadota bacterium, assembly GCA_021847175.1. Classification (GTDB taxonomy): domain Bacteria; phylum Pseudomonadota; class Alphaproteobacteria; order Acetobacterales; family Acetobacteraceae; genus JAJXXT01. Next base: position 6,869 of record JAJZUI010000022.1, read on the forward strand.
TGACCCTGACCGGGGACATCCACGATACGGTCCAGACGGGCGCCAACACCTTTGGCACTGGCGGCTTCGCGACAGTCAGCGTCGGCGCCCCCGACGACGACGCGTTCGGCAACACCAGCTCCATTACGATCGCCGGCATGGCCAACATCGTCAACGTCGGCGATGCCAACACGACAATCGGTGGTGGCACACAGTTCAACCGCGTGAATATCGGGGACGGCACGGATTCCGTGAATCTGTCCGGGATGTACAACTCGGTCACCATTGGCGGCGGCAACGACACCGTCAGCCTCGGCGGGGGCTACGCGAGCGTGTCGATCCTCGGCGTCGACGCTCTGAATTCTACCGCCTTCCCGTCCGAGCCCGACGACCCGGGTGTGCCTGCGTCTCCGACCGACCTCATCCTCCTCGCGGGCATCCAGAACCGGGTGTTCGCGACCTACGAGAACGTGAACGTGTCGGGCTCGCAGGGCCTTTCTCTGTTCAGTCTCGGCAACGGCAACAACAACGTCACCGCCGGCGGCAGCGGCAACACCGTCAATGTCGGCAATGGGGTGAACGTCATCCTGCTGAACGGTAACAGCAACAGCGTGACCGTGACGGATCCCACCGGCTCCGGCAGCGACACCATCAACCTCGGCGGCGGTTCCGGCGACACCATCAGCCTCGATCACGCCGCCGGCTCGGTGATCGGCACCGGCACTGGCACGACGATGGTGACGCAGGCCGCCAATGCGACCAACCCGGTCCTCGTGAACCTCAACAACGGCATCGGCATCATCTCGCTCGGCGACGGCGTCAACATCGTCCGGGCGAACGGCAACGGCTCGAGCATCACCGTCGGCGACGGCGGGAACAACATCTACGCCATGGGCTCGGGCGACACGATCACGGCCGGCAACGGCGACGATGTGATCAACACCGGCAACAACGCCAGCGTCACGGCTGGCAACGGCAACGACAACGTCACCGCCGGCAACTACGCAACTGTCCTGGTGGGCAACGGCCAGGATACGATCCACGTCGGCAGCAACGGCAACGTCACCGCCGGCTCGGGCAACGACTCCATCCATGCCGGAAACAGCTCGAGCGTGACGGCGAACGACGGCTACGGCGGGTCCGACACGGTGTGGACCGGCACCAACTCGACGGTGGCGCTCGGCAACGGCAACGATATCGTCAGCGTGGGCGGCGGTTCGTCGGTCACCGTCGGCAACGGTAACGACCAGATCACCGGCTACTTCCCCGGCGGCAACATCACTGTCGGCGGCGGCAACGGCAACGACGTCGTGACGCTCGACGGGATCAACAACAGCGTGATGCTCGGCAATGGCAACGACACCGTGACCTCGACCGGCAGCGGTGCCAGCGTCACGGTCGGTACCGGCAACGACAGCGTGACGACGGGGGCGTATTCGTTCGTCTCGGCGAACGCGGCCAACGGCAGCCCGCCCCCGACCGATACGATCTCGGTGGGCGCGTACAGCACCGTGGTGGCCGGCGGTGGCACACAGCTCATCAGCGGCACGTCGAGTGACTCGTTCTTCCTCAACAACCTGCTGAACCCGTCGCAAATCAACGTCACCGGGTCGGGCAATCTCGTGGCGCTCGGCAACGGCAACGACACGGCGGATGTGACGCTGAACGCCTCGCAGACCGGCAACGTGGTCGTCGTCCAGGCCGATACGTCGAACAACTACTCGGGGACGGTCACGCTCAACAACTTCGGCCAGAACTCCCAGATCGATCTGCAGGGCCTGGTCGGAGCCAACCACGCCGCGCTCACCAACTGGCTCGCGGTCTCGGCGAACCTCACGACCAGCGGGGGCAACTACACGCTGGCCTTGCAGGGCGGCGGCGCGGTCGATTGGGTCATGCAGGGCGCGCTGAACCCGACGCAGTTCGCATACACTCCGAACACTGGAGTGGTCTGATCCCTGGCGGCTTCGGCCGCATAACACCGCGAGCCCGTCCTGCCGCAAGGCAGGGCGGGCTTCGTCGTTAAAGGTCGGCAGGATGCAGCAGGGCGACGCGCCGCCGGCGCTACATCACCTCGGGACCGGAGGGATCGCCATAGGGGTAGAAGCGGCCGATCTCGACATGGCGATAGGGCAGCGCCTCCAGCCGCACCGTGCCCAGGAAGGGCTCGTCCGGCTCGACCAGCAGGATCGTCGGCGCGAAGCCGCTGTCGTCAAACCCGCGGCGGAAATGCACACGCGACTTGATGGCGATCACCTCGAACGCGCCGGGCTCGATGCCCATGGCGCGCAACTGCTCCAGCTCGATGATCTGCGTGAGATAGCGGGAAATCACGACCTCGCTGCCGCCGCCGATGTCGATCCGCGCCCAGGAACCGCCGCGCCGGCCGGCCTCGTCTCGCGCCAAGACGCGCCCCGTGACCCGCACCGGCTCACCCGCGGATTCATCGGCCAACCCGCCCACCGCACGGTCGAACGCCTCGCCCGGCACCGCGGCGTCCACCGCTTCCGGGTCGGCGACGGTCGCGATCAGCACACGCCCAAGGGCGCCCGTGTGCCCGCTCGCCAGCAGCTCGCGCAACAGCCAAGTGGCGTGGCCGCTGCGGTCCGAGTGGTCGGCAAGCACCACCGGCGTACGGCCGGCGGAAACCGCCTCCGCCGCGTGGCGTACGCCGTCTCGGATGCTGTGGATGGTGGCGGCGCGTACAAGCTCCTTGCGCCGCCGCCAGGCGAAGTCCGCCACGTCCACCGCGGCGCGGTGCGCGAGCCCGTGGTCGCCGTTGGCGATCGCCTGGATGGTCATGCCGGCATCCGGCACATCGGACCACGGGAAGCCGAAGAACACGTTCATGTAGAGATCGGGCTCGCGCGCCTCCCACACCAGCGCGCGCTGCACCAGGTCCATCCACGGCGAGGCGCCGGTCCACTGCATCACCGTCGGCGTGATGATGGGAACCTTCACCACCGCATGCGTCGGCGCATAGGTGCCGCGGATGGTGCGCACCAGCGTGCGAGCGGCGCGCTGGCCCTGTAGATGGCTGTCGTAGTGCGGGAAATACTTTACCGTAAAGCCGAGCTCCGCGTGGCGGAGGAACTGCGCATCCTCGTTGCCATGCGGGTCGAACGTGCCGGCGAGCTTCGCCTTCGGTCCCACCGCCTCGCGCACACGATGCGCCAGCTCCGCCTCCGGCCGCGCGATGCCATCCACCGCCATCGCACCGTGCAGCGCCATGAACACGCCGTCGAACGGGCCCTTCGCGCGCAGCTCGCGGACCATGGCGGAGGTGAAATGTTCGAACGTCTCGCGCGTCACCCAGCCGGAACCGGAGCCGGTGCGCGGCCAGAGCGGGGATTCGATGCCGACCAGCTCCACGTCGGCGTATTCGCGCGCGACCTGGACGAAGCCGCCCATGTAGGAGCGCGGCTCCGCGTTGAGCAGCGCCTCGCCCGTGGCGGGCGAGCCGGGATAGGTGAAATCCTCGATCGTCGTCCTGTTGGCGAGGAAGGTGACGGTCTCGTGGACGAACATCAGGCAGGCGATGCGCATGGTTTTATGTCCGGTGGGGTGACGGGTCAGACGGTGAATTGCTCCGCGATGATGCGCTCGGAAAGCCCCTGGTCGCGGTCGTGCAGCACGGCCACGCCGACGGTGCGGTCCTCCTGCACGGCAACGCGCAGCACGTCGCGCACCTCCGTCTGGTCGGCGACCGCCGCGACCGGGCGCTTGTCCGCCTCCAGCACCTCGAACAGGACATGTGCGGTCGATGGCAGCAGCGCGCCGCGCCAGCGGCGGGGACGGAACGCGGAGATCGGCGTCAGCGGCAGCAGATTTGCCGAGAGCGGCACGATCGGGCCGTGCGCCGAGAGGTTATAGGCGGTGGAACCCGCCGGCGTCGCCAGCAGCACGCCGTCGCAGACCAGCTCCGCGAGGCGCAGCGTGCCGTCCACGGTGATGCGGATCTTGGCCGACTGGCGTAGCTGGCGCAGCAGCGAGACCTCGTTCAGCGCCAGCGCCTCCTCGATGTTTCCGTGCGCGGTCGTGGCCTGCATGCGCAGCGGGTGCAGCCGCGTCGGGTTGGCGCCGGCCACACGGGCAGGCAGGTCGTCCTCCGCATAGGCGTTCATCAGGAAGCCGACGGAGCCGTAATTCATGCCGTAGACGGGATGCCCGGCGACAAGCTGGCGGTGCAGCGTCTCCAGCATCAGCCCGTCGCCGCCGAGTGCCACGACGACGTCGGCCGCCTCGCCGGCGTCGCCGTAGCGCGCCACCAGGCGCTCGCGCGCCGCCTGTGCCGCCGGCGTGGTGGCGGCAACGAAAGTGAGCGAGGTCATGACGGGCGGCGCCGGCGGGGCGGAGAAGCGTTCAAACGAGCTTGCGGTGTTCGAGAACCGGCATGTCGCGGCGCACGCGCGCGGTGACGGCGGGATCGATGCGCGCGGTGGCCCAGCCGGTGCCGTCCGAGACCTTGGCGGTCACCATCCCCCACGGGTCGCAGACCAGCGAGTGCCCATAGGTGAAGCGCGTCTCGCCCGAGCCATCGACATGCCTTCCCCACATCGCGGGCGCGGCGAACCAGCACTGGGTCTCGATCGCGCGCGCGCGGATCAGCGTCTCCCAATGGTCCTTGCCGGTCTGCAGCGTGAACGCCGCGGGCAGGAAGATCAGCTCCGCCCCCTGCCGGCGCAGCGCGAGGAATAGCTCCGGGAAGCGCACATCATAGCAGATCGCGAGCCCGACCTCGGTGCCGCCGACCTTGCAGGTGACGATCTCGGCGCCGGAGCCGAACGTGGCACTCTCCCGGTAGCCCTGCCCATCCGGGGTTACGATGTCAAACAGGTGGATCTTGCGGTAGCGGCCGATTTCCGTGCCCGCGGGGTCGAACACCAGCGTGGTGTTGAACAGCCGCTCGCCGTCGCGTTCCACGATCGAGCCGCCGTGGACGTGAATGCGCTTCTCGCGCGCGACGGAGCGCAGGAACTCGTAGGCCAAGCCGCCCGGCTCGTTGCTACCCGCCGGCGGCAGCACCTCCGAGGCGGCAAGCTTGTCGGCGCGGCTGCCGCCGAGCGAGCTCCACACCTCCGGCAGGGCCACGATGTCGGGCCGGTCCGCCGTCACCGCGGCGTCAACGAGACCGCGAGCCTGCTCGATGTTCTTCTCGACCTGCGAGCCGGAACACATCTGGATGACACTGACGCGCATGCTGGGCTTCCTTTGGGTTCAGCGGCGGAAATCGAGCCGCGGTTCGAGGCGCCGGGGCCGCGAGGAAGGATCGGGCGGGCGACGGTCCCTAAGGCGGTCCTGCGGGTCACGCTCTGGCGCAAGGTACCCGGGCCCGGCGTGATCCGGCTCCGGCCGATCGGGCCTCTCACGATCCACCACCCGCCGGCCCCTGGCGGCCGGCACGGGTTCGTCCTCGTCCGGATAAGGCGGCGTGAACACCTCGCGGCGCGGCGGCACCGGGATGCGATGCGACATGGGGTCCGGCTCTGGCAAGCGCAGCGCCAGCGAGCGTATCTCCGCCTGCAACTCGTCGAGCCGCGCCTCGATCCCCTCCAGCCGGCCGCGCACGCTGAGCACAGCGAACGGCATGGGCAGGATGGCAAGCAGCCACACCACGCCCGGCACTAGGACAAGCAGCGGAAGCCACCAGGGAACCCAGGACGGCAGGCCCAGCATCGCGACCATGGCGTGAGCATAGGACAACCCGGGGGTGCGCGCGAAGAGGTGGCCGCGGGGTGGATTTGACGCCGGGCACATGCGATGGCTCGGGGAAGAAGAGGAGCGCCCATGAAGCTGCTGACTCCCGGTCCGGTGACCACGCATCCCGATGTACGCGCCGCCATGGCGGTGGACCTCGCCCCCTGGGACAATGACGTCTGCCCGCTCTACGCCAGCATGGTGGCCCGGCTGCTGGCTCTCGGCGGCGGGGCGGAGGCCACGCACGCGGCGCTGCCGCTGCAGGGCAGCGGGCATTTCGGCCTGGAGGCGGCGCTGCGCGGGGTTCTCCGCCCGGGCGAGCGCATCCTGATCCCGATGACCGGCGCCTATGCCGAGCGCATGGCGCGGCTGGCGCGCGCGGCGGGGCGCGAGCCCGTGGCGCTGCCGGCCTCCGCTACCAGGCCCATCGACCCAGACACGGTGCGCCAGGCGCTCGCCGACCCCACGATCGCGATGGTGGGGCTGGTGCAGAGCGAGACCAGCTCCGGCGTCGTCAACGACCTCGCGGCCATCGGCGCCGTCGCGCGCGCGGCGGGAAGGCGGTTGCTGGTGGACGCGGTCTCCGCGTTCGGCGCGCTACCGCTTGACGTCTCCGCGCAGCCGGAGATCGCCGCAGCCGTTTTCACACCGAACAAGTGCCTCGAGGGCATGCCGGGGATCGCGGTGGTGCTGACGCGGCGCGACGCCCTGCCCGCGCCCGGCGAGGCCGGCTCGTGGTGCTTCGACCTCGCGGACATCCTCGAACACGGCGAGAAACGCGGCTGGGCCACGTTCCGCTTCACACCGCCCGTGCAGAGCGTGAACGCGCTCGCGGTCGCGCTCGACCGGCTGGATGCGGAGGGCCGCGAGGCGCGGCTCGCACGCTACACGGACAACGCCGCGGCGCTGCGTACGGGGATGCAGGCGATCGGCCTGCGCCCGGTGCTGGAAGCACGCCACCAGGGTCCGATCGTGAGCAACATCACCGCCCCCGCCGACCCCGCCTGGGATCTGCAGCGTTTCGTCGACGCACTGAAGAAGCGTGGCTACCTCATCAGCAATTTCTACGACACCGAGGTCCCGAGCTTCCGCGTCGGCACGATCGGCGCGCTGGACCGCACGGATTTCGAGGGCTTCTCGTCAGCCGCCGGCGAGGCACTGGCGGAAATGGGCATCGGACGCAGGAGCGCCGCATGAGCAGCGACATCGAGATCGCTCGCGCGGCCAGGCTGAAACCGATCGCGGAGATCGCCGCGCGCACCTCGATCCCGGAGACCGCGCTGGTACCCTACGGGCGCTACAAGGCCAAGGTCGATTTCGATTTCATCACGCAACAAGCCGCGCGCAGGCCCGGCGCCCTGGTGCTGGTCACGGGCATCAGCCCGACCCCTGCCGGCGAAGGCAAGACCACAACCACGATCGGCCTCGGCGACGCGCTCAACGCCGCGGGCACACGCACCATGATCTGCCTGCGCGAGCCCTCGCTCGGCCCGTGCTTCGGCATGAAGGGCGGGGCGACCGGCGGCGGGCACGCGCAGGTGGCGCCGATGGATGAGATCAACCTGCATTTTACCGGCGATTTCCACGCCATCACGGCCGCGAACAACCTGCTCGCTGCGATGATCGACAACCAGCTCTACTGGGGCAACGAGGCGGGCATCGACCCGCGCCGCGTCTCCTGGCGCCGCGCCATGGACATGAACGACCGCGCCCTGCGCTCGATCGTGACCTCGCTCGGCGGCGCGGCGAACGGCTCGCCGCGCGAGGACGGATTCGACATCACCGTCGCCTCCGAAGTGATGGCCGTGTTCTGCCTGTCGACCTCGCTGGCCGATCTTCAGGCACGGCTCGCGCGCATCATCGTCGCTTCGAAGAAGGGCGGCGGCTTCGTCACCGCCAGCGACATCAAGGCCGATGGCGCGATGGCCGCTTTGCTGCGCGACGCGCTGATGCCCAACCTGGTGCAGACGCTGGCCGGATCCCCGGCGCTGGTGCATGGCGGACCTTTCGCCAACATCGCGCATGGCTGCAACTCGGTGATGGCGACGAAGCTCGGGCTCTCGCTCGCCGACATAGTGGTGACGGAGGCGGGCTTCGGCGCCGATCTGGGCGGCGAGAAATTCCTCGACATCAAGTGCCGTCTCGCGGGGCTCGCCCCCGCCTGCTGCGTGGTGGTAGCGACGGTGCGCGCGCTCAAGATGCATGGCGGCGTTGCGAAGGCCGATCTCGGCCGCGAGGACGTGGCGGCGGTGAGCCGTGGGGTGGTCAATCTCGCGCGCCACGTGGAGAACATGCAGGGCTATGGGCTGCCGGTCGTGGTGGCACTTAACCGTTTCACAAGCGACACGGACGCCGAAATCGCGGCGGTTCGTGCCGGGGTCTCGGTGGAGGTGGTGCCGTGCACCCACTGGGCGGACGGCGCGGCGGGCGCGGCCGGTCTCGCCCGCGCGGTGCAGGCGCGCATCGCCGAGGGCAGTGCCGCGTTCCGCACCCTCTACCCGGACGATATGAGCCTCGCCGGGAAGATCGAAACGATCGCGAAACGCATCTACCGCGCGGGTGGGGTCACGATCGCCGACGCCGCCGCGCGCAAGCTTGCCGCCTGGGAAAAAGCGGGCTTCGGGAAGATGCCGGTCTGCATTGCCAAGACGCAGTACAGCTTCAGCGCCGATCCCACGAAGCTTGGCGCGCCGGAGGGGCACACGCTGCCCGTGCGCGACGTGCGGCTTTCCGCGGGCGCCGGCTTCGTCGTCGCCATCGCCGGCGAGATCATGACCATGCCAGGTCTGCCCAAGGTGCCGGCGGCGGAGGCGATCCACCTCGACGAAGCGGGTAACATCGAGGGGCTGTTTTAGGACGGCCCCTCCCGCCGCCTTACTCCGTCAACTCGACCACGCTCACGTGCCCGTCGGCAGCAGGCCACGTGCGCGCGGCAATCGTTTCGCTATTGCACTGGCCGATGACGCACTGCCCGGCCGGCAGCGGGTAGGCGACGGTTAGGTCGGACACGGCGGGCACGCCGTGCGGAATGCCGGGCGGGATGCGCGAGCCGAGCAGCACATGGTCGCGCCCGGCGCCGAAATAGCCGCGCGGGCGCGAGAGGTGGATGATCGCCCCCTTCCCCGCCTCCCCGGCCGCCAGCCGCTGCGGGCGCAGGTTCACGACGTTGGAGGATCGCGGGAAGGGTGAGCGGTAGACGTGGGTCGTCGACAGCCCGGGAACCGCGAACACGAACTCCAGGTTGTCGCTCGGCGAGACGCCGACCGGGCCCCAGGCACCGTTCTTGCCGGTGGTATGCTTCAGCAGTGGCGGGCCGCGACGCTCGCCGGTCATCGCGTCCAGTGCGTAAACCTCGAGCCGCACGCCGGCCAGGCCGATATTGGTGGGCAGATCGCCCATCCAGCCGGAGATCTTGCCCGAGAGCGTCACACGGCGCTCTGCCACCACATCCACGGTGCGCGGCGCGCTGCCGGTGAGGAACCGCCACATCGCCGCGAAAGCCTGCGGCGAATAGCCGGTCTCGCGGTGGTCTAGACCGGGAATCGCGACATTGGTCGCCCCGCGCAGTGCCGGCGCGTCATGGCCCGTGCCCTTGACCTGCGGCAGGCCGATGGCGCGCCCGTCCGGCTGCGCGAACTTGTCCATGTCGGTGCTGCGGATGGTCATGGTCCGCACGCCGGGCACGACTTCCGAGGGGCCGGCGTTGAGGCGGCGCAGGAAGGCGGAATTGGCGTTGAACGCGCTGCCTAGAAGGATGGTGTTCGAGTCGAGAACACCGTGGTTCACCGCGCCGCACAGGATCATCGCCTCGACCTGGTCGGCGCCACCGTTCTTCGTGAACATGCGGGCGACGAGGCCGCCGCGCGACTGGGCAACGAGTACCACCTTGGCGGCGCCGGTCTGGCGCCGGATGGCGGCAACCTCGTCGGCGAGTTGCTCCACCGCCTCGGCGACGGAGCTGGCGCCGGGCTGCGGTTCGTCCTCGACGCGGCGCCCGGTGGGGTAGCGGAAATCCACCGCGTGCAGCCGGTCGCGTGGCCACCCGTTGCTTTCGAAACGCCACATCGTGGTGACCCACAGGCTGGCGGTATCGCCGTTGCCGTGGAGAAAGACGATGGGCGGCTTGGCCGCGGCGCGGGCGCGCGGAACGCTCGCGGCGGAGGCCGCGCCGATCATGGCGCTCCGGCGCGCAATGGTTGTACTGGCCATGTAAATCATTCTGCGCCCGGCACGCGGCATCGTGAAGGCCCAACGTCTCGTGCCACGCTGAAGCGCCCAGGCGCGCACGCGTCGCTAAGCTATTGATTTGTTAAGGACAAGAGCCTTTCGTGAGGCGGGGCGGGCGCCCGGCCTTACCTTAGTTTAAGCCGCCCGCAGCGCCGCCGGTAACTGCGCGATGGCGCGATCCACCAGCGCGTCGGACTCCGCGCCCGAGAGGGTGGTCCGGATGACCTGCTCGGATGCGACCGCGGCGATCTCCGCCGCAGCGAGCCGGACCTCGGCGATCGCAGCCTTCTCGGCGGCCGCGATGCGGTCGGTGGCCATGCGCTCGCGACGTTCCGCGGCGCGGGCAGCCTCGGCGGCCGCCTCGGCGGTGACGCGCGCGGCCTCGTCCTTCGCCCCTTCCAGCATGCGCTTGGCCTCGGCGAGCGCATGCTCACGGCGCTGGGTGGCGTCCGCGAGCATGGCTTCAGCCTCCCGCCGCAGGCGCTGCGCCTCGGCCAGCGTGCCGCGCACCGCCTCGGCGTGGCCGTCGAGCATGCCGGCGAGGGCAGCCCAGAGCTTGCGGCCGAACAGCACGAAGAAGAGGACAATCGCGATGCTGACCCAGTTACGGCCTTCGGCGAAGAACTCCATCCCCCGTCTCCTCAGGCTTTCCGCGAAGCGATCGCGGCACCGACCGCGGCGTCGACAGCGGCGGCATCCGGTGCGTGGCCCATCAGGCGGCCGGCCAGCGCCGAGGTGGCATCCATCGCGACCTCGCGCAGCGCGCCCATCGCGGCGGCGCGAGCGGCGTGGATACGCGCCTCCGCGGCGGCAAGCTGGGCCTCGAGCGTCGCGGTGGCGCGCGCGGCCTCGGCCCCGGCAGCGGCCTTGGCAGCCGCGGCGGCCTGCGCCACCTCGGCGGCGGCGGCGGCCTGCGCTTCACGCGTCGCGCGGGTCACCTCGGCGGCAGCGATGTCGGCCTGCTGCTTCGCCGCCTTCGCCGCATCGAGATCAGCACCGATCGTGCGCGTCCGCTCTTCCAGCACGCGCTCCACCTTGGGCAGCGCGCCGCGTGAGAGCAGCACGTAGAGCACGGCGAAGATCAGCGCGCCCCAGACGACTTGGCTGGTCGTCAGCGGATTGGCAAAGTCGATCTGCGGCAGGCCGACCGCGGCCCGGGCGGGTGTGACGCCCAGGGCCGAGACGGCGAGCAGCAGCGTCGCGGCAGGAAGCAGCCGCCGCATCGGCGTCAGATCGCGTAAAGGATGATGAACGCGATGACGAGCGCGTAGATCGCGATCGCCTCGGTCAGCGCGAAACCCAGGATGCCGATGCCGAACACGTTGTCGCGGGCCGAGGGGTTGCGGGCGATGGAGTTCACGAGGGCGGCGAAGATGTTGCCGATACCCACGCCGGCACCCGCGACGCCGATGACGGCAAGCCCGGCGCCGATAGCCTTCGCGGCAGCAAGATCCATGGGAGTCTGTCCTTCCTATTACGGGTTCGAGGATGAGCGGTTCGGTCCGTGCGTCAGTGCAGGTGCACGGCGTCGTGCAGGTACATGCAGGCGAGCACGGCGAAGACGTAGGCCTGGAGCGCGGCGACCAGCAGTTCGAAGCCGGTCATCGCCACGTCGAGCGCGAAGGGCGCGACGGCCATCACATAGCCGACGATGCCAAGGGACGCAGCCATCACCACCATGAAGCTGGCGAACACCTCGAAGACGACGTGGCCGGCCATCATGTTGGCGAAAAGTCGGAACGAAAGCGAAACCGGCCGCGAGAGGTAGGAGATCACCTCCACCACCACGATCAGCGGCGCCAGGACGATCGGCAGCCCCTTGGGCAGGAAGTAGGAAAAGAAGTGCATCCCGTGGATGCGCAGCCCCACCACGGTCGCCAGCCCGACCACGAACAGGGCGAGCGCGCCGGTGATGGCGAGGTGGCTGGTGATGGTGAACTGGTAGGGGATCAGGCCGAACAGGTTGCCGAACAGGATGAAGCTGAACAGCGTGAAGATGAAGGGGAAGAACGCCTTACCCTCCTCCCCGATCTGGTCGATGCACATTCGGTGCACGAACCCGTAAAGCATCTCCGCGGCGGCCTGCAGCCGGCCGGGAACGACCGCGCGCGGCGCCATGCCGAGGTGCAGCAGCGCCAGGATCAGCACGCAGACCACGACCATGGTGAGGTTGGAGTTGGTGAAGTTCACCGACGCCCCCACCGGCCCGAGAGCCGTGGCGAGCCTGAACTGCCCCATCACATCGATCGTCGTCGCCACGCCCTACCTCACTGTTGCGCGATCACTCACGCACCATCCATACCGCGGCCAGGCCTCTTCGGTCCGACCACCCGCCACACGTTGCGCACGCCGGCGGCACCACCGAGGAGCAGGAACACGATCAGCAGAAACGGCTTCGTGTGCAGCACCCGGTCCAGCCAATAGCCGAGGAACGCGCCCACGACCATGGCCGCCGCCATCTCGACGCCTACCCGCAGACCAATCCCGAGCAGCGATGGGTTCGCCTTCGGGTCCGGCGCCGCGGGCTTCTCCAACCCCTGCCGTTGCCGCGCCTCTGCCAGTCGCCGATCGAACTCGGCGCTCTCGTCGGGTGCATCCGTCATGGGACATCTCCCCGGCATGAGTCCCTTGGACAGGTCCCCCTTGCCGGAAACGGGCGGGTTGCTACCCTCGACCCCCAAGGGTGTCAAGAACGACACGAACCGGAAAGCTTGCCGGGAAACCGCCCCAGGAACTCGCCGGCAACAGCGCCGGCGCCAACGAGGAGAAAGCGCACGCCATGAGCCGTCTGTTGCACCGCAGCCTGCATGCCGAACCGGTGCGCGTCGCAAGCGGCGACGGCATGTACATGAGGACCGCCGGCGGTGCGACGATCCTCGACGGGTCCGGCGGCGCCGCGGTCTCCTGCCTGGGGCACAACAACGCCCGGGTGAACGCCGCGATCGAGGCGCAGCTCAGGGCCATCGCCTACGCCCACACCACGAGCTTCACCAACGACGCGGCGGAGGAACTGGCCGAGCGCCTGGTAGGCCACGAGCCCGGCGGCCTCTCGCATGCCTATTTCATCTCCTCCGGCTCCGAGGGGACCGAGGCGGCGCTGAAGCTCGCGCGTCAGTATTTCCTCGAGATCGGGCAACCGCAGCGCACCCGCTTCATCGCCCGACGTGCGAGCTACCATGGCAACACCCTCGGCGCCCTGGCCGCCGGCGGCAACGCCATGCGCCGCGCCCCCTACGGCCCGATCCTCGCCGACGCGTTCAGCCATGTCTCGCCCTGCTTCGCCTATCGCCACCAGCAGCCGGGCGAATCGGACGAGGCCTATGTCGCGCGGCTCGCAGCGGAGCTGGAGGCGGAGTTCCAGCGCCTCGGGCCCGCCAACGTGATCGCGTTCATCGCCGAGCCGGTGGTCGGCGCCACGACCGGATGCGTCACCGCGCTGCCCGGCTATTTCCCGGCAGTGCGCGCGGTCTGCGACCGCCATGGCGCGCTGCTGATCCTGGACGAGGTGATGTGCGGCATGGGTCGCACCGGCACCACCCATGCCTGGGAACAGGAAGGCGTCAGCCCCGACATCCAGGTGATCGCCAAGGGCCTGGGCGGCGGCTACCAGCCCATCGGCGGCATCCTGATCCACAAGCGCGTCATCGCGGCCCTCGCGGCCGGCACCGGCGCCTTCATGCACGGCCACACCTACCAGGCGCATCCCGTGGCCTGCGCCGCCGCACTCGCGGTGCAAAAGGTGATCGCCGAGGACAACCTGCTCGCGAACGTCCGCGCCATGGGCAAGCTGCTCGCCGAGGGCCTGCAGGACCGCTTCGGCAACCACGCGCATGTCGGCGACATCCGCGGCCGCGGCCTGTTCCAGGCCATCGAGCTGGTGGCCGACCGCGCGACAAAGGAGGCCTTCGACCCCAAATTCCGTCTCTACGACCGGGTCCGCGAGGCAGCGCTGGACGCGGGGCTGTCCGTCTACCCGATGAACGGCACCATCGACGGCAAGCGTGGCGACCACGTGGTGATCGCGCCCCCCTATATCGCCCAGCCCGAACACATCGCGGCCATCGTCGAGCGCCTCGGCACCGCGGTGGACGCGGCACTGGAGAGCGTGCGGCGGGAGGCGGCGTGAACCTGCCGGAACTGCGCGACTCGAGGCTCGAGCTCGACGGGCGGATCGCCACCCTCACGCTCGACCGCCACGACGTGCGCAACGAACTGACCGGTACGCATCTCGCCGATGAGATCGCGACTGTCTGCGCCTGGCTCAACACGCACGAGACGGCGAGCGTGCTGATCCTCACCGGCGCCGGCTCCGCCTTCTGCGCCGGCGGCAACGTCAAGCAGATGCGCGACCGCGAGACGGGCGCCTTCGCGGGCGACGTCTACACGGTGCAGAACAAGTACCGCGCCGGCATCCAGCGCATGACGCTCGCCATGGCGGGGCTGGAGATCCCCGCCATCGCCGCGGTGAACGGCCCCGCGATCGGCGCCGGCTGCGACCTCGCCACGATGTGCGATATCCGCCTCGCGGCCGAGGGCGCGAAATTCGCGGAGAGCTTCATCAACCTCGGCATCGTCCCCGGCGACGGCGGCGGCTGGTTCATGCAGCGGCGCATTCCCTACCAGCGAGCGGCGGAACTCACCTTCTCCGGCCGCATGATCGACGCGGCGGAGGCGCTTGCGATCGGCCTGGTGCTGGAGGTCCTGCCCGCGGCCGAGTTGCTGGCCCGCGCGCGCGAGATGGCCGCGAGCTTCGCCGCCAAGCCGCCGCGCGCGGTGCGGATGACCAAGCGCCTGCTGACCTATGCGCGGCGGATGGACCTGCCGGACTATCTCGACCTCTGCGCGCTGATGCAGGGGATGGCGCACAACACCGCGGACCATGAGGAGGCGGTCGCCGCTTTCCTCGAGAAACGCACGCCCGCCTTCCGCGGCCGCTGACGGAGGTTTCCCCATGTTTCCCACGACGACCGCGGGCTCGTTGCCCAAGCCCGCCTGGCTCGCCGAGACCGGCAAGCTGTGGCCCGAATGGCGCGCGACCGGCGAGGCGCTGGCCGACGCCAAGCGCGACGCGACACTGCTCTGGCTCAAGGAGCAGGAGGCGGCAGGACTCGATATCGTGACGGATGGCGAACAATCCCGCCAGCATTTCGTGCACGGGTTCCTTGCCCAGGTGGAGGGCATCGACTTCGAGCATAAGCAGAAGATCGGTATCCGCAACAACCGCTACGAGGCACTGTGCCCGACCGTGGTGGGCCCGCTCGGCCTGCGTGGGCGGGTGCACGAGACCGAGGCGCGGATCATGCGCGCGGCGACCGGGCGGCGGATCAAGTTCACCCTGCCCGGCCCGATGACGCTCGTGGACACGCTGGCCGATGCCTATTACGGCGACCGCGTGCGCATGGCGCTCGCCTTCGCCGACCTCCTGAACCAGGAGGCGCGGGCGCTCGCCGCCGACGGGATCGACGTGATCCAGTTCGATGAACCGGCCTTCAACGTCTACCTCCCAGAGGCTGCGGAGTGGGGCGTCGCGGCGCTGGAGCGTGCCGCCGCCGGCGTAAACGCCGCTACCTGCGTGCACATCTGCTACGGCTACGGCATCGACGCCAACCGCGCCTGGAAGGGCACGCTCGGCGAATCCTGGCGGCAATACGAGACGGTGTTCCCGGTCCTCGCGAAAAGCTCCATCGGCCAAGTCTCCCTCGAATGCATCAACTCCAGGGTGCCGCCGGAACTGATGGCGCTGCTGCCGGGCAAGGACGTGCTGGTGGGGGTGATCGATGTCGCCAGCGACGTGATCGAAACGCCCGAGCAGGTGGCGGCGACGCTGGAACTCGCGGCACAGCACGTCGCACCGCACCGCATCGTCGCCTGCACCAATTGCGGCATGGCGCCGATGGGAAGGCGCGTCGCGCGGGCGAAGTTGCAGGCTCTGTCAGCCGGTGCGGCACTGGCGCGCACGCGAATCGGAGGCTAGCGGATGCGCATCGCGGTCCTGGGCGGCGGCAACGGCAGCCACGCCGCGGCGGCGGACCTCGCCCTCGCGGGGCACGAGGTCGTGCTGTGGCGACGCGAACGCGCGGCCCTGGCGCCGGTGCTGGCCTCGGGCGGCATCGAACTCCTGGACGGGGCGGGCCTGCGCCACGTCTCCTTCGGCGCCACCGACGACCTCGCGGACGCAGTGCGCGGCGCGGCGCTGGTCGTCGCTCCTATCCCCGCCTTCGCCCAGGCCGACCTCGCCCGCCGGCTCGCGCCGCTACTGCGCGACGGGCAGGTCGTGTTCCTGCCGCCCGGCACCTGGGGCACGCTGCTCCTGGACCAGACGGTGCGCGCAGCCGGTAACAAGGCTGAAGTCGCCTACGCCGAGGCGGGCACGCTGCCCTGGCTGTGCCGCCTGCACCGCACGGAGACCGGCACCCGCATCGCCATCCGCGTGCGGGCAACCAGGCTTCCCACCGGCGTGCACCCGGCGCGCCTGGCGCCGGCGGCCTTGCCGGTGCTGAAGGCGGCCTTCCCCGCGATCGAGCGCCTCGCCGACGGGCTCGACGGCGCGCTGATGAACGCTGGCCCGATCATCCACCCGCCGCTCATCACCATGAACGCCGGGCCGCTGCAGCATTTCGAGCGATGGGACATCCACAACGAGGGCACGCAGCCGGCGATCCGCAACGTGACCGACGTGCTGGACGCCGAGCGCGTCCGCCTGCGCGAGGCGCTCGGCTACGGCCCGCCGCATTTTCCGCTCGCCGACCACTACAAGACCGACGGCGACGAGTGGATGTATGGCAGGCGCGGGCACACCCAGCTCGTGGACAGCGCCGACTGGCGAGAACATATCGATCTCGCAACGCACCGCTACATGCGCGAGGACGTCGCCTGCGGGCTCGCCCTTCTGGCCTCGCTCGGCGCCTGGGCAGGCGTTCCGATGCCGGTCGCGAGCGGCCTGCTCGCAGTGGCGGGCGCGGCGATCGGCGAGGATTTCGCCCGCACCGGCCGCACCGTGGCGGCGATGGGGATCTCCGGCATGGACCGCGCGGCGCTGCGCCGCCTGCTCGCGGAAGGCGCGCGATGACGCGCATCGCGATCGTCGGCCCCGGCCGCATGGGCCGCGGCATGGCGCACGCCTTCCTGCACACCGGCTTCGAGGTCGACCTGCTCGACGTGAAGCCCCGCACCGAGGCCGAGGCACGCGGGGCGCTGCAAGCGGCGCACGCGGAGATCGCGCACGGCATCGGCGTGATGCGCGAGATCGGCCGCATCGACACCGAGCACCAGGCCCTGATGCTGGACCGCCTGTCGCTCGCGGCGGGCGACGCCGCGGACACGGCGCTGGCACGCGCGGACGCCGTGTTCGAGGCCGTGCCCGAGGTCATGGCGCAGAAGGAAGCCGCCTTCGCCCGCATCTCGTCCCATGCCGGCCGCGACGTGCCGGTTGCCTCCACCACCTCCACCTTCGACATCGAGGCGCTCGCGAAGTTCGTCACGAACCCGAACCGTTTCCTCAACACGCACTGGCTCAATCCCGCCTTCCTCATCCCGCTGGTTGAGGTGAGCGCTGGCGCCGGCACCGACGAGGCGGTGCTCCTGCGGATGGAGGCGCTGCTGCGCGAGGCGGGCAAGGTGCCGGTCCGCTGTAAGGCCGCGCCCGGCTTCATCGTGCCGCGCATCCAGGCCCTGGCGATGAATGAGGCGGCGCGCATCGTGACGGAGGGCGTGGCGACGCCGGAGGCGGTGGACACCGCGATCCGCACCGGCTTCGGCCCGCGCTTCGCCGTGCTCGGGCTCCTGGAGTTCGTCGACTACGGCGGCGGCGACATCCTCTATTACGCCGCCAACTACCTCAGGAACGCGCTATCGGCGCCACGCTTCGAGCCGCCCCAGGTCGTCGTGGACAACATGCGCGAGGGTCGCATCGGCCCGCGCACCGGCGCAGGCTTCTACGACTGGAAGGGCCGCGACATGGACGAATACCGTCGCCAGACCTTCGCCAAGCTCGCCGACCTGCTCGACCACCTCGGCCTGCTCGCCGGGCCGAAATAGCCCTCAGCGCAGTCCCGCCCGCAGCGCCGCTGCACAGTGCAGCAACGCCGTGTCTGCGGCGCGCACGATGCGGCCCATGGTGAGGAAGCCGTGCATCTGGTCGGCCATGTGCACCAGCGTCACGCGCACGCCCTCGTGCTCCAGCCGCTGTGCATAGGCAATGCCCTCGTCAACCAGAGGATCGTAGCCGGCGGTGAGCACGAAGGCCGGCGCCACCCCGGCAAGGCTCGCGGCGCGCAGCGGCGAGGCATGCCATTCCGTCCATCGCGCCGGATCGGGAACATAGGTGTCGCGGAACCAGCGCGCCGTCGCAGCGGTCAGCGGAAAGTCCGCGGTGATGCGCTGATAGGCCGGCAGCCGCATCGTCATGTCCGTTGCGGGGTAGATCAGAAGCTGGAAGGCGAGCTTCGGCACCGTGCCGTCGCGCGCCATCAGCGCCAGCACCGCCGAGAGATTGCCGCCGGCGCTGTCCCCGCCGACCGCGAGCCGCGCTGGGTTGACGCCGAGAGAGGCCGCCTCCCGCGCGACCCAGCGGGTGGCGATGGCAGAATCCTCCACCGCGGCCGGGTAGAGATGCTCCGGCGCCATCCGGTACTCGACCGAAACGACAGCGATGTCGGCGTCGTTGGCAAGCCGCCGGCACACGCTGTCGTAAACCTCGACCGAGCCGATCATCCAGCCGCCGCCATGGAGGAAGACGAGGCAAGGCAGCACATCGCCCGGTGACGACCCGTGCGGGCGGTACAGCCGGCACGGCACACCGTCCGCCATCACGTCGCGCGTCTCGGCGACCTCGACCTTGTCCGGCTGCAGGATGGGCATGGAGGCGACCTGCACCGCCCGCGCCTCCGCCGGCGTCAGCGTCTCATAGGGCGGGCGGTTGGCGAGGCGGATCATCTCCAGCACGCGCTGGGCATCGGGGTCGAGGCTTGGGTAGGTACTCATGGTCGCTCCGGCGTGACGTCAGGATAGAAGCTCTATCGCGTCGCCGGCGGCGATGCGGCCGGCCTCCACGACCTCGGCATGGATGCCGAGATCCGTGT
>JAJZUI010000023.1 GCA_021847175.1 Pseudomonadota bacterium
CGTGACCGAAGCTGACGATGCCGGTGAAGCCGATCAGGAAGTTGAGCGACATCGCGGCGAGGCCCAGAACCAGGATGCGGGTGCCGAGCGACGTGTAGCCGCCGATGAAGGGAATCCAGAACGGGCAGAGCAGCAGGATGGCCCAGACCAGGCCGAGGACCAGCAGGCGATGCCGGTCGAGTGGCTGGGCGGCCGGGGCGCTCATCACGGAGGCGCTCATTGCATGCCCTCCTCGCCGAGGAAGCCTCGTGGGCGCACCAGCAGCACGACGGCCATGATGATGTAGACGACGACGTCGGAGGCGGCGGGCCAGACGACGGCGGTCAGCGCCGCCGCGACGCCGATGGTGAGCCCGCCGAGCAGCGTGCCAACCAGGCTGCCCATGCCGCCCACGATGATGGCGACGAAGCTCGGCAGCAGCAGGCTGTCGCCCATGTTGGGGTTGAGGCCGATCTGCCCGCCGGCGAGCACGCCCGCGAGGCCGGCGAGGAAGATGCCGAAGGCGAAGTTGAGCGAGCGCAGCCGGCGGACGTTAATGCCGAGGGCGGAGACCGTGTCGAGGTCGAGGATGCCGGCGCGGATGCGCATGCCCATGCGGCTGTAGCGCAGGAAGGCGAACAGGCCGAGCACGGCGACGGCGACGATGCCGACCAGGAACAGGCGGTAGGCGTTGAGGAAGAAATAGGTCTGGCTCAGCGGCTGGGAGATGTTGTTCGGCACGGTGAGCGGCAGGCCGTTGACCCCCCAGATGTAGCGGCACGCGTCCTGGATCATGAAGGCGAGGCCGAAGGTGAGCAACAGCGAGTAGATCGGGTCGCGGCCATAGATGCGGCTGATCATCGTGACCTCGATGAGGTAGCCGATCACGGCGGTAAGCAGCGGTGCGACGAGGAGGGAGGGCCAGAAGCCGATGTACGGAATGAGGACGTAGGCGAGGTAGCCGCCGAGCGCGAGGAAGTTGCCGTGGGCGAAATTGATGACATTGGAAAGGTTGAGGATCATCGAGAGCCCGAGCGAGACCAGCACGTAGAACGCACCGATGATCAGCCCGTTGAACAGGTTGAACAGGATTAGCTGGAGCAAGAGAGGCTCTCCGTCGCAGGCCGCCCCCGGTGAGCGCGGGGCGGCGGATATGAAAACCCCTGCCGCCGGCCTTTCGGCGACGGCAGGGGCAGCAGCGTTGCGGGATCCCTACGCGGGGAACTTCATGTGGCAGCCGGTCTCGGCGAGCGGCAGCACCTCGTTGGCATCCACCCACTTCTCCGTGGTGAAGACGTCGTAGGGGCTGTCCTTTGCCGGCGGATGCACCTCGCCCGCGAAGATCGTCGGCATCAGCTCGTGGTCGCCGGCGCGGTAGTAGACCTTCTTCTTCTGCAGCGCGACCTCGGGCGGCAGCTCCATGCCCTCCATCGCGTGGGCAAGCTTGATCCCCTCCAGGCTCTTGGCCTTCTCGACGGCGAGCTTCGCGGAGTGGATGGCGACGTAGCCGAACCAGTGGCGCGCCGAGGCGGGCTTCTTGTAGGCGTTGTAGATGGCGGCGACGAACTCCTTCACGTACGGCACGCCGGGCTGCTGCCACCACCACTCCATGGAGGCGAAGCCGGCCTGGGCCGCGGGCGGTACCGCGAGGATCGCCTCGAGCTCATAGAGCGTAGCGCCGAGACCCATGTCCTTGTTCATGCCGAACTGCACGAACTGCTTGGCGAGGTCGATCTGCGCCAGGCCGCCCATGTTGTTGATCAGCACGTCCGGCTTGTAGGCCTTGGCCTTGATGAGCGTGGCGGAGTAGTCGCTCGCCGAGATCGGCATGTAGACGTTCTCGTACGTGCCGCCGGCGGCCGTGAGGTAGTGTGCGAAGCTCTGCTTCAGCGAGTGGCCATAGGCGTAGTCCGGCGAGATCATGAACCACTTCTTGCCGTACTTCTTGGTCAGCAGGCCGGTGACGGCGCCGGCGTCCATCATCGTGGTGTTGCAGACGCGGAACACGTTCCAGGCGCAGGCGGTGCCGGTGATCGGGTCGGTGTGGCCGCCGGGGACGATGTGCAGGATGCCCTTCTGCGTCGCGACCTGGGAGATCGCGTAGGCGATGCCCGAGTTCACGTCGCCCATCGTGATGT
Source organism: Pseudomonadota bacterium (assembly GCA_021847175.1). Lineage (GTDB taxonomy): Bacteria > Pseudomonadota > Alphaproteobacteria > Acetobacterales > Acetobacteraceae > JAJXXT01. Next base: position 2,118 of record JAJZUI010000023.1, read on the forward strand.
TGACGTGGTCCTTGTCGATCAGCTTGCGGATCTTCTCCACGCCGGTGCCGACGTCGTTGGCGGAGTCCTCGACCAGGAGCTCGAGCTGGCGGCCCATGATGCCGCCCTTCTTGTTGATTTCCTCGGTGGCGAGTTTGGCGCCCTGGACCTCGGACACCGCCTGGATCGACAGGCTGCCGGTCAGCGGGTCGACGAAGCCGATCTTGATCGGAGCCTCGCCGAGCGCCGAGACGATGAAGGGTGCCGCGAGCTGGGACGCGCCTATGGCGGCGGCCCCCTGAAGGACACGACGACGACCGAATCCGCCCGACTTGCGTTGGACCATTCCATTTCCTCCCTGTCATCATGGATGGTGGCCGCGGCGCCATGCCGCTCGGCCCGACCTTCCCCATGCCGCTCGTTGGCGGATTACGGCGCGATGATGGCGGAGCAACACGCGGCGTGCAAGAGGGAAGCCGGGTCGCAATTTCTTGATTCTTCGAAAGGTGATGGCTTTTCGACCGGCATTTCGCGGCGCGGCACGCCCGGCTTTGCGCGCCGCCGGGCGTCGGGCAACATGGCGCTTCACCTGGAGCCCCGGACCCCGCCATGAGCCATCGCGGCCTGAAATTCGGCATTTTCCTTGCCCCGTTCCATCGCCTCGGCGACAACCCGACGCTGGCGATCCGCCGCGACATCGAGCTCATCGAGTGGCTCGACCATCTCGGCTATGACGAGGCGTGGATCGGCGAGCACCACTCCGCGGGGTGGGAGACCATCGCCTCGCCGGAGCTGGTCATCGCGGCCGCGGCGGAGCGGACGAAGCATATCCGGCTAGGCTCCGGCGTGACGTCGCTACCGTACCACAACCCGTTCCTGGTGGCGCAGCGCTTTACCCAGCTCGACCACATGACGCGCGGACGGGCGATGCTGGGCTGCGGGCCGGGGGCGCTGGTTTCCGACGCCTACATGCTGGGGATCGAGCCCGCGGTGCAGCGGCGGCGGATGGACGAGGCGCTGGACGTGATCATGGCGCTGCTGGCCGGCGAGACGGTGACGCGCGAGAGCGAGTGGTTCACGCTGCGCCAGGCGCGGCTGCATCTGGCACCCTATACATACCCGCACTTCCCGGTAGCGGTCGCGAGCACGCTGACGCCGGCGGGGGTGGCGGCGGCGGGGCGGCACGGGCTGGGTGTGCTTTCGCTCGGCGCCGGGCTGCCGGGCGGGGCGGACGCGCTGGCCAAACAGTGGGCGATCGCCGAGGAAGCCGCCGCGGCCAACGGCAAGACCATGGACCGGGGCGAATGGCGGCTGGTGCTCAACATGCACGTGGCCGAGGACGACGAGCAGGCGCTGGCCGAGGTGAAGGTCGGCGAGCGGCTGGAGACGGTGACCTATTTCGAGGAGACGCTCGCGAGACCGCCGGGGCGCTCCGAGGACCCGCTGCGCGAGGGAGTTGCCGCCGGCACCACGCTGGTGGGCTCGCCGGAGACGGTCGCGAAAGGGATCGAGAAGCTGATGGAGCGCGCGGGCGGGCCGATCGGCGGCGTGATGTTCCGCGCCCACGAATGGGCGAACCGCGAGCAGACCAGGCGCAGCTTCGAGCTGTTCGCGCGCTGGGTGATGCCGCGCTTCCAGGGATCGATCGACTCCATTGCCGCGTCAAATGCCTGGACCCGTTCCAACCGCGATACGATCTTCAAGCCCAACGTGGACGCGATACGGCGCGCCTATACGGATGCGGGCAAGGCCGTGCCGGAGCAGTTCGACGCGCGGGTTAGCGGGGCGGGGCCGAAGGGAGGTTAGGAGCGGCCCGGCGTCCCCGGTCGATATTCCTGGAACGCAACGGTTGGCGTGCTACTGCCTCAGGGTCGTGTGGGCGACGCGGCCCCGGAACCGGTAGGTACCGTACAGCGTGCCGTCCGGCTTCATGACGTAGGTGGCGACGGCGCCGTTGGTCAGGAACACGACCAGCTTGTCGCCGTAGAAACGGGCGGTGCTGCGTTCGAAGCCCGGGATGTCGATGTTCCACGAGGGGGCGAGGCCCCATTCGTAGATGACGTTCGCGGTCGTCGGGGTCACGCTGTTGACGACGAGCGTGGTGGGGAACGTGCCGTCCCAGCTGCCGTTCCATTGTCCCGTGAGGTGGGGGAACGCCTTGGGCCCGGTGGCGGCCTGGGACGCGGCGCCGGCCGGGGTACAGCCCGCCAGGGCCGCGACAAGGGCGATGGCTCTCCAATTCATTGGGGTTTCCCTCGGTGCTGCCCGAGGCTTGTCCATTCGCGGGATGTTTGCAAGCGCGTTCGGAATGAACGCGCGGCGGGCTCAGGGAGCGGCGCCACGGACGAGGTCGATGAGCCCCAGCGGGTCCGCCGGGAGGGCGTCGCCGCGCCAGGCCACGTGCTGGTCCGGGCGCGAGAGGACGAGTTTCCGGTTGTAGAGCACGGGCGCCTCCGGCGCGTCGAGGTCGAGAACCGCGAGGGGCAGCCCTCGCCGCGCCGCCGCGGCGAGGAGCGGGGTTGCGTCGAGCGCGGGGTCGAGGCGCAGCAGCGTGAAGTCCGGGCCGAGCGCGTCATAGAGCGACCGCCCGTCGCGCAGCCAGGTGTGGGGCGTGCGGCAGCCTGGCACGGTGGAAGGCTTGAAATCGTACATCGTGTAGGGCGGCGCTGCTTCGCCGTCGTAGGCAATGATCGGCGAGGCGTCGTAGAACGTGCCGAAGTTGAGGCCGCCACAGCAATACTGGTTGACGTTGAGCTCGTAGAGGGCGCGGCCGATGCGCGCGCGCGCCGCCTCGCCCGCGGCACCCGGCGCCTCGATGTTATCCGGCACCGCCTCGCGCTGGCGGCCGAGGGCGATGGCGTGGTTCATGGCGAAGCGCGAGACCTGCTCGGTGATCGGCTGGCGCTCGGCCTCGTAGGCGTCGAGGATAGATGCAGTGCCCCAGCCCCTGAGCGCGGCGGCGAGCAGCCAGGAGAGGTTCATCGCGTCGGCGATGCCGGCGTTCATGCCGTAGCCGGCCATCGGCACCCAGATATGCGCGGCATCGCCGCAGAGGAAGACGCGGCGGTCGCGGAAGCGGTCGGCGAGGAGGCGGCGGCCGATCCAGTCCTCCTTGCTGATGATGTCGTAGGCGAAATTATCGCCGACGCCGAGGATCAGGCGGATGCAGCGGTCGCGGTCCACCGTCTCGAAATCCTCCTCGCCGGGGCGGAGGTAGTTGTGGATGAGCCAGGTCTCGCGCCCGTCGATCGCGTACATGTTGCCGCTGCGACGGGGGTTGATCGAGAACGTGCCCCAGGCCGGCTTCGCGCGCATCAGGCCGAGCAGGGAGGGCGCGCGGATGAAGGTGGACTGGACGCGCTGCACCACTGGGTCGCCGGTGAGCCGCGCGCCGATGGCCCGGCGGATTTCCGACCTGCCGCCGTCGCAGCCGATGAGGTAGTCGCAGGCGATCTCGCGCTGCTCACCCGTGTCGAGGTCGCGCAGCGTCGCGATGACGCCGTGCTCCGACTGGACGAAGCCCTCGGCCTCTGTGCGGGTGAGGATGGAAAGGCCCGGCATCGCCTCGGCGTGGCGGAACAGGACGGGCTCGAGGTAGATCTGGTTGATGCGGTGGGGAGGCTCGGGCGTAGGCCACCAGCCATCCGGGCCGTCCTTCCGCGTGTAGCGCTCGGCGCGGCACGGGATGGGGATGCGCGACAGCTCCAGGCCGGTGGCGGTGGTGCGGTAGGCGACGTCGTTGGGGTAGTCCGCGGGCAGGCCGGCATCGCGCAGCGCGGCCGCGACGCCGAGGCGGCGGAAGATCTCCATCGAACGGGCGGAGACGTGGTTGCACTTGACCGGCGGCGGCTCGCCGCGTCGGCGCAGCTCCGCGACGGTGACGGCGATGCCGCGCCAGGCGAGGTCCATCGCGAGCGTCAGGCCCACGGGACCGGCGCCGATCACCAGCACCTGGGTTTCGATACGCTCCGTCATCGACGCCGGCCCTCCCGTGCCGCGTGACTGCGATGGCGGCGGCCGGGCCTAGGTTTCCTCGGCGATCGGGTTGCGGAGCGTGCCGACGCCGGTGATCTCGACCTCGACGGTGTCGCCGGGCTTCATCCAGAGCGGCGGCTTGCGGTAGGCGCCGACGCCGCCGGTGGTGCCGGTGATGATGACGTCGCCCGGCTCGAGGAAGGTGAAGGTGGAGCAGTAGGCGACGAGGCGGGCGACGCCGAACACGAGGTCGTCGATGGTGGCACGCTGGACTTCCTCGCCGTTGAGGCGGGTGACGAGGCTGGATCCGGTGATGTCGCCGACCTCGTCGGGCGTGACCAGGTAGGGGCCGAAGGCGCCGGTGGCGGGGAAGTTCTTGCCGGGCGTGAATTGGGTGGAATGGCGCTGCCATTCGCGGATCGAGCCGTCGTTGTAGCAGGCGTAGCCGGCGACGACGGACATGGCGTGGGCCTCCGCGACATGGCGGCAGTGCCTGCCGATGACGAAGGCGAGTTCGCCCTCGTAGTCGAAGGTTTCGGAAACCTTGGGCCGAAGCATCGGCTGCATGTGGCCGACCTGGGTGTTGGCCCAGCGCGTGAAGATGGTGGGCATCTTCGGCGGCTCGCGGCCGCCCTCGAGGATGTGGGAGAGATAGTTGAGGCCGACGCAGATGATTTTTTCCGGGTCCGGAATGGGGGGCAGGTGGGTGAGGCCGGCGAGGTCGAGGCGGGGGGCGCTGGCGGGGGCGGTGATGGGTTTGCCGGCGGCGAGCGCCGCTCGCAGCGTGGGGGCGGTGGCGGAGAGGTCGGCGACCTTGCTGCCCTCGACGATGCCCCAGCCGGCGCGGCCTGAGGCGTCGCGGAAGCTCATGAGTTTCATCGTGGCGTTTCCTTCTTGCTTGCGATCAGTCGTTCGAACAGGCGGCGCCATGTGGCGAGGACGGCGGCCTCCGTGAAGTCGTTTTCGTAGCGCCGGCGGCCGGCCGCTGCCAGACGCGCGGCAAAGGTGGGGTCGGCGAGGACGCGCGAGACGGCGGCGGCGAGCGCCGCGTCGTCCTCCAGCGGGGTGACGATGCCGGTCTCGTCCTGGGCGATGAGTTCCGTGGGGCCGAGGGCGGCCAGCGCCACGACGGGGCGGCGGGCGGACCAGGCTTCCAGCACCATGTTGCCCAGCGGTTCGCCGCGGGAGGAGCAGAGGAAGATGTCGCAGGCCGCGAGCAGCGCCCCGGCGTCGCGGCGCCAGCCCAGGAAGTGGGCGCGCTCGGCGACGCCCAGTTCGGCGGCGAGCGCCTTGAGGGCAGCCTCCTCCGGGCCGCTGCCGGCGATGGCCAGATGTGCCTGCGGCACGCGGGCAAGCGCCCTGAGCGCGATATCAAAGCCCTTGTCGCGGTGCAGGCGGCCGAGGCCGAGCAGCATCGGGGCATTCGCGGGAATGCCGAGCGCCGCGCGGTCGGCGGGCGGCGTGCCGGCGAAATCGGTCACGAAATTGGGCAGGTAGTGGGTGCGGTGTTCCGGGATGGCCTTGGCACGCAGCCAGGCGACGATACCGTGCGTGTTGCCGACCAGATGGTCGCAGGCGCGGAAGTATTTCGGATCGTAGTAGCCGCCGAGGCGGCCGACGAGCACCCAGGGGCCGCGCGGGGCGTGCATCGAGGCGCGGCTCATCCAGGTCATCGCGATGTCGGGCCTGAAGGCGCGCAGGGCGCGGGCGATGCGCGGACGGGTGAGGAGATCGATGGGGCCGCCAAAGCGGAGTTGCACCGGCTCCAGCCCGGCTTCGCGCAGGCGGGCGGCGCGGGCGGCGTCGGTGCGGATGATGGGCAGCACGGTCTCGCCGGAGCGGGCCTGGGCGATGGTCATGCGCTCGTAGAAGAGTTCCGCGCCGCCGTCGTGGGCGCCGGCCATGATGTGGGCGATGCGCATCAGGCGGAATCCAGCAGGCGCGTCGCGGCTTCGAGCACCTGGGCGACCGGCAGGCCCGCCATGGTGCGGTCCGGCGAGACGGTGGCGGCGGCGCGGTTTCCGGCAGGGGCGTATTCCTCGGCGGGGGTGGGGCCGAACAGGCCGAGCGTGGGGGCGCCCGCGGCGGCGGCGAGGTGCATGAGGCCGGAATCGTTGCCGATAAACAAGGATGCCCGCTTGAGGCAGGCTGCGGCCTCGGGCAGCGAGAGGTTGCCGGCGAGGTCGATGGCGCCGGGGAAGGCGGCGAGGACCGGGGCGGCGAGGTCGCGCTCCATCCCGCCCGGGCCGGCCATCACCGCGATTGCGGCGCCGGCGAGGCGGCCGGCGAGGAGCGCGTTGCCGAGTTCGATGAAGCGTTCCGGCGGCCAGATCTTGCCGGTCCAGTTCGCGGTGGGGGCGAGGACGATGAGCCCGCCGGGCGGCAGCAGGGCCGCGGCGCGGGCTTCGTCCTGAGGCGCGGTCCAGACCACGGGGAGCGGCGGCGGGTCGAGCCCGAGGATGGCGGCGAGCTGGGCGATCTTCGGGCCCGGGCGGCGGCGCATGCGCGCACGGCGGCGCGCGGGGACGAGGAAGGAGAGTGCCGAGGCGCGGATGTCCACAACGAGGTCCCAGCGCGTGAATGCGGTGGCGGCCCAGAGCGGCAGCCAGTGCCTGCGGTCGCGACGCTTTTCCATCAGGATCAGGCGGTCGAGGCGCGGCATCCGCAGGAACACGCCCTCCGCCACGGTGCCGCAGGCGACGGTGAAGCGCGCATCCGGATGAGTGCGGAGCAGGTGGTCGAGCAGACCGGTGGAGAGCACCGCGTCGCCGATGCGGTTGGAGGTGACGAAGAGGATGCGCTTCATGCGGCTTGGGCGCGGGCCCGCGCGAGCGCCACGCCGAGGCCGGCCATCATGAAGGCGATGCCGGAACTGTAGAGGTCGAAGGCGGAACTGCTCGACGCGATCGGCCAGAAATGCACGAGGACGGCGACGAAGACACCGGCGCGCAACGCGTCCGGCGTGGCGAACAGGCCGCGGCCGAGGATGACGAGCCAGGTGAGCGCCATGGCGGCGTAGAGCACGAAGCCGGGCAGGCCGGCGTTGGTCAGCGCCTCCAGGTAGATGTTGTGCGGATGGATGTTGCAGATGGCGGCGCCGCCGCCGTCCCTGAGGGTCTGGCCGAGCTCCGGGAAGGAGCGGAAGTTTTGCGGGAAGCGGCAGGCGTGGCGCAAGCCGTCGAAGCCCCAGCCCAGCAGCGGGTGGTTCTGCGCCATGGCGAGCGAGCGCAGGTAGAGCGAGCCGTACGGGCTGTCCGGGAAGTGCTCCATCGTCTGGGCGAAGAGTGTCACCAGGCGGTGATGGGCGGGCGGGGAGATGACCACGGTGGCGAGCACGAGCACGGGCACGAGCACCAGGAAACCCAGGGCGAGCGGGCGCAGCCGGCGCACGAAGAGCGCGGTGGCGGCGAGGCCGAGGAGGAGGAGGAGCACCGGCATGCGCTGACCGATCAGCACCATGGTGACGACGGCCAGCAGCAGGAGCGCCGCGGCCACCCACGGGCGGGCGCGCGTGACCGCCGGCAGCAGCACCGGGAACATCATGCGCACCAGGGGTGCGCTGGCGCGGGGCTCGTAGAAGGGCCCGGTGAGCGAGCCGTCCCCCCAGCGGCGGAAGCCCCAGATGTCGAAGCCGGTGAACTGCTGCAGCCAGACATTGGCGCCGATGTAGAGCACGGCGAGGGAGATCATGCGGGTGAGCCAGGCGCGCGCGGCTTCCTCCGCCAGCACCACGCGGCCGAGTGCGGGAACCAGCAGGAACCAGCTTAGCGAGGCCAGCGCCTGGAGGAAGGCGGGCATGCCGCCGGCGGCGTGGGTGGGGAGCGAGCAGAGGAGTTGCCAGGCCCAGAAGAGCAGGCCGGGCAGCGCCTCCGGCGCGCGCAGCCAGCGCCAGGAGCGGGTGGCCGCCATCTGCCAGAGGAAGGCGATGTCGGCGATGGCGATCGAGACCTCGGCCAGCGCGCGGGCGTGCAGGAGGAAAACCGGCAGCAGGGCGACGGCGACCTGCGCCGCGCGCAGCACCGGACGGGGCAGGGGTGGCATCAGTGCAGCTTGGGCGCGCGCAGGAAGCTCTGGCGGTCCGCGGAGGTAACGCGCACGGCGAGGCGCGAGCCCTCGCGGCCGACGCGCAGCAGCACGGTGGACCCGGCGGGGCCACTCTGCCAGACCTTGCGCCAGAGGCCGGCGAGGTCCGTCACGTCTTCGTCGCCGACGCCAATGATGCGGTCGCCCTGCTGGATGCCGGCGCGGGCGGCGGGGCCTTTCTCCGAAAGGCCGCCGACCACGATGCCCTCCTCGCCCTCCATGGCGTAGAGGCCGAGCCAGGGGCGCGGCGGGGCTTTCGGGCGGCCGAGGGTGAGGAGTTCGTCGAGCACCGGGGGCAGGCAGGAGACGGGGACGACCATGTTCATGTCCATCCGCCGCTTGCCGTCGCCCTGCTGGAGGATGAGCGAGCCGGTGCCGAGCAGCTTGCCCTCCTGCGAGATCAGGGCGGAGCCGGACCAGAACGGGTGCGCGGGGGCGGTGAAGATGGCGTTGTCCAGCACGTATTCCCAATAGCCGGCGAATTCCTGGCGGCTGACGACGCGGGTTTCGATGGCGTGGCGGCGGCCCCCGCCGGCGGCCATGATGGCCTCCGCGCCGACGGCGAGCGCCTCGGCGTCGCCGAGTGCGAGCGCCGGCAGGCCAAGGGGGCCGAGCGCCTGGACGAGGCCGAGGCCGGAGTTGCCGTCGAAGCCGAGCGGGTGGGCGGGGACGGCGCGGCCGTCCGCGGTGATGAGCCAGACGGATTCGGCCTCGGTGATGAGGTAGCCGATGGTGAGGACCAGGCCGTCCTCGCGGATGACGGCGCCATTGCCGACGCGCTCCGTGCCGAGGGTGGAGGCGGTGAAGGCGTCCGCGGGGACGTTGGCGCGCACTCCAACGACCGCGCTGAGCGCGCGGTCGAGGTCGAAGCTGTAGTCGTCCGGATGCGGCTGCAGGTTGTCCGGGATTTCCCAGTCCTCGGGCTCCATCGTGGCGTCGATGCCTCCTTGTGAGGGGCTTAATTGGGCGGAATCTCGGGCGGGGGCAAGGAAGGGGTGGTTGGGGTGGCTGGGCTTTAATTTCGCCTTTCGGCCCACGGCTGCCGTCGAACGGCCCCTCGAGCGATCCCGAAAACGGACGCCCGGCGCTGCCCGCAGCCGGCATCTTCGCGCCCATCGTCGGGCCATAGGGCGTCGCGCGGATCGAGTGGAACGAGGTTCGTTTGACCCGGCGAGCGGGCTATAGAACTGTTGTTAGCCGCGGCGCACCGGCGATATCGTTGCGCCGGACGAGCCTCTCGCCTGTCGCCACATGAAAAGCAGCCCAACGGTCAGGCACGATGTTCATTACGATATTAAAATCACTTGTGCGCACCGGCAGTATCTGGATCATTGATGCAGGGGGGCGCCTGCATAAGCTCGGCGACGGCTCTGCGCCCAGCGCGACGATCAGGTTGGCATCGAAGGCTACGGAGTACCGGCTTGCCCTCAATCCGGCGCTGACGGTGGGCGAGGCATACATGAACGGCGCGCTGCGGATCGAAGAGGGCACGCTCTATGATTTCGCGGCCGTGATCGGGCGCAACGCGGATAATGCGCGCTCGGTGCCATGGCTTGCGCTGCTCGAGCGGGCCGGGCGCCACGTGCGGCAGTCGAACCCGATGTCGCGGGCGCGACGCAACGTCGCCCATCATTACGATCTGTCGAATGAATTCTACGCGATGTTCCTCGATCGGGACATGCAGTACTCCTGCGCCTATTTCCGCTCGCCGGACGATGACCTGGAGAGCGCGCAGGCGAACAAGAAGCGCCATGTCCTGGCAAAGCTGCTGCTCGACCGGCCCGGGCTGCGGGTTCTCGACATCGGCTCGGGCTGGGGCGGCATGTGCCTCGACATCGCGGCGCGCTGCGATGCCGAGGTTACGGGCGTGACGCTGAGCACCGAGCAGCACAGGCTCAGCGTCGCGCGGGCCGCGGCAGCGAGGGTTGCCGACCGCGTGAGGTTCCATCTGAAGGATTACCGCGATGAAGCGGGTCCTTATGACCGCATCGTCTCGGTTGGGATGTTCGAGCATGTGGGCAAGCGAAACTATGCCGAGTTCTTTGCGAAGCTGCGCGGATTGCTGGCGGATGACGGCGTCGCGCTGATCCACACGATCGGGTATTCGGATCAGCCGGGGCCGATCAATCCGTTTATGCGGAAGTACATCTTTCCCGGGGCCGATCTGCCATCCCTGTCGGAGATTGCGGCCGAAGTGGAGCGGAGCGGCCTGATCATGACCGATCTCGAGGTGCTGCGGCTGCATTATGCCGAGACGCTGCGGCACTGGCGCGAGCGTTTCGTCGCGCGGCGGGCGGATGTGGTGCGCCTCTACGATGAGCGGTTCTACCGGATGTGGGAGTTCTATCTCGTGTTGTGCGAGATCGGCTTCAGAATGCGGACGAACGTTGTGTTTCAGATCCAGTTGGCAAAGCGGATGGACGCGGTGCCGATCCGCCGTGATTACATGGCTGACTAGGACAGGTGCCGATCGTCCTGTTCCTCAAGGTCTTCACGCGGAACCGGACAGGCAGAAGACCACCCCGCACCGACTGGACCGCGCCGCAGCCCGTGCTCAATCCAGCGTCGCCAGCAGGCCCGCCATCAGGCGGGTGCGGGGGAGGATGGTGGCCTCGTCGATGTGCTCGTCGAGCGTGTGGGGGCCGGCGCCGCCGAGGCCGAGGCCGTCGAGGGAGGGGATGCCCATCGCACCCGTGAAGTTCGCGTCCGAGCCGCCGCCGGAGCTTTGCGGGGGGATGGCGAAGCCGAGGCCGGTCGCGATTTTGCTTGCGCGCTCCCAGAGCGCCATGGTCGCGCCGTCCGGCTCCCAGACCGGGCGGACGACGGTCTTCGTGGCGCGGAACTGCACGCCCTCGCCGAGCGGCTTCAGCGCCTCCATCGCGGCGACGGCGCGGTCGAGGTCCGCCTGGCGCTTGGCCATGGTCAGCGCCTGCGCGGTGCAGGTGGTGGCGACGCAGTTGACCCACTCGCCGCCGCGCAGCACGCCGACGCTGAACGTGGCATCCGCCGTGGTCATCGCCTCGATGGCGAGGATCTGGCGGGCCATCTCCGAGATCGCGCTGCGGCCGTCCGCCAGGCGGGCGCCGGCGTGGCTCGGGCGGCCGACGGCCTCCAGCCGGAAGCGGGCGATGGCGTAGCGGCCGGTGACGACACCGCCGTCCGGGCGCGAGGGTTCCGGCACGAGGACGTAACGATGACGCGCCGCCTCGGCCTCGATGATGTCGCGCGTGGAAGGGCTGCCGACCTCCTCGTCGGGCGTGAGGAGGACGGTGACGGGGAGGTTCGTTTCGACGCCCGCGCGGGCCAGGCCGCGCAGCGCCTCGAGCGCGATGTAGTTGCCGCCCTTCATGTCCATCACGCCGGGGCCCCAGCACTTGCCGCCCTCGCGCCGCCAGGGCAGGGCGGCGAGCGTGCCGATGGGGTGGACGGTGTCGAGATGGCCCATGACGAGAATACCAGGCCCGGGGATGCCGGGGCCGGGGTGGCGATGGGGCAGGCGCGCGCGCACGCAGCCGGCATAGCCCATGCGGCCGGGGATGCGCTCGATTGCCGCCCCCATCAGGGCGAGGTCGCGGGCGGCTAGGTCCATGGCGCGCTCGACGGCGGCGGCGTCGTGCGTCGGGCTTTCGCATTCGACCCAGGTGCGCAGGCCGGCGAGGATGGTGTCGAGATCGAAATCGAGGCCCCTGGGGTCCATGCCCTGCTCCCTTTGCGGTCCCGACGATGACGGCGGGCCCGGCATGGCGCAAGGGGGCGGCGAGGGAGCCGCCGGGCCGCGGGAACCATGCGGCCCCCGGCAGGGCAAGACCGCGATCAGGGCCACACCAGAAGGGCGCGCCGACCGAATCTCTGGACTGACATGAGGAGACGCCGCAGAAAGCGGGATGTCCGGTGTTCTCGATGTGGCGGGAAAGCGTTCGATATCATGACAGAGCGACCGCAGGCGCTCCCACCCAAGCCCAGCAGCCGGCGGATCGCGTTCGGCGCGAGCGCCGCCGGGGCGGTGAGCCTTGTGAAGATGCTTTTGCAGGTGCTGGCGCTGCCCGTGATGGCACGGCTGCTGGGGCCGTCCGAGTTCGGTCTTTACGCCCTTGCGTTTCCGGTGGTGGCCTTTGTTGGCCTGCTGGCAGATGGGGGGCTGGGTATTTCGCTGGTCAAGGAGCCCGACTCCTCGGCGATCTGGTCGACGGCATTCTGGGCCCTGCTCGGCCTCGGCATCATCCTGGCGGCGGGGCTGACCGGCGCCGGCTTCGTCATGGGCGCGGCTCTCGGCCAGCCCCGCCTGCCGGGCATCATGGCGGTGCTGTCGCTGACGATCGTGATGATGGCCGTGACCGTACCGCCCGTGGCGCGGCTCGAGCGGCAGGGAAGGATTGCCGTCGGGGCCTTCGCCGATCTGGTGGGAAATGTTCTGGGCGTGGGGATCGGCATCTGGATGGCGACCCGGGGAGCCGGCAGCTGGAGCCTGGTTGGGCAGTTCGTGACGCTATACCTTGTGCGCGCCTGCGTGCTGAACGCGGTTGCGTTCAAGATGCCGGCGCTGGAGTTCCATCCGTCGCGGCTGCTCTCCCATTTCGCCACGGGCGGGCTTATCGCGGGCACCAGGATCGCCGATTTCGTCGGACGCGCCATCGAGAACAGCTTCCTGACCCGTGGATTCGGAACAGCGACCGTCGGGCTCTTCGTCTTTTCAAACCAGGTGCCGCGCTTCATCAGCGAGGCGGTTTCCAACCCGCTCTGGTTGAGCTTGTACATCCGCGCTGTCGGGGAGGAGCGGGCGATAGCCGCCGCCCTGCACCGGCAGCTTTCGCGCCTGCTCTGCATGATCCTGTTTCCTGCCGCGGCGTTTTTTCTGGCGGTCGCGCCGGTCATGCTGCCGGCATTGCTGGGACCGAAATGGGGGCATGCGATCCCGCTGATCCGGGTATTGTTCCCGGCGTACGTGCTGAACGTGATCGGCGCGCTGTGCGGTGCTGTGCGCCTGGCGTGCAATCGCTACCGGACGCAGTTCCTTTCGCTGGTGGGCGTGAGTATCGGGCGCATTCTGGCAGTCTGTCTCGGCCCCTGGATCGGATTGACCGGTGTTGCCTATGGAGTGCTCGGCATTAACGCCGTTTATGTGACGGTCGCGCTGGTTGGCACCGTGGCGATGTTGGATAGGACGGCATGGCCGCTGATCCGCGGCTTGATGGGGCCATTGGCCGCAAGCTGCGTCAGCGGGGCGGCAACCTGGATGACCCTGCGTTACGGCGGCGATACCGTCCTGGTCTGGGTTCTGTGTCCGATTGTCGCCATGATCGTCTATGGACTCGCGATCCTGTTGATCGACCGCAAGCATGTCACGTCCGACATCGCGATCCTGAGAGCCATGCTGAAGTCCCCGCAAGCAGCCCCGGCGACCACCTGAGCGCGGGCCAAGCCATGCGGAGCCGCAGTCGGCCTTGGCCGCGTCAGGTTTCCGCCGAAAGGCCGAGGAGTTCCAGCGACAGCTCGACGTGGCGCCGCGCGTAGTCGCGGGAGCTGATTCCGCCCTCCACCAGGCGGCGCCGCGCGGCGGCAACCATGGTTTGCCGCAAGCCCGCATCGCCGGCCAGGCGGCGAACCGCATCCAGCATTCTTTCGGGCGCATACGGATCGACGTACAGCACTGCGTCGTTCCCAAAGTAGTAGTCCATCCCGCCGACATTCGTGCAGACAACCGGTACGCCCAGTGTGGCGGCCTCCTCCACGACCGTCAGTCCGGATGCGTGAAGATTGGGCTTGAGGGGAACGACCACGATATCCGCCCAGGCGAATTGGGCCAGGAGGGCATCGTTGGAGTCCACCCGAAGGGCCGTGATGTTGGGGTATGGTCGGGGCAGCTTGTAGGCGGTCGTCAGCAGCCGCAACTCGATATCGTCTGCTCCGTTCACCGCCTCGATCAATGTGGACCAGTCCCGATGGCGGTCGTTACCTGCCGACAATAATCGCGTCTTCCGACCTTCGAAGGTGTGGCTCGGCAGTGTCGGGGGGACGGTGTTGATGCCGAATTTCAAAACCTCGACACGTTTGTCGGGGAAAAGCGCCGCTGCGGCCTGGGCGTTGAGCGGTGAATGAAAAGTCAGGATATCGGCCTTGCGCAGCAGCGACTTGTAAATCGCTCGGCGAAGAAGCCCGGCGCGGGGCCATGCGTCCATCAGCCAGACGAACTGGGCGATCAGCTTGGGGCGTGTGGCCCGCCTCGACAGCGCGAACAACAGAAGGATCGCCAGTGACTGCGATTCGGTATGGGTCCATACCACATCCGCCTGCCATATCTCGCGCCGGTTGCGCCAGGCGTGCACGAAGTCGAACCCGAAGAGCCCCCTCGCTCCGTAGCGCAGGAGTTTCCCGATTGCGGTCTCGGGATGATCTGTCGAATAGACGACGGTGGCGCCGAATTCGGCAGCGTGGTGATAGCCGTAAGGAAATTCCTCGTTCAGGCCGAGAACCTTGCCGGCGCGCCACTTCGCCTGCCATTTCCGCGAGTCGAAGCCATATGCGAGGTGAACATAGGCGATAAATCGGCTCATCCCGAGCCCGGCCCGAAAGACGATGCGATTCTCATGCCGGCCGCCGTGGACCGGCCGCAACGGGCAGGGGCCCCGCACCGAGCTGCGCCCAATGACATGATTTGTGTCGATCCCGCGACGATGACGACCGCCGTCCTCATGGCGAGGTCCATGATTGCGGGCTCACGGCAACGCGACAAGCGGACCGCGGATCGGGAACCGTCATCCGGGTCGCATCGATCCAGCCGGGGTTTCACGCCGGCGCGGTCCCAACGGGCATGGTTTCCGGTTATCTCCGGCGCTGTCTGGTCCGAAGCCGGCGACTGTCTTGTTCAAACGAGCACTCTTCCAGAGTTTCGCCACCGCCGGTTTCAAGGCAGCGAGTTTCAAGACCGCGAGGTCATCCCATGCGGAATCTGGCCCATTTTTCCCGGCGTTGGAATAGGCCTTCGCCTGGCTGCGCCCGCGCTGGCGGGAAGGCCGGCGAGGCGGCCAGGCCCGGGGCTGCGACGCCTCCGGCATGTCTGACGCGCGGCAGGTCCCGTTGCCGGATCCGCGAAGCGCCCCGATGCTGGGGGGATGAACGACGAGGGACTTCCTGCCGGGGCACGCGAACGCGCGATGGCGGCGATCGGCATCGGGGTGGCGATGGCGGTGCTGGACGGCAGCATCGCCAACGTGGCGCTGCCGGCGATGGCCAGGGGGCTCGCAGTGTCGCCGGCGGCCTCCGTGTGGGTGGTCAACGCGTTCCAGCTTGCCGTGGTGGTTGGGCTGCTGCCCTGCGCGGCGCTGGGCGACATCATCGGGTTCCGGCGCGTGTTCGTGGCGGGGCTGGTGGTGTTCACCGCCGCTTCCGGCGCCTGCGCGCTGTCGCCTTCGTTCGGGTTCCTGATCACGGCGCGGGCGATCCAGGGGCTGGGCTGCGCGGGGATGACGAGCATCAACACCGCGCTGCTGCGATTCGTGTTTCCGACGCGCCATCTCGGGCGGGCGGTCGGGTTCAACGCGATGGTGGTCTCGGTCTCGGCGGCGGCGGGGCCCTCCGTGGCGTCCGCGATCCTGGCGGTGGCACCCTGGCCGATGCTGTTCGCGGTGAACGTGCCGCTGGGGATCGTGGCGCTGTCGATGGCCGGCGCGCTGCCGCGCACGCCGCTCGCGGATCAGAAGCTGGACGTGCCGAGCGTGGTGCTGAACGCGGCGACGATGCTGCTGTTCATCTTCGTGCTCGACCAGTTGGGATCGCACACGCCGGCGGACGTGATCCTTGGCGGGGCGGCGGTGCTGCTGGCGGTGGGGTTCGTGTTCATGCGCCGGCAGGTGCGGTTGTCGCCCCCGCTGCTGCCGGTGGACCTGCTGGCGCGGCCGGTGTTCGCGCTTTCCGTGTTCACCGCGATCTGTTCATTCGCGGCGCAGACGCTGGCCTATGTGGCGCTGCCGTTCCTGTTCGAGGCGCAGGGGGCGTCGCAGGTGGCGACCGGGCTGCTGCTCACGCCATGGCCGCTGGCAAACGCGGTGGTGGCGCCGATCTCCGGGCGGCTGTCGGACAGGATCGCGCCGGGCGGACTCGGTGGCGCCGGGATGCTGGTGATGGCGCTGGGGCTGGTGCTGGTGCGTTTCATGCCGCGGGCGGGTTCGCACGGCGTGGCGGCGCCGCTCGGGATCGGGTTCTGCATGGTGCTGATGGGGGCGGGGTTCGGCTTCTTCCAGTCGCCGAACGGGCGGCTGCTGCTGGCGAGCGCACCGCCGGGGCGTACGGGCGCGGGCAGCGGCATGCTGGCCACGGCGCGGCTGACCGGCCAGACCATGGGCGCGGCGCTGGCTGCCGTGGTGTTCCGCCTCGCCGAGGGCGCCGGGGTGGTGGAAGGCAGCAGGATGGCGCTGGAGCTTGCGGCGGTGTTCGCGGTGCTGGCGTCCGTGTTCAGCCTGCTCAGGATCGGGCGGACGGTGCCGACGCCGCCGCCCGCGCGAACAGCGCCGCGTGCGGACTCCCCAACCGGGTGAAGACGGGGGGCTGGCCGAGCGGGGCGTCGATGACCAGGCGTTGCCCGCCCCTGTGGCCGGTACCGGACCAGAAATGCTGCCAGTCCGCGCCGGCCGGGAGGTAGACCTCCCAACGGTCGCGGCCCGCGGCGTGGACGGGCGCGACGAGGAGGTCGGGGCCGAGCAGGTACTGGTCCTCGATGGCGGCGGCTTCCGGGTCGTCCGGGAAGTGCAGGAAGAGGGGGCGCTGGGCGGGCAGGCCGGTTTCGGCTTGCGCCGCGACCTCGCGCAGATACGGGGCGAGGGCGGCGTGGATGCGGGTGAAGCGGGCGAACTCCGCGAGCACCGCGGGGTCGGCGTCTATTTGCAGGTTCTGGCGCGGGCGGTTGCCCTCGTGGGTGCGCATGACCGGCGTGAAGGCGGCCATTTCGGTCCAGCGCCGTAACAGTTCCGGGGTGCGCACGAGCCCGTAGAGGCTGGTGTAGCCGCCGATGTCGCTGTGGTGGAAGCGGTTGCCGACCAGGCCCGCGGACAGCGCCGCGGTGATGGTGGTGCGCAGCCCGTCGTGGCGGGAAAAGTCGACGCACTGGTCGCCGCTCCAGAGCAGCGGGCAGTGGCGCTGGGTGCCGGTGTAGCCGGCGCGCATGAAGAACATGGCGTCGCGGCCACGCTCGTGGGCGGCGAGGGCGCGGGCGTTGACCTCGGCCCAAAGCGTGGGCCAGGCGTTGTGGGCGAGCAGCGGGTCGGCGTTGGCGAGCCGCGTGTCGGTGGGCAGGTATTCGCCGAAATCGGCCATCCAGCCGGCGATGCCGAGATCCAGCATCTCGCGCTTGAGGATACGCTCGGCGAACCAGGCGCGGGCCTCGGGATTGGTGAAGTCGACGACGCCGGCGGTGAACTCGCCGAAGTCGACGTTGTAGGCGCCCCCGTGCGCGTCGCGGGCGAAGAGGTTTCGGGCCAGCGCCTCGGGATAGAGCGTGCCGTCCGTCGCGAGGTAGGGGTTGGCGTAGGCGAGGAAGCGGATGTCGCGTTGCGCGAGTGCCGCGATGCGGTCCGGCAGGCGCGGGTAGCGGCGTTCGCTCCAGCGCCAGTCCCAGAACAGGCGGGTGCCGAAGCTCGTTTCCCGCACGCCGGCCCAGTCCTCGCACCACAGGCCGGAGACGGCGGCGCCGGCATCGAGGATGCGTTCGAGGCGGGTAAAGCTGTTCTCGCCGTCCTTGAGGCCGACGATCGCGCCGCGCATCGTCCATTCGGGGAGCGCGGGCGCGCGGCCGAAGAGGTCGGAGAGGCGGCGGACGAGGGATGCGTGTGAGTCGGCGGCGAGGAGGTGGATGGCCGCCGGAGGCTCCCATATTTCTATCTCGTGACGATCGGAGGCGGTGAGGTCGAACGCGGCGTAGGCGGTGGTTTCGATGTGGACGGCGTGAAGGCGATCGGAGAGGAGTGTGGGTTGCGGGTAGGTGGTGGTCCAGTAGTCGCCGCCGGCGTTGGCCTCGCGGTCGGCCTGTTGCGTGACGGCGGTGGATTTGTCGCGCCCGACGCCGGGCTCGGAGGTCCAGAGCGGGAAGCGGCGGTGGCGGAGGTCGAGGTAGGAGAACTGCTCGCCGCCGCCGCGGATGCGCTCCGCGGGATCGGCGGGGAGGGCGAGCCAGACGCGGTTGATGCCGGGCGCGGCGTGGCGCAGCGCGAGGCGGATGGAATCGGGGCCTTGTTCGAGGCGCCAGACCAGCGCGGGTGGGGTGCCCGGTGCGGCGGCGAAACGAAGCTCTTCGCCGGCGACGGTGAGGTGGGGGAGCGGCGTGCGGGCCTCGACCTGATCGGCGATGCGGAAATTGCCGCGGTTCATGTCGATCCGGGGCGTGCCGTGGCCGACGGCGAAGGCAGGGCGATCCGCGCCGTGCAGCAGCACCGTCCGCCCGCGCAGCGCGAGGGCGAGTGCGGTGGTCAATTGAGGGTGACCCCACCGTCGACGATGATCTCGGTGCCGGTCATGCCCGAGGATTCGTCCGAGGCGAGGAACAGTGCCGCGCGCGCGACATGGGTGCCGTCGAGGTGGAATTTCAGCGCCTGCAGGCGGAGAAATTCCGCGTCTGCCTCCGGCGAGCGCCAAAGCTTCGCCTGGCGCTCGGTGCGGATCGGACCTGGAACGATACAGTTGACGCGGATGCCCTGCGGGCCGAGTTCTCGCGCCATGGTGCGGGTGAGACCAGCGATGGCGGCCTTGGACGTGGTGTAGGCGACCATTCCGGGTCGCGCGCGCTTCCAGGAGACGGAGCTGGTGAAGATGACGACGCCGCCGCCGTTCGCGGCCATCGCGGGGGCGACACGCTGGGTGGCGAAGAACTGATGGTCCAGGTTTACCGCGAGCGCCTTGTGCCAGTAGTCCGGCTCGACGCTCGCCATGTCGTGGCGGTCGTCGCGGGCGGCGTTGTTGACCAGCACGCCGAACGGGCCGAGCTCGTCGATGGCGGTGCGCAGGGCCGCGATGTCGGTGAGGTCGACGTGGCGGTAGATCGCCTCCGCTGGGGCTTTCGCGGCCTCCGCGTCGTCGATGTCGAGGAAGGTGACGTGGGACTTCTGGGCGACGAAGGCGCGCACCAGGTCGGCGCCGATGCCCGACGCGCCGCCGGTGATGAGCACCCGCTTGCCCGCGAGCGAAGGGTAGATCGCGCTCATGCCGGGGCCACCGCGAGGCGGAAGGAGGCCTCGACGCGTTCGTCCGGCTGCAGCAGGAAGATGTTGCTCATCGGTTCGGTGTGCATGCGGTTCAGCCCGTCGGTGAGGTTGGTCACCGGCTCGACCGCGAAGAAGTCGCGGCCCTCCGGCGTGAAGATGATGAGATGACGGAACAATGCGTCGGCGGTGAACTCGACGCGCGCGTAGGGGAGGAGGATTTCGGCGCGGCCGCCCCAGTCGCTGAAGCAGTGGTCGAGGACGACGCCGGAAACGTCGCGGCCCGTGGAGAAATCCCATTCCGGCGGGACTTGCGTGGCATGGGTGGGAATCTTCTTCGCGTCGTGGTGCCAGACGCAGGCGGCGGTGAAGGTGAGGCGTGTGCCGGGCGGGCGGGCGAAGAACGGGTGCGGGCCCATGCCCATCGGCGCCTCGTGCGGGGCGAGGTTGATGGCGGCGAGGCGGCAGGAGAGGCCGTCGGCATCCAGCATGAAATGCTGCTCGGCGCGGAAGGCGAAAGGCCATTCGACGTCCGGCGTGTGGTCGTAGACGAGGCTGGCGCGCGTGGCGGAGACGGCGACGACCTGCCACGGACGGCGCCATCCGACGCCGTGGATCACCTGGCCGTTGAGGGTCGGCGGCAGGTCGTAGGTGCGGCCCATGAAGCGGAAGCGGTTGTCGCGCAGCCGGTTGGAGTAGGGGACGAGCGGGTAGGAGGCGGCGCCGCGCGCCCCCTGGCTGGCGAGCGCATCGGCGGTGGTCGGGCGCAGGATCGGCTTGGCATCGAGCCGGAATTCGGTCACCGAGCCGCCGACCTCCGGGCGCAGTTCCAGCGTGAGCCGGCTCGCGTGCAGCGCGATCATGCGGTCCCCGCCGTGGAGCCGGCCGCGAGCGGTCGCCCGGCGCCCATGGTGCGATGGACGTCGATCTGGCGGTCGTGCAGGGCGGCGAGCGCCGGACGATGCGCGATCGAGACGATCGCGGCGTCGGGCAGGCGCGCGCGCATCAGCGCGTAGAGATCCTGTTCCGCCGCGGGGTCGAGCGCGCTCGTTGCCTCGTCGAGGAACAGGTAGTCCGGGCGGGCGAGCAGCGCGCGGGCGATGGCGAGGCGCTGTTGCTCGCCGCCGGAAAGGCGCAGCGCCCAGTTGTCCGGGTCGTCGAGCCGTGGGACGAAGGCGCCGAGGCCGACATCGTCGAGCACCGCTACCACCTCGGCGTCGTCATGCGCGTTGTCGGCGGCGGGGTAAGTCACGGCGTGGCGGATCGACCCGAGCGGGATGTAGGGACGCTGCGGCAGGAACAGTGCGCGCGCGGCGGGGCGCTCGAGCCTGCCCTCCGCGAAAGGCCAGATGCCGGCCAGCACCCGGAACAGGGTCGACTTGCCGCTGCCCGAGACGCCGGTGAAGAGGATGGAGTCGCCCTTGCGCACGACGAGGTCGGAGATGGTCAGCAGCGTCTTGCCGTTGGGCAGGCGGACCACGCCGTCGCGGATCGCGAAGCCCTCCGCGCCCTCCTGTGCGGTGAGGCCGGCACTGGAGGCGGCGCGGGCGGCAACGATGGCACGGTGGAATCCCACGAGACGTTCCACGGTGGCGCGCCAGGAGGCGAGCGAGGTGTAGGCGCCAACGAACCAGGACATCGAGCCCTGCACCTGGCCGAACGCGTCGGCGGCGCGGGTCAGCACGCCGAGCGGGATCTTGCCGAAGAAGTAGCGCGGCGCGACCACGACGATGGGGAAGATGTTGGCGATCTGGTTGAAGCCGAAGATGAAGGTGTTGAGCCACTTCATCCGTTGCATGATCGCCCACCAATTGTTGGCGATGCCGCGGAAGCGCTGGCGCAGCGTCTGGTTTTCCTCGGCCTCGCCGCCGATCAGCGCGACCCCTTCCGTGTTCTCGCGCAGGCGCACGAGGGCGAAGCGGAAGTCGGCCTCGTAGCGTTGCTGCTGGAAGTTGAGCTGGACGAGCGGCTTGCCGATCTTGTGGGTGATCCAGGTGCCGAAGATGGAATAGACGAGTGCCACCCAGACCAGGTAGCCGGGGATGGTGACGCCGAACACGGTGATCGCGCCGGAGAGCATCCAGAGGATCGAGAGGAAGCTCGCCAGCGAGACGACGTTGGACAGCAGGTCCACCCCGAGCGAGAGGGTGTTGCCGACGAAGCTCGCGAGGTCGTCGGCGATACGCTGGTCCGGGTTGTCGGTCTCGGTACCGGTGAGCGAGATGCGGTAATAGGCGCGGTCTGCCAGCCACTCGTCCATCAGCTTGCGCGTGAGCCAGCTTCGCCAGCGGATCTGCAGCCACTGGTTCATGTAGGTGCGCGAGACCGCGATGACGATGTAGACGACGACCAGCTCGCTGAACCCCGGCATGAAGGTGCCGCTCTTGGTGGTGTCGTAGTAGAACAGCAGGCGGATGAAGGAGCCCCAGTTCTTGCTCTGCAGCGCGTTGAAGAATTGCTGGTTCCACGCATTGAGCCAGACGTTGATGCCAACCAGCATCAGGTTGGCGGCGATGATGACGCCCAGCAGGATGCGGGCGAACCATTTCTCCTCCGACGCGTAGTAGGGGCGCGCAAGGCGCCAGGATTCGCGGAGGGCGTTGGCGAGGCCGCGCATCGGATCTCCCTATTTCGTGTGCGCTACGGTGGCGGCGAGGGAGGCGAGCCAGGCGCGCAGGCGCTGGCGGTTCACGCCGAGATCGGAACGTCCATAGACGCTGCGCGACCACAGCACCAGCCAGGCGCTGGTCTTTCCGGGGCCGGCCAGGACCTGCGCCGTGACGAGGTCTGGGACGTTTAGGACGGCGCTGCGCACGACATAGTCCGCCTGCGGGCGGTGCGGGAAGGCTGCCTGCGTGTAAGCGCGCTTTTCGCATGCTGCCAACTCGCGCAGATCGGCGAAGAGAGTCGCGGGGAGAGCCTTGTAGAGCGGCGTTTCGATATCGGGCTTCGGCGCGAAGCCGGCGGGGGCGGCAAGCGCTGTGTCGGGGGTTTTCGGCCGGATGATCGTGTGCGGGTCGAGGTAGCGTGCCGGTGCCAGCCCGCCGACGCCGGTGTTGGCACAGGCGGGGAAGAAGAGGCTCGCGAGGAGGGCCATGAGGTACACGGTCGCGGCGCGGAATGATGACGGCGGTGTTTATGGTCCGAGGGCTCGCGGCCGGGCAAGCTTCGGCGGCATGACGATACGGTCATGGACTGAGCGGCCGGATGTCCGGGGAGGTGTCGGGTGCGGCGGGTCGGGCCGCGACGGTCTCAGGCGGCGATGGTCCCGGGCGTGGCGAAGAGCGGGCCCTGTCCGGTGCGCACGCCGAGTGAGGCGAGCGCCGCGCGCTCTGCGGTGGCCTCGATGCCGCAGGCGGCGACGGCGACGCCCTGGGCCGTGGCGGCGGTGACCAGCGCGCGGACCAGCGCCTGGCGCGGGCGGCTATGGCCGATCTCGCGCACCAGCGTGGCGTCGAGCTTGATGGCGGCGAGCCGGAGGGAGGCGAGCAGGCGCAACGACATGGCGCCGGTGCCGTAATGGTCGGCGACGACGCCGAGGCCGATGGCGTGCAGCGGTGCGAGGTCGGCGGCTTCCAGCAGCGTCTCCGGGATCTCGATGCCGAGACGCGCTGGCGGGCAGCCTGTGGCAGCGAGCGCCGCGGTGGCGGCCTCGGCGATCGAGCCGTCGGCGAGCGCCGCGGCGTCAGTGTTGACCGAGATGGGTATGGCGCGGGCGCCGCGCGCCTGTTCCGCGGCGGCGCGCAGCAGGGCGTGGGTGGCCATGGTGCGGTCGCGGATCGCGGCGGCGGGGAAAGGGCGGCCGGCGCGGTGCCAGACGGGCCAGGCCTCCGCGGCGACCACGGCGCCGGTGGCGAGGTCGTGACCGTGTTGCAGGCGCAGGCTGAAGCGGAGGTCGGCCGGGTGGTGTGCGGAGCGCGGCAAGGCGAATCCCATCCGATGATGCGGGACGCATGCTGCGCGCATCGGGTGAACGAGAGCTGAAGGGGCGCGGGGGCCTGTTAGGGTTGTGTTCATCGCGGTCGCGGATGGTGGGACCATGCCGACGACGAGCTTCGAGGGCGAGCGGAAGCTGGTACTCTCGCACGCCGTGTTCCGCAGGCTGCAGCCGGCGTTGTTCCGCCGTGCCGAGGACGGGCAGCCGGCGCTCGCGGTGAGCCTCGGCGCCGAGGAAGCGGTGCTGCCGCTGCGCGCGCTGCGCCGCGAGTTCGCCATCGCCGCGGACAGCGAGGACGGACGCATGCTGGGCCTGGTGGAGCAGGCGCTCGACTATGTCGCGGGGCTGCGGCCGGGCGACCCGCTGCCGGCGGAGGTGCTGGGCGACGGCGGTGCGGGCGCGGGGTTCGAGCCGACGCGCGAGCAGCAGCGCAGGGCCATGCTGCGGGTGCAGGTGGCATTGCATCCGGGCGTTTCGCCGCGCGCGGTGGCCGTCGCGATCCAGGAGCTTGCCGCGGTGGAGAGCCTGCGCGGCACGCTGCTCGAGCGCGTGG
>JAJZUI010000024.1 GCA_021847175.1 Pseudomonadota bacterium
GTGCTGAGCCGCTACTACATCCAGGTGCCGCTCAGCGACCGTGTCGAGGACTGGTCGGACGAGGCGTTCTGGGAGGAGCTACGGCGACGGCTGCCGGCGGAGGTGGCGGCACGGCTGGCGACCGGAGCCTCGATCGAGAAGAGCATCGCGCCGCTGCGCAGCTACGTCGCGGAGCCGATGCGCCACGGCCGGCTGTTCCTCGCCGGCGACGCCGCGCACATCGTGCCGCCCACCGGCGCGCGCGGGCTGAACAGCGCCGCCTCGGACATCTATTACCTCTACCACGCGATGCTCGCGCATTATCAGCGCGGCGACGACACCGGGCTCGATGATTATTCGCGCAAGGCGCTGGCGCGGGTGTGGAAGGCGCAGCGGTTTTCCTGGTGGATGACGACGACGCTGCACCGCTTCCCCGCCAACTCCGCCTACGAGGACAAGCTGCAACAGACCGAACTCGCCTACCTGTTCTCGTCGGAAAAGGCGCTGGCCTCGCTCGCCGAGAACTACGTCGGGTTGCCGTTCTAGCGGGCCGGGTCGAACGCCTGTCCCATCGTGAGGCAGCCAGTGGTCATGCTGGCAGTCCTACTCGCACGCGATCCGGTCCAGCATGGACCAAACACGCTCCGACAAGGTGGGATGAGGCCCCGCGAGCCGCATCGCGTGCATCGAGATCGTCACCTGGGTCAGTGGTCCCGGAACGCGCGCGAGGAAACCGGCAGCAATTTCGCGAGCTGCAAGCGACATAGGTACCCAGGCGACGCCGACACCCGCGATGGCGAGTTGCAGCGCGGTGAGCGTCAGGGCGGTCTCCGCCTTCGGGCGGAGAAGAAAGCGCGAACGCAGGCTCGGCAATAACTCGTGGTCCATCACGTCCCCGAAGAACACGTCGGGCGGATAAACGATCAGGGGGAGTTCGCCATCGTGGATCTGACGCTGCAGGCTGGGCATGCCCGAAGTCGCAAAGACGGGAACAACGTCTTCATGTCCGAGCGACCGCTCTTCGAGGAATGACTCGGGCTCGGCACCGATCTCGCGGACCGTTCGATAGACGATCAGGAGATCCGCCCGCCGGTGGACAAGAAACTCGAAGCATTCATCCCGGTTGCCCGAGCGGACGTGCACGTTCACCTCGGTTTCGGTGGAGAGCACCTCGATGAGGCGAGGCACCATCGTGGTTGCGATGGCGTGCTGACTCGCGATCACGAACCGGTTTGCGTTGCGCTGGTCGTGCCGCCGCAGGTCGTAGAGGAGCTCATTCATGCGCTCGGTCAGATCCTGCAGGACCCGGCTCTGCGCGAGGATGGAAGGGCGCAGACGCGCGGGGCGGCTCGACCGGTCCAGCAGATCAACCCCGACGTGTTCTTCGATCTGCCGGATGCGCCGCGAGAAGGCGGGTTGGCTCACGTGGCGCATTTCCGCTGCCGCGCTGAGCGATCCTGCGCGCAGGATCGCGAGAATGTCCTCCATCCATTCGAGCCTCATCGCGGTCCTCACAACATGCGTTTTGTGCATGTTTTACGCCGAAATCGGTCATTGCAAGCGCGATTTTAGTCGCTATCGTACATACAAACGACGAGAGCGGGTGGGAGACAACAAGACCATGCATATCTCACGATTTCCTCGGCTGCATTTTGCGCACCTGCCGACCCCTCTCGAACCGCTGCCGCGGTTGAGCAAAGCGCTCGGTGGGCCGGAGATCTGGATCAAGCGCGACGATTGCACGGGGCTTTCGACCGGCGGCAACAAGACCCGCAAGCTCGAGTTCCTGATGGCCGAGGCGCAGGCCCGTGGCGCCGACCTCGTCATCACGCAGGGTGCCACCCAGTCGAACCACGCGAGGCAGACAGCGGCCGCGGCGGCGAAGCTGGGCATGGCGTGCCACATCCTGCTCGAGGACCGCACCGGCTCGAAGGATCCCGACTACAACTACAACGGCAACGTACTGCTGGACTTCCTGCACGGTGCCACGGCAGAGAAGCGGCCAGGCGGGCTCGATATGAACCAGGAGCTCGAGCGTGTCGCGGAGCGGTTCCGTGCGGCTGGGCGCAAGCCGTACGCGATTCCGGGTGGCGGGTCGAACACCACGGGTGCGCTCGGCTATGTCAACTGCGCGCTGGAGTTACTCGGCCAGGCGAACGACCGCGATCTGGTGGTCGACCATCTCGTGCAGGCGACGGGCAGTGCGGGCACGCAGGCGGGCCTCATCGCGGGCTTGTCCGCGCTCAACGCGGGCATACCGTTGCTGGGCATCAGCGTGCGGGCGCCGAAGGAAAAGCAGGAGGAGAATGTCTTCCAGCTCGCCGCAGCAACGGCGGAACGGCTCGGCTGCCCCGGCGTCGTTCGTCGCGAACAGGTGGTGGCGGACAGCAATTATGTTGGCGCCGGCTATGGTATTCCGACGCCGGGCTGCATCGAGGCGATCACCATGTTCGCGGAACTCGAAGGCATCCTGCTGGATCCCGTCTATAGCGGCAAAGGGGCCGCGGGCCTGATCGATCTGATCCGCAAGGGGCGCTTCCGGGCCGGTGAGCGCGTGGTGTTCCTGCACACCGGTGGATCCGCCGCTCTGTTTGGCTACACGAAGGCGTTCGATTTCGGTGAGCGCGTACGGGGCCTCGCGTCCCAGGCCCGTGAGCGCGAGGCCGCCTGATGCGGCCAGCCGCCTTCCACGGGGTATTCACGCAGCAAGAGCCGATCGACGAGGCGGCGATCGCGGCGGCCGTGGCCGTGCTCCGTTCGGGACGGCTGCACCGCTACAACGTGCTGCCGGGCGAAGTTTCCGAAGCGGCCTCACTCGAGCGTGACTTTGCAGCCTGGCAGGGCAGCCGCTACTGCCTCGCATGCGCCTCCGGCGGCCAGGCCATGCAGCTCGCCCTGCGGGCCTACGGCCTGGTTGCGGGCGCGCCGGTTCTTACCAATGCCTTCACGCTGGCACCCGTTCCGGGGGCGATCGTGGCGGCGGGCGGTCGCCCCGTGTACGTCGAGTCCACGGCCGATCTGGTCATCGATCTCGATGATCTCGCGAGGAAGGCGGCGGAGAGTGGCGCGCGTCTTCTGCTGCTCTCGCACATGCGCGGGCATCTCGTGGACATGGATGCGCTGGACAAGGTTCTCGAGCGCTGTGGCCTGACGCTGATCGAGGATTGCGCGCACACGATGGGGGCTCTGTGGAACGGGCGCAAGAGCGGTTCGTTCGGACTTGCTGCTTGCTTCAGTGCGCAGACGTATAAGCACATCAATGCGGGCGAAGGTGGCCTGCTTGTCTCCGATGATGCGGGGTTGATGGCCCGCGCGATCGTTTCCTCCGGATCCTACATGCTCTACGACCGGCACGGCGCCGCGCCGGACATGGCAGCGTTTGGCGCCGCCCGGATGGAGAGCCCCAATCTTTCAGCGCGGATGGACAATCTGCGTGCGGCGATCCTGCGGCCGCAGCTCGCGACGCTTGACGGCAACATCGAACGCTGGAACGCGCGCTACGCGGCCGTGGCGACGGAGCTTGAGCGGATGCCGGCAATCCGGATCCCCGCGCGCCCCGCGAGCGAACGCTTCGTCGGAAGCTCGATTCAGTTCCTGATACCGGGAATCACCCCGACCGCGGCACGGCGCTTTCTCGCCGCCAATGCCGAGCTCGGTGTGGAATTGAAATGGTTTGGCGATCCCGAACCCCGGGGTTACACGAGCTCCCATCTCAGTTGGCGGTTTGTCGATCCGCAGGTCTTGCCCGCGACCGACCGAATTCTCGCGGGCCTCTTCGATATGCGCATTCCACTGACCTTCTCGATCGGCGATTGCACGCAGATAGGGCGGATCATTGCGCATTGTGCCAACGAACTCGAGGCCGTGCCGATGGCGCGGTGACCAAGCGAACCGTGCCATGGGGTGCGGAGCAGCAACGATGACACAAGGAGGGATGTCTAAATGAGGGTTTCGAGAAGAGCCTTTGTCGGCGGAGCGGTGGCCTCGGCGGGTCTCGCCGCGACGGCGCGAGCGGCATCGCCGATCATTATCGCCACGTTCGGCGATCCAACGCCGACGCAGATGGCCGCGCACGACCATCTGCTCTCCAAAGGCAGCGGCTGGGATCTGCAGTGGCGGAAGTTCGGCTCCGGCACCGACGTTATCGCCGCGATGGCCTCGGGCGACGTGAAAATCGGCGAACTCGGTTCCGCGCCGCTCGCGATTGCGGCGACGCAGGGCGTCGATGTTGTGATGTTCATGATCGACTACGTGATCGGTACCTCCGAATCGCTCATCGTACGCGATGGTGCCGGGATCAAGACGCTCGCCGATCTCAAAGGAAAGCGGGTGGCGACGCCGATCGGCTCGACGTCGCATTTCTCGCTTATGGGGGCGCTCCAGCATGCGCACATCCCAAGCCAGGACGTGCACATCCTTAACATGTCGCCCAACCAGATTGTCGCCGCCTGGTCCCAGAAGGCGATCGACGCGGCGTTTATCTGGCCACCGGCTCAAAGCGAAATCCTGAAGACCGGCCGCCGTCTGGTGGGCGCGGACACGGTGGCGAAGTGGGGTTATCCCACCTTCAATGCGTGGGTGGTGAACCGGAAATTCGCTCAAGAAAACACCAAGGGCCTGATCGGCTTCATGCGCTCGCTCAATGCGGCCAACGAGTCCTATCTCAAGGACCCTGCGGCCTGGACGGCGGACAGCGCCCCCGTCAAGGCGATTGCGGCGAATACCGGCGCCTCGCCCGCTCAGGTGCCGGAGGTCATCAAGGGGTACGAGTTCGTTCCGCTCAAGGAGCAGTTGCAGCCGCAGTGGATGGGTGGTCAGATGGCGAAGACAATCAAGCAGACCGCCGAGTTCCTGAAGAGCCTCAACCGCCTCGACACTGTGCTCCCGAGCTACGACAAGTTCGTGACGACGCAGTATATCAAGGACGCCTTGACCTGAGGTGGGCCGCCGGCCACCGCGCCGCATCCGGTGCGCTCACCTGGCGCGGTGGCCGGAAGCTTTCTGAAAGGCGTTGCCTGCGACGGCGACTTCGGATGCGACGACGATCCTGACGGATGGTCGGGCGGTGGATTTGCGCTCGGCGTCGCCACGTGGCGAAAACGCCATTTGGAGGGAGAGATGATCTCAAGGAAAACGCCGGGATGAGCCTTCAGATCATCGATGCCTCGGTCGTCTACCCTGGCCTGCGTGGCCGGCCGCCGACCGAGGCCCTGCACAGCGTCAACCTCACCGTTGAGACAGGCGAGTTCGTCGTAGTCCTGGGTGCATCGGGGTGCGGCAAGTCGACGCTGCTCAACCTGGTCGCGGGGTTCATCTCGCCTAGCAGCGGGAGCGTCCTTCTTGACGGCCAGCCCGTGCAGGGGCCGGGAGCGGATCGCTCAGTCGTATTCCAGAAGCATGCGCTCCTGCCCTGGCTGACCGTGCGCGACAACGTGGCCTTCGGCCTCAGCCTGCAGGGCCGTCCCAGGACGGAGCGATACAGCATCAGCCATCGCTTCATCGAACTCCTCGGCCTGAGCGGGTTCGAGGATGCCCCTGTCTATACGCTCTCCGGCGGCATGCAGCAGCGCGTGGGCATCGCACGAGCCCTGACCTGTGACCCGAAGCTGCTTCTGTTGGATGAACCGCTCGGTGCGCTTGATGCGCTGACACGCGAGCGTGCGCAGGAACTGATCCTGCGGGTGTGGGATCGCAGCGGGAAGTCCGTTCTTCTGATCACCCACAGCGTCGAGGAGGCCCTGTTCATGGGCACGAGGCTGATCGTGATGTCCCCGAGGCCGGGCCGGATCACCCATACGTTCGACCTCTCGTTTTCACGCATGTTCCTGGCGGGCCAGACGGCGCGCGCGGTCAAGGCCTCGGCCGATTTCATCGCCCTGCGCGAACAGGTGCTCCAGATCATCTTCGCGGACGAGGAGGATGCGGCATGAGCGGACACCCGGTTGCTGGCACGGCCTCGCCAGCAGTGCGACGCCGCGGACTGATCGCCAGACTCGCTCGCGCACGTGCGACGAAGCCCGGAGAGATCTACGGCGTACCCGGTGCCGGGGATACGCGGTTGCTCAGTATCGCGACGATCTGTGTGCTCGTCTTCGTCTGGTGGCTCGTTACGGCGATGGGCTGGGTCAAGCCGTTGTTCGTTCCCTCCCCGCAGGCCATCGTCGGCAGTTTCGTTTCAATTCTGCAGAACGGCTACACGGGCGAGCCGCTCTGGGTGCACGTTGGCATCTCAACCGCGCGCGTCTTCGGCGCGTTCCTGCTCGCCTGTCTGGTGGGTATACCGCTAGGATTGGCCATGGGGATCAGCCCGATCGCGCGCGGCATTTTCGACCCGCCGATCGAATTCTACCGCCCAATTCCGCCGCTCGCATATCTTCCGCTGATGATCATCTGGTTCGGTATTGGCGAAACCTCGAAGGTCTTGCTGATCTTCCTCTCCGTGTTCGCACCCGTGGCCCTTGGCGCGCGTTCCGGGGTCCGTTCCGCCGCAATCGAACAAATTCACGCTGCCTACTCTTTCGGCGCCACACGTTGGCAGGTGCTGGTGCGCGTGATCCTGCCGGCGGCGATGCCGGAAATCCTGACGGCGATGCGGATCGGCATCGGCTTCGGGTGGACCACGTTGGTCGCGGCGGAGATGGTCGCCGCGACATCAGGCATCGGCTACATGGTTCTTTCCGCGTCTCAGTTTCTCCAGACGTCGGTGGTGATCATGGGCATCATTGTGATCGCGGCCATCGCCTATATGTTCGATCTTCTGATGCGCCTACTCGAGCGGCGTCTCGTTCCCTGGAAAGGCAGGATGTGATGGCACCGAGACTCCTGAAGCAGGCCGCTCGAACCGCGGAGACCGGCAGCGATGAGGTCCGCGCGCGGGTTGCACAGATGCTGCAAGAGTTGGAGGCCGACGGCGAAGAGGCCGCGCGGCGCTTCGCCGTCGAACTCGACCGGTGGAACGGTCCGATCGTGGTGGATGCCAAGACCCTCGATGCGGCGCGCACGGCGGTGCCCAGTCGTCTGCAGGAGGACATCCGCTTCGCTCACGATAACATCCGCCGCTTTGCAGAGGCGCAACGCGCGACAGTGCAGGATTGCGAGATTGAGATCGTGCGGGGCTTCCGCGCGGGGCAACGGCAAATCCCCGTGCACGCGGCCGGTTGCTACGTGCCGGGCGGTCGCTACAGTCACATCGCCTCTGCGATCATGACCATCACCACCGCGAAAGTGGCCGGCGTCGCGGATATCACCGCCTGCGCGCCGCCACGTCCCGGCGTTGGCATCGATCCGGCAACCCTTTTCACGATGGAAGTCTGCGGTGCCGACCGGATTCTTGCGATCGGTGGCGTGCAGGGGATCGCGGCAATGGCATTCGGCATGTTCGGCGCGCCCAGGGCCGACATCCTGGTGGGCCCCGGAAACCAGTACGTCGCCGAGGCGAAGCGCGCGCTGTTCGGACGGGTTGGTATCGATCTCGTGGCCGGGCCGACGGATTCCATGGTGATCGCCGATTCAACCGCCGACCCCGATCTGGTGGCGGCGGACCTCATCGGCCAAGCCGAACACGGTTACAACTCCCCCGTCTGGCTTGTGACCACGGATGAGCGGCTCGCCCAGGCCGTGCTCACGGCCGCGCCGCGGCTTATCGCCGAGCTTCCCAACTTCAACGCGGGTAACGCGGCGGCGGCATGGCGCGATTATGCCGAGGTAATTCTGTGTGCCGACCGAGAAGAAATGGCGCAGGTGGCGGACCATTACGCCCCTGAGCATCTGCAGGTGCAGGCGGTGGATTTGGATTGGTGGCTGGGGCGTTTGCGTGCCTACGGCTCACTCTTTCTCGGCGAGGAGACGACAGTCGCCTTCGGTGACAAGGCCGCCGGCCCGAACCACGTGCTGCCGACCTCGGGATCGGCCCGCTACACGGGCGGCTTGTCCGTGCACAAGTTCATGAAGACGGTGACGTGGCAGCGCGCAACCCGCGATGGCGTCCGGCCGATTGCGGAAGCCACCGCGCGCATATCACGCCTGGAGGGCATGGAGGGACATGCGCGAACGGCGGACATTCGCCTGCACAAGTTCTTTCCAGGCGCGTCGTTTGACCTCAATGTTCCGGCTCCCGATGGGGGCCGAGGGAATGGATGAAGAGCGGGCGCCTGTTGTCTTGCCGCCCGCAGTTATTGGCTGGTGGCGAGGGAGCGGCGCACGAGGCGGCCGCGGCTATCGTCGCGAACTCAGTGGTGCGCCCGATCATCGGGAAAGGAGTTGCGCGGGAGCGGTGAGGGCCGGCCCCTTATGAAAGGCGGAGCCGGCCGACGTGTCGTGCCTTTGTATCCTCGGCGAGGATGAGCGCGTCTTCGAGGTCGACGCCAAGGTAGCGGAGCCGGTTTAGCGAAGATCGGATCATCGCGATCTTGAAGGAGCGGCCACCGCCGGGCTCGATGATTATTCGCGGAAGGCGCTGGCGCGGGTGCGGAAGGCGCAGCGGTTTTCCTGGTGGATGACGACGACGCTGCACCGCTTCCCGGCGAACTCGCCCTACGAGGACCGGCTCCAGGCGACGGAACTCGCCTACCTGTTCTCGTCCGAGAGGGCGCTGGGCTCGCTGGCGGAGAACTACGTCGGCCTGCCGTTCTGACGTGTCGCCGGCTTCCCGCCAGCCAACGGCGGCCTCGGGATCGGCCATGGTGCGGGGGGCTTGACCTCCTTGAGCGTGAACATCGTGTGCATCGCCCTGATCCCTGGCAGGCGGCGGATCGCCGTCTCGGCCAGCGCGGCATAGGCGTCGAGGTCGCGCGCGACGACCTGCAACAGAAAGTCGGTACTGCCGGCGACGCTCCAGCAGGCGACGATTTCGGGGCGCAAGGCGACCGCCGCCTCAAACGCTCGCGCCTGGGCATCGCCATGGTCCTCGATCGTCACATGGACGAAGGCGAGCACGCCCCACCCGAGGGCGCGGCGGTCCAGCGTCACCCGGTAGCCGGCGATCAGGCCACTCTCCTCGAGCCGCTTTACGCGCCGCCATGTCGGTGAGGCCGACAACCCCACCCTTTCGGCCAGCTCCGCCACGGTGAGGCGGGCGTCACGCTGCAATATGGTGAGGATTCTTATGTCGGATAAATCGAGCTTCGGAGGCATTCTGTACCCAGCTTCGCGGCAAACCGGGATTACTATAGCTCAAGTCCGCTTGGAGTCCGAGCGTCGCGAGAACATACGCTCGTGGAGTGTACAATGCGGCTTTTCGCGCCGGGGCGGCGTCCGATTCCCCGCGGACGCCTTTTCCTCGCCGGCGACGCCGCGCACATCGTGCCGCCCACCGGCGCGCGCGGGCTGAGCAGCGCCGCCTCGGACATCCATCACCTCTATCACGCGGCGCTCGCGCACTACCGGCGCGGCGACGATGCCGGGCTCGACGATTATTCGCGCAAGGCGCTGGCGCGGGTGTGGAAGGCACAGCGCTTCTCCTGGTGGATGACGACGACGCTGCACTGTTTCCCGGCGAACGCGGCCTACGGAGGACCGGGTGCAGGCGACGGAACTCGCCTACCTGTTCTCGTCGGAGAAGGCGCTGGGATTCCTGGCGGAGAACTGCGTTGGCTTGCCGTTCTAGCGGGGCGGATACAGCGGTTGGTGCCCCTGCCGTGGGTTGGTTGGGGGTGGGAACCGGTCTTTTCGCGTTTGAGCGTCGGGCGCGTGGAGGG
Source organism: Pseudomonadota bacterium (assembly GCA_021847175.1). Classification (GTDB taxonomy): domain Bacteria; phylum Pseudomonadota; class Alphaproteobacteria; order Acetobacterales; family Acetobacteraceae; genus JAJXXT01. The sequence continues at coordinate 9,675 of JAJZUI010000024.1, forward strand.
GATGTTCGGCGGGCTGCGAGATCTGCCGTCCTTATTCCTAAGCAATGCCGACCGATGGGGATTGATATTCCCTTTGGCGTCGCAATGACGTCAAGATCATAGGCATTTGAGACAGAGCCGAAAGCCATCTACCTATCCAATTGGCCATCTGAGGTGAGTAAATGATGGGTCGCGCAATGAAATCCTATGAAATGGCTTTCCCATATGATTCCCATGGCTCAGGCCCTCCGCAAATGCGATAGTCCGTCCACAGCACAGCTGGAGGCAGAGATGGCCAAGCAGATAGACCGGGAACGGCTGAAGAAACTTCGTGAGCGGGCCGGGTTCACGCTGGACGATCTGGCCAAGAAGACAGGGGTGTCGAGGGACACGATCCACAGGATCGAAAGGGGTCGTCAGTCGGGTACCCATGGCAGGACGCAGGACGTCCTCGCGAAAGCCCTCGGTGTCTCGATCGACCAGCTTACGGGCGGCGCCCCCATAGGCTCGGGGGAGAGCGAGTTTTCTGTCCGGATGGCGAACACGAACCGGAACGCGCTCGAACTCATCAGCCGGCGCTATAACGTAACGTCACGCCTGATCCTGGAACTGGCCCCCTTCCTGTTCACGCTTGCGGCCGAGGCGAGCCTAGAGCGGCGCCAGCGTGTGCTGAGCGCATTGCAGGATGCGAGGGCTGCTCTGCGGGCGGCGAAATCGGACGCGCCGTACCTGCTCGGCAGCGAGCCCGGCAGTCGCGAGGAGCCGGCGGAGGAGGCGATCGAACGCGAAGTCCAGGCAATCGCCGCGCGCTACCTGTTTGGTCCAATCAGTTGGGATGTGCCCGTCGTCGCGATCGACAACGGCGGGCATTTCAATCCGTTCGAGAAGCATCTCTACGAGACGTTCCGCTCGCTCACCGCCCTCTCGAATGGTGAAGCGGCACAGGCGCGCGTGAGCCCCTTGGAGTGGGATGTCAGGGGCGGCCCCGATTGGCAGATCGTCGAGAATCTAGCGATCGGAGCAGACGAAGCCCTGGAGCTTGCCGGTGGGCGCCGCGATCTCGCAGAGGCGCTTCTTCGCGGCTGGGCGCCCCTGCACAAGATGCCGCCGGCACTCGCTGATGATGAGGCCAAGGAAGAGCGGATCAACTGGATCCGCTATCAGTACCTTTGTGACCGGGGGGATCCTCCCGACCAGGATGAGGAGCCGATCTCGGAAGAACAACTCGCGGAGTGGGACAGGAAATGGTCATGATGCATTTTTCTGATCACGCGGTCGCACGGTTCGCTCAGCGAGCTCTCCGAGCCTCCGATGCAGAGCTCATCGCCGAGATTGGCACAGCGGTCGACGATGGCTTCCTGCTGCGCAACGACGACGCTGAACGCCTGGTGCGGGAGCTGAAGCAGCTCATTGAGAAGCTGCTCCGCCTGCGCGGCAAGCGACTGGTTGTTGCCGGCAATGTGGTCGTTACCGCCTATCATGCTAACCCACGCAAACAGCGACGACTGCTCCGAGACGCCCCCGAACGCGATCTCGCCGCGTAACAAACAGAGGAACGCCATGGAGACCGCAACCGTACTTCGCGATCTTAGACTCCGCCTCGACCAGACGGACCTGGCGGACTTACCGGGACGCCTCCTTTACAGCGGTGTCGGAACGCTCAAGCCCGGCCCGATCTACCTGCTCGGCTGGAACCCCGGCGGAGATCCTGATGTCGAGCCGGATACTCCGGCGGAGCATCTTGAGAAGCTCGAACGGGAACGCGTCGACTGGAATGAATATCTCGACGGCTACTGGCGACCGGGCGGGCGTGTCCTCGGCAAGGGGCAGGCCCCTATGCAGAAGCGCGTCGTGCATCTCCTGCAAGGGATTGGGGTCGAGCCGCGCACTATCTGCGCCTCAAACCTGATCTTCATGCGCAGCCGGGGTAAGGACGGCCTCAGTCAGGGCGATAATCTCGTTCGCCGATGCTGGCTGGTTCATGATTTCCTGCTCGGCATTGTGCGTCCCAAGATCGTCCTGAGTATCGGAGGCAACGCCGTTCTCGACGCTCTGCTCCGGAAGGGCGCGGAAACAGGCGGTAGGGCTGCGAAGGCATCAGGCCACGCTGATTGGGAATGCCAATCTGTACGTGCGCGTCTAGGGCAACATCAGGTACGGATCGTTTCTGTCCCGCACCTCTCTCGCTACGCGATCGACCACCATCCTGATGTCGTTCGCTGGGTTAGGGATCAGATCGCCGCGTGAGCCCAGGCACGAAGCTGTTTCGGCGTCCAAGGTGTGCCAAATCGCGGCTTTCAGGGTCGCTTACTCGATAGTTCCTTGGCCGCTCTGGGCCGAAACCAGCCCCCCGGCCCACACCAACCTTCAACCTCCATCCCCTACGGCCCCGCGGCGCCGCCGCGCTCGCTGACCTGCGCCACCCAGTCGTCCATCCGGTAGTGGTTGGCGATGGCGGCGACCCTGCCGTTGCGCAGGCGGAAGAAGGCGGCGGCGGGCAGCACGTAGATCTGGCCGCGGGCCGGCGGCGTGCCGGGCGGCACGCCGGGATCGGTCTCGACATAGACGCCGTTGACGGTGAAGGTGGCGGCGGCCTGCGTCCCCGTGGGTTCCGTCATCACCACGAGGTCGTCGATGAGCTCGCGGTAGCAGCGGTCCATGTGGCGCATGAAGCGGGCAAAGGCCTCGCGCCCGACCTCCCGCGCGCCGCCGCTGATGTCGTGCACCACGTCCTCGGCGAGCAGGGCGAGGAACCTGTCCCGGTCGCCGCTGTTGAAGGCGGCATAATAGGCACGGACCAGCGCCTCCGCGGCGCGCGCGTTGTCGGTCATCTCCACCTCAGGCCGCCGGAGCCAGGCGCTTGATGAAGGCGGAGAAGCGGTGCCGGCGCAGCTCCCGCCGGGCCGCGGCATCCGCCGTCATGTAGTTGAGCTGGGCGACATAGCGCTGCCCCACGTGGCGGCGGTGGCCGTGCCAGGTGTTGGGCCCGTTGGGGAAGACCAGCAGCGTGCCATTCACCGGCGGCACCTCCACCGCGTAGTTCTCGATGTCGTGGGGGCCGCGCAGCAGCCTCAGGCAGCCCTCGTGGCGCGACCAGGCGCCGCTCTCCTGGTTGAGATAGACCAGCACCGTCACGCGCTTGGCGGTGCTGTCGCAGTGGATGCGCCCGTCGCGCTCGGAGGACTGGCCGCGCAGCGTGGTCATCACCGGCGCCCCCGCGAGGTCGAGGCCGAATTTGCGCGCGACCGCCTCGCGGAAGCCCTTTCCCTCAAGTTCGCGGAACATGGCGGCGGCTTCCGGCCCGAGGCGCAGCGAGCCGAGCGGGAAGGAGCCGCGCTTGCCGATCGGCGGCAGCGCCGCGATCACGGCGCCGAGCTTCTCGGGGCGGACGAATTTCTCGACCACGATATGCGCAAACGGGTCGGTCGCGACCGGGGTCGCGTCCATCGCGGCGAGGTCGAGATAGGCCATGCATCCGTCTCCTGCGGCGGAAGGCCGCGCGGCGCGCAACATAAGTGCTCCGCAACGGTGGTTCCAGATTCGCCCTCGTTCGGCTATCGGGCGCCGCGACATGGACGAAATCCCGCCGCCACGCCCCAAATCCGGCCTTCCGGCCAAACTGCCGACGCCGATCGAGCGGATCGACCTCAGCGCCGGGCCGCTGCCGGCCTACCGGGCGGAGATCGCGGCCGGCGCGCTGGTCGCCGACCCCGCGCAGGCGGCGGCGGCGGAACGGCTGCAATCGCTGTGGGTGGCGCTGCGCGGCTACGAGCCCCGGGGCGGCAACGGCGGCGGCAACGGCGGCGGCAACGGCGCCGGGCGGGGCTTGCTGGCGCGACTGCGGCGGCGGCGGCTTTCCGACGAATCGGCGCCCGGCCTGCCGAACGGGCTCTACCTGGTGGGCGAGGTGGGGCGCGGCAAGTCCATGCTGATGGACCTGTTCTTCGCCTCGGCGCAGGTGGCGCGCAAGCGGCGCATCCACTTCCTGGCGTTCATGCAGGAAACGCATGCCCGCGTCTTTGCCATGCGCGAGGAGATGGCGAGGCAGGGCCGGCAGCTCGACGACCCGATCCCGCCGCTCGCCGACATCGTGGCCGCGGAGGCGGCGCTGCTGTGCTTCGATGAGTTCCAGGTCAACGACATCGCCGACGCGATGATCCTGGGGCGGCTGTTCCAGGCCCTTTTCGACCGCGGCGTGGTGGTGGTCGCCACCTCCAACACGCCGCCGGACGCGCTGTTCGCGGGCCAGCCGGGGCGCGACGCCTTCCTGCCGTTCATCGCCATCCTCAAGGCGAACCTCGACGTCCTGGAACTCGGCCACGGGCGGGATTTCCGCCGCGCGCGGCTGCTGGCGGAGGGCACGTGGTTCGTGCCGGCGGACGCGCGCGCCAGGGCGGCGCTGGACGCGGCGTTCGACGAGCTCGCCGGCGGTGCCGCGCCGCGGCCCGTGACGCTCTCCGTCATGGGCCGGCCGCTCGCCGTGCCCGTCGCCGCCGAGGGTGTCGCGCGGTTCGATTTCCACGCCCTGTGCGCCGCCGCCCTGGGGCCGGGCGACTACCTGGCGCTGGCGACGCATTTCCAGGCGCTGGTGCTGGACGCAATCCCGCTGCTAGACGCCGACAGCTATGACGTGGCGCGGCGCTTCATCACCCTGGTCGACGCGCTCTACGACCACCGGGTGAAACTGGTCGCCTCCGCCGCCGCACAGCCGGACGCGCTCTACCCCAGGGGTGAGGGCTCGGCCGCGTTCCGGCGCACCGCCTCGCGGCTCGAGGAAATGCGCAGCCGCGCCTGGCTCGACCTGCCGCACCTCGCATGAAAATTCTGTCACGAGAAGGCGATACGCCCCGCGAAAGGGCCGAGGCGGCGCGGGCGCGCCCGGCTTGTCGCGCTTGGCCGCTTGCGTTAGCACGACCCGCCTTCCGGACGACGGGCGCCGCCGGAAGGGCACGGTAGCGCCCGCAAGGACATTCCCCAGATGGCACGCAAGAAGATCGCGCTGATCGGCGCCGGCAACATCGGCGGCACGCTCGCCCACCTCATCGGGCTCAAGGAACTCGGCGACGTGGTGCTGTTCGACGTGTTCGGCGGCGTCGCGGCGGGCAAGGCGCTCGACATCACGCAGTCCGGCCCCGTCGATGGCTTCGACTCGGCGATGACCGGCACCAGCGACTATGCCGCGATCAAGGGCGCGGACGTGGTGATCGTGACCGCCGGCTTCGCCCGCACGCCGGGCATGAGCCGCGACGACCTGCTGGTGAAGAACGCCGGCGTGGTCGCGCAGGTGGCCGAGGGCATCAAGGCGCACTGCCCGGGCGCGTTCGTCATCGTCGTCACCAACCCGCTCGACGTGATGGTGGCGGTGATGCAGGAGAAGTCGGGCCTGCCGCCGGAGCGCGTGGTGGGCATGGCCGGCGTGCTGGACTCGGCGCGGTTCCGCCTCTTCCTCGCGCAGGAGTTCGGGGTCTCGGTCGAGGACGTCACCGCCTTCGTGCTCGGCGGGCACGGCGACACCATGGTGCCGCTGCCGCGCTACTCCACGGTCGCCGGCATCCCGGTGCCGGACCTCATCAAAATGGGCTGGACGACGCAGGAGCGGATCGACGCGATCATCAAGCGCACCGCGAACGGCGGCGGCGAGATCGTGAAGCTGCTGGAGAAGGGCAGCGCCTACTACGCGCCGGCCGCCTCCGCGATCGCGATGGCCGAGAGCTTCCTGCTCGACAAGAAGCGCGTGATGCCCTGCGCGGCGCTGCTCAAGGGCCAGTACGGCATCAACGGGCTCTACATCGGCGTGCCGGTGGTGCTCGGCGCCGGCGGCATCGAGCGGATCGTCGAGATCCAGTTCACGCCGGAGGAGAAGGCGGCGTTCGACAAGTCCTGCGCCGCGGTGCGGGACCTCAACGAGGCATTCAAGAAGCTCGGCGTCTGAGCGCCCCGTAACGCAAGGAGTGGGGCGATGAACATCCACGAGTACCAGGCGAAAGAGCTGCTCCGGCGCTACGGCGTCGCCGTGCTCGACGGGCACGTGGCGTGGACACCCGAAGAGGCCGAGGCCGCCGCGCGCAAGCTCGGCGGCCCGGTCTCGGTGGTGAAGGCCCAGATCCACGCCGGCGGGCGCGGCGCCGGCCACTTCGCCGGCGACCCCCCAGGCAAGGAAGGGGCCGGCAAGGGCGGCGTGCGGCTGGCGAAGTCCGCGCAGGAGGCGCGCGCCGCCGCCGCGGCGATGATCGGGCATGTCCTGGTCACCAAGCAGACCGGGGCGGCCGGGCGGCGCGTGAGCCGGGTCTATGTCGAGGCCGGCTGCGACATCGCCCGTGAGCTCTACCTCTCGCTGCTCGTGGACCGCGCCTCGGCGCGGGTGACCATCGTCGCCTCCACCGAGGGCGGCATGGAGATCGAGCAGGTGGCCGCGACGCAGCCGGAGAAGATCCTGCGCGTGGCCGTCGATCCCGCCGCCGGGCTCTCGCCGTTCCATGCCCGCCGGCTCGCCTACGCGCTGAAGCTGGAAGGCAGGCAGATCGCGAGCTTCGGCAAGTTCGCCGCCGCCATGTACGAGGCGTTCATCGCCCTCGACTGCTCCATCATCGAGATCAACCCGCTGGTGGTGACCAAGGCCGGCGATATCGTGGCGCTCGATGCCAAGGTCGCGTTTGACGACAACGCGCTCTACCGCCACGCCGACCTCGAGGCGCTGCGCGACGAGGCGGAGGAGGACCCGAAGGAGCTCGAGGCCGCGCGGCACGCGCTCAACTATGTCGCACTGGACGGCACCATCGGCTGCATGGTCAACGGCGCCGGCCTCGCCATGGCGACGATGGACATCATCAAGCTCTACGGCGGCGCGCCCGCGAACTTCCTCGACGTGGGCGGCGGGGCGACCAAGGAGCGGGTGACGGCGGCGTTCAAGATCATCCTCTCGGACCCGCACGTGGAGGGCATCCTGGTCAACATCTTCGGCGGCATCATGCGCTGCGACGTGATCGCGGAGGGCGTGGTGGCCGCGGCGCGCGAGGTCAGCCTCGACGTGCCGCTGGTGGTGCGCCTGGAGGGGACCAACGTGGAACTCGGCAAGCAGATCCTGGCGAAATCCGGCCTGCCGATCATCGCCGCCGACAATCTCGCCGACGCCGCCGAGAAGGTGGTGCGTGCCGTGAAGGAAGCCGCCTGATGGCCATTCTCGTCGATGCCGACACGCGCGTGATCACCCAGGGCTTCACCGGCGCCCAAGGCACGTTCCATTCCGAGCAGGCGATCGCCTACGGCACCAAGGTCATGGGCGGCGTGACGCCGGGCAAGGGCGGCAGCAAGCATCTCGGCCTGCCGGTGTTCGACACCGTGGCCGACGCGCGGGCGGCGACCGGGGCCACGGCGAGCGCCATCTACGTCCCGCCGCCCTTCGCCGCGGACGCGATCCTGGAGGCGATCGACGCCGGGATCCCGCTCATCGTCTGCATCACCGAGGGGATCCCGGTGCTCGACATGGTGCGGGTGAAGCGCGCGCTGTGTGGCGGCACGTCGCGGCTCATCGGGCCCAATTGCCCCGGCGTCATCACGCCGGATGCCTGCAAGATCGGCATCATGCCCGGCCACATCCACAAGCGCGGCAAGATCGGCATCGTCTCGCGCTCCGGCACCCTCACCTACGAGGCGGTGGCGCAGACCACCGCGGCCGGGCTCGGCCAGTCCACCTGCGTGGGCATCGGCGGCGACCCGGTGAAGGGGACGGATTTCATCGAGGTGCTCGAGATGTTCCTCGCCGACCCCGAGACCGAGGCGATCGTCATGATCGGCGAGATCGGCGGGCAGAGCGAGATCGACGCCGCCGAGTTCCTCGCCGCGAACAAGGTGAAGAAGCCGGTCGTGGGCTTCATCGCCGGCGCCACGGCACCGCCCGGGCGCCGCATGGGCCATGCCGGCGCCGTGATCTCCGGCGGCCGCGACACCGCGGCGGCGAAGTTCGAGGCCATGCGGGCCGCGGGAATCCACGTTGCGGAGAGCCCGGCGGCGCTGGGCAGCACCATGATACGGGCGCTGCGCGGGTAGCGGGCCATGGGCGCGGCGGCAAAGCTCCCGGCAGTACCTCGCAGGAGCACCGCGCCAGGCTTGTGGACGAGCAATGACTATTCGGTATGGCTGGCGAGCAAGCATGCGCGCGGCGCAGGGCTGATGCCGCCGCCGCTGCCTTGATCGCGCCGCAGCACGGCACGATGGCGTAACCATTCCCTGCGCTGCTCCGTCGCGGCCAGGGAAACGATGGGGACAAGAGGATAGCGATGCCGGGAATGGAAATGCTCGCGAGTGCCATCAACGGCGGCAATGCCGCCTACGTGGCCGATCTCTACGCGCGCTGGGTGCGCGACCCGGACTCGGTGGACCCGAGTTTCGCCGAGCTTTTCGTGGCGCTGAACGACGAGGCCCGCTCGATCCTGACCGACGCCTCCGGCGCCTCCTGGGCACCGCGCAGCTTCGGCCTGCGGGCGGCCGAGCGCCCGTCGCCGGCCAAGCCGCAGGCGCTCAGCGGCAAGAGCGATGCGGCGCCGCTCGACCTTGAGCATGTGCGCGTGGCGACGCAGGACAGTTTGCGGGCACTGATGATGATCCGCGCCTATCGCGTCCGCGGGCACCTCGAGGCGCGGCTCGACCCGCTGGGGCTGCAGGTGCCGAAGCCGCATCCGGAGCTCGACCCCGCGACCTACGGCTTCGCCGCGGCCGACATGGACCGGCCGATCTTCATCGACAAGGTGCTGGGCCGCGAGACCGCGACGCCGCGCGAGATCCTCGCGGTGCTGCGCGCGGCCTATTGCGGCAGCGTCGGCGTCGAGTTCATGCACATCCAGGACCCGGAGCAGAAGGCCTGGGTCCAGCGCCGCATCGAGACGCCGGAACGCGGCTTCGACGCGGCGACGCGGCGCACGATCCTGCAGCAGCTGACCGAGGCCGAAGGGCTCGAGGCGTTCTGCCAGCGCCGCTATGTCGGAACCAAGCGCTTCGGGCTCGAGGGGGGCGAGGTGACGATCCCGGCGCTGCACGCGATCATCGAGACCGCGGCGGAGGCGGGCGTGGGCGAGATCGCGATCGGCATGCCGCATCGCGGCCGGCTCAACACGCTCGTCAACATCGTCAAGAAGCCGTTCGTGCAGCTGTTCAGCGAGTTCGGCGGCGAGAGCTTCAAGCCGGACGACGTGCAGGGCTCGGGCGACGTCAAATACCATCTCGGCACCTCGACCGACCTCGAGGTGGCGGGCCGCAGGCTGCACCTCTCGCTGCAGCCGAACCCGTCGCACCTGGAGGCGGTCGACCCGGTCGTCGTCGGCAAGGTGCGGGCGCGGCAGGACGAGGCGGGCGACATCGCCGCGCGGCGCAGCGTCATGGCGGTCCTGATGCATGGCGACGCCGCCTTCGCCGGCCAGGGCCTGGTCTACGAGACGCTGGCGATGAGCCAGCTCATCGGCTACCGCACCGGGGGCACCATCCACGTGGTGGTGAACAACCAGATCGGCTTCACGACGGTTCCGGCGCACGCCTTCTCCGGCCTCTACTGCACCGATGTCGCGAAGTCCGTGCAGGCGCCGATCCTGCACGTGAACGGCGACGACCCGGACGCGGTGGTGTGGTGCGCGCGCTTCGCCACCGAGTTCCGCATGGCGTTCGCGACCGACGTGGTGCTCGACATCGTCTGCTATCGCCGCCACGGCCACAACGAGACGGACGAGCCGGCGTTCACCCAGCCGCTGATGTACCGCGCGATCGACGCGCTGCCGACGACGCGCACCCTCTATGCCGGGCGGCTCGCGGGCGAGGGCGTGGTGACGGCGGAGGACGCGAAGGCGATGGCCGATGCCTATGCCGCGACGCTGGAGGCGGCCTACCAGGCGTCCAAGGCCTACAAGCCGAACAAGGCGGACTGGCTGGAAGGGCACTGGAGCGGCCTGTCCACGCCGGGCAACGAGGCGGAATGGACCGAGGGCGAAACGTCCGTGCCGCTCGCGGCGCTGCGCGAGGCGGGCAACGCGCTGTGGCGCGTGCCGGAGGGCTTCGCGGTCAACCCGAAGATCGCGCGCCAGCTCGACGCCAAGCGCGTGATGATCGAGAGCGGCGAGGGCATCGACTGGGCGACCGGCGAGGCGCTGGCGTTCGGCACGCTGCTCACCGAGGGCCACCGGGTGCGGCTTTCCGGCGAGGACTGCCAGCGCGGCACCTTCAGCCAGCGCCACGCGGTGCTGATCGACCAGGCCAACCAGAACGAATACGTGCCGCTCAACAACATCGCCCCTGGCCAGGCTCGCATCGAGATCTTCAACTCGCTGCTCTCCGAGGCGGGCGTGCTGGGCTTCGAGTACGGCTACAGCCTGGCCGACCCGCGCACGCTGGTGCTGTGGGAGGCGCAGTTCGGCGACTTCGCCAACGGCGCGCAGATGATCATCGACCAGTTCATCGCCTCGGGCGAGAGCAAATGGCTGCGCATGTCGGGCCTGGTGATGCTGCTGCCGCACGGCTACGAGGGCCAGGGGCCCGAGCATTCCTCGGCACGGTTCGAGCGCTACCTGCAGCTCTGCGCGGAGCGCAACATGACCGTGGGCAACCTCACCACGCCCGCGAACTATTTCCACGCGCTGCGCCGGCAGATGAAGCGGAATTTCCGCAAACCGCTGGTGCTGATGACGCCGAAGTCGCTGCTGCGCCACAAGCTCGCGGTCTCCTCCGTCGCCGACTTCGCCTCCGGCTCGCGCTTCCGCCCGGTGATCGGCGAGGTCGATGCGATCGCGGAAGGAAAGGACGTTCGCCGCGTCGTGCTGTGCACCGGCAAGGTCTACTACGACCTGCTCGCGGCGCGGCGGGACAAGGCGATCAGGGACATCGCGATCGTGCGCGTCGAGCAGCTCTATCCGTTCCCGGTGGTGTCGCTGCCGCGCGCGCTGGCGCAATACCCGAACGCGGAGGTGGTGTGGTGCCAGGAGGAGCCCGAGAACATGGGCGCCTGGAGCTTCGTCGACCGCCGGATCGAGAAGGTGCTCGCCGGGATCGATGTGAAGACGAAACGGCCACGCTATATCGGGCGGCCGGAGGCGGCGAGCCCGGCGACGGGCCTGGCCAAGACGCACGCGGCGGAGCAGACCGCGCTGGTCGCCGAGGCGCTGGCATAGTTGTTGATTGTTGCGGCGGCGCGCCGTGGTCGCGCCGCCCAAGAGGAGCTGACCGATGAGTGTTGAGATCAAGGTGCCCACACTCGGCGAGAGCGTGACGACCGCGACGGTCGCGCGCTGGCTGAAGCAGGCCGGCGAGGCGGTGGCGGTGGACGAGCCGCTGGTCGAGCTCGAAACCGACAAGGTGACGGTGGAAGTGCCTGCGCCGGCGGCAGGCGTTCTGGAATCGGTGAGCGCCGCGGAGGGCGCGGAGGTCGCGGTCGGCGCCGTGCTCGGCACGCTGGCGGAGGGCGGCGCGGCCGCGAAGCCCGCTGCCGGCCAGGCGCAGGGCGTCACCCCGCCGCCCGCGCCACCCGGCCCGGTGGCGCGCCCCGCGACGCCGGCGGCAGCGCCCGCCGCCCCCGCCGCCGTGCACGCGCCTATGCCCTCGGCCGCCAAGTTGATGGAGGAAAGCGGGATCAAGGCGAGCGTCGTCGGCGCCGGCAGTGGCAAGGACGGGCGCATCACCAAGGGCGACGTGCTGGATTTCCTGGCGCGGCCCGCCACGCCTGTCGCCGCCCCCGCCCCCGCTGCGAAGGCGCCACGCGCAACCGAGACCGGCGAGGAGCGGGTGCGCATGACGCGCCTGCGCCGCACCATCGCCGCCCGGCTCAAGGAAGCGCAGAACACGGCGGCGATGCTCACCACCTTCAACGAGGTGGACATGGGCGCGGTGATGGCGCTGCGCGCGGAGTACAAGGACGCGTTCGAGAAGAAGAACACGGGCGTGCGCCTCGGCTTCATGTCCTTCTTCGTGCGCGCGTGCTGCGTGGCGCTGGCGGAGTTCCCGGCGGTCAACGCGGAGATCGACGGCGAGGACATCGTCTACAAGCATTTCGTGCACATGGGCATTGCGGTCGGCGGGCCCGCGGGCCTCGTCGTGCCGGTGCTGCGCGACGCGCAGACGCTCTCCTTCGCGGAGATCGAGGGCCGCATCGCGGATTTCGGGCGCCGCGCGCGCGACGGCGCACTGAAGCTCGATGAGCTCGCGGGCGGAACGTTCAGCATCACCAACGGCGGCGTCTACGGCAGCCTGATGTCCACGCCGATCCTGAACCCACCGCAGTCGGCGATCCTGGGCATGCACAAGATCCAGGACCGGCCGATGGCGATCGGCGGCAAGGTCGAGATCCGCCCGATGATGTACCTCGCCCTGTCCTATGATCACCGGGTCGTGGACGGGAAGGAGGCGGTGTCCTTCCTGGTGCGCGTGAAGGAAGGTATCGAGGATCCGCGCCGCCTGCTGCTGGGGCTGTAGGCCATGGCCGCCTCCTTCGACGTCATCGTCATCGGCGCCGGGCCCGGCGGCTATGTCTGCGCGATCCGCGCGGCACAGCTCGGCATGAAGGTCGCCTGCGTGGAGAAGCGGGCGACGCTCGGCGGCACCTGCCTCAACATCGGCTGCATCCCATCCAAGGCGCTGCTGCAATCCTCCGAGAACTTCGCCGCCGCTGCGCACGATTTCGCCGCGCACGGCGTGATGATCGAGGGCGTGAAGCTCGACCTCGCGCGGATGCAGGCGCGCAAGGCCGAGGTCGTCTCCGCCAACGTCAAGGGCGTCGAGTTCCTGTTCCGCAAGAACAAGGTCACCTGGCTCAAGGGCGAGGGGAAGGTCGCCGCACCGGGGCGCGTCGCGGTCGGCGATACCGTTTACGAGACGAAACACATCGTCATCGCCACCGGCAGCGAGAGCATGCCCCTGCGCGGCGTCGAGGTCGACGAGAAGCGCATCGTCACCTCCACCGGCGCGCTGGAGCTCGGCACCGTGCCGGGACATCTCGTCGTCATCGGGGGCGGCGTCATCGGGCTCGAGCTCGGCAGCGTCTGGGCGCGGCTCGGCGCCAAGGTGACGGTGGTGGAGTTCCTCGACACGATCCTGCCGACGATGGACCGCGAGGTCAGCCGCGGCTTCGAGCGCATCCTGGCCAAGCAGGGATTCACGTTCCGGCTTGGCACCAAGGTCACCTCCGCGAAGGCGGACGACAAGGGCGTCGACCTCACCCTCGAGCCGGCCGCCGGCGGCAAGGCGGAGACGCTGCGCGCGGACGTGGTGCTGCTCGCGATCGGGCGGCGGCCCTACACGGCGGGGCTGGGGCTGGAAGCCGCGGGCGTGGCACTCGATGAGCGCGGGCGGGTGAAGACGGACGCGCACTGGGCGACCAGCGTGCCAGGCATCTACGCCATCGGCGACGTGATCGCGGGGCCGATGCTGGCACACAAGGCCGAGGAGGAGGGCGTGGCGCTGGCCGAGCGGCTCGCGGGCCAGGCCGGGCACGTGAACTACGAGGCGATCCCGGGCGTGGTCTACACGTGGCCGGAGGTCGCTTCCGTCGGCCGCACCGAGGAACAGCTGAAGGCAGAGGGCGTCGCCTACACGGTCGGCAAGTTCCCCTTCACCGCCAACGGCCGCGCCCGTGCGATGGGCGACACGGACGGGTTCGTGAAGCTGCTCGCCGACAAGAAGACCGATCGGCTTCTCGGCGCCCACATCGTCGGGCCGGATGCCGGCACCATCCTCGCGGAACTGGTGACCGCGATCGAGTTCGGCGCTTCCGCCGAGGACGTGGCGCGCACCTGCCACGCGCATCCATCGCTCTCCGAGGCGATCAAGGAAGCGGCGCTGGCCGTCGGCGGCCGAGCGCTGCACATGTGATGAACGCGCCCCTGCCCGCGCTCACGATGGGCGAGCCGGCGGGGATCGGGCCGGAGATCGCGGTCGCCGCCTGGCGGGCGGGCAGGCGCTTCCTGTTCGTGGGCGACCCCTCGGTGCTGCGCGGGGTGCCCGTGCGGGTGGTTTCGTCCGCCGCCGAGGCCGGTGACGACGCGATCCCGGTGCTCAACGTTCCGCTGGCGGCGGCGCCGGTGCCGGGGCGGCTCGACCCGGCCAACGCGCCGGCGGTGATCGCCTCGATCGAGACGGCCGTGCGGCTCGCGATGGCGGGCGAGGTCGGCGCGGTCGTGACGAACCCGATCCAGAAATCGGTGCTCACGCGCGCAGGCTTCGCGCATCCCGGCCATACCGAGTTCCTCGCGGCGCTGACCGGCTCGCCGATGCCGGTGATGATGCTGGCCTGCGAGGGGCTGCGCGTCGTTCCGATCACGATCCACGTGGCGCTGCGCCGGGCGATCGAGATGCTCGACGGCGGCCTCATCCTGCGCACCGCGCGCGTGACGGACGCGGCGCTGCGGCGGGACTGGGGGATTGCGCGGCCGCGTCTTGCCTTCGCCGGCCTCAACCCGCACGCCGGCGAGGACGGCACGATGGGCGACGAGGAGGACCGGATCATCCGCCCGGCGATCGCCGCGCTGCGCACGGAGGGGATCGAGGCGCTGGGCCCGTTCCCCGCCGACACCATGTTCACGCCGGCGGCGCGCCGGGGCTACGACGTGGCGCTCGGCATGTATCACGACCAGGTGCTGACGCCGATCAAGACGCTCGACATGCACGGCGGCGTGAACGTGACGCTCGGCCTGCCCATCGTGCGCACCTCGCCCGACCACGGCACGGCGCTCGACATCGCCGGCAAGGGCATCGCCGACCCGGGCAGCGTGGTCGCGGCCCTCGACCTCGCGGTGGACCTTGCGCACCGGCGGGCGGCGGCGAAGATCGGGGCATGAAACCACTGCGTCTCGGCGTGAACGTCGATCACGTGGCCACCGTGCGCAACGCGCGCGGCGGCGCCCACCCCGACCCGCTCGATGTCGCGCGCGCGGCGATCGCGGCGGGGGCGGACGGCATCACCATCCATCTGCGCGAGGACCGGCGGCATATCCGCGACGCCGATGTCGCGGCGATGAAGGCGGGGATCGCCGTACCGCTCAACCTCGAGATGGCTGCGACGCCGGAGATGGTGGGCATCGCGCTTGCCACGCGCCCGCGTGCCGCCTGCATCGTGCCGGAACGCCGCGCGGAGGTGACGACGGAGGGCGGGCTCGACGTCGCGGGGCAGGCGGCCTCGCTCAAGCCGATGGTCGCCCAGCTTGCGGCGGCGGGCATCCGCGTCTCGCTGTTCGTCGATCCCGACCCCGCGCAGTTGCGCGCGAGCGCCGCGGTGGGGGCGGCGGTGGTGGAACTGCACACCGGCGCCTATGCCGAGGGCAGGCCGGGCGAGCTGGAACGGCTGCGCGAGGGCGCGAGGCTGGCCGCCTCGCTCGGCCTTGAGGTGCACGCGGGGCACGGGCTGACCTACGACAATGTCGGCCCGGTCGCGGCGATCCCCGAGGTCGTGGAGCTGAACATCGGCCACTTCCTGATCGGCCAGGCGATCACGGACGGGATTGCGCCGGTGGTGGCGCACATGAAGGCGCTGATGGCGGCGGCGAGAAGGTAAGACGGGCCCCGGCGTCAACCTTTGGGATGCGTCTTCTGCCAGACCTCGAGCAACGCCGCCTCGTCGACCGCGGTGTATCGTTGCGTGGTCGAAAGGCTGGCGTGGCCGAGCAGTTCCTGGATGGAGCGCAGGTCGGCGCCGCCCGCCAGCAGGTGCGTCGCGAAGCTGTGGCGCAGCGCGTGCGGCGTGGCGTGCTCCGGCAGCCCCGCGAGGCGGCGATGCTCGCGCAGCGCGCGTTGCGCGACGCCGGGGTTGAGGCGGCCGCCGCGCGCGCCGACGAACAGCGGCGCGGCCGCCGCGGGCGCGGGATGCACGGCGAGCCAGGCCGCGAGTGCCGCGCGCACCGCGGGCAGCACGGGGACGAGACGTTCCTTGCTGCCCTTGCCGGTGACGCGCAGCACGTCGGACGACGCGGCGCGCACATCGAGCGACAGCGCCTCCGAGATGCGCAGGCCACAGCCGTAGAGCAGGGTGAACAGGGCGGCATCGCGGATCGCGTCCGCCTCGGTCGTGCCCTCGGCGTCGGGCGGCGTCAGGGCGCGCGGCAGCGGCTTCTTCGCGCGC
>JAJZUI010000025.1 GCA_021847175.1 Pseudomonadota bacterium
CTCGACGTGCCTGGCCACCGCGCCCGCCACCCGCCGGCATTCGGAACTCAGCAAGTTGTATGTGTGCGCGGCGGACTGGCCGGCCTGCGTCGCGGAACCGCCATGCGCCTCGCCGGTCTCCTCAGCGCCGCCGCCGAGCGCCTCGCCCGTCGCCTGGGCGGCGCTGCGGGCAGCGTGCTCCGCTAGAGCGGCGACGTCCTTCTTGAGGGCGGCGAGATCGCGCAGGATGCTCTCGAGATCGGGGGTGTTGTTGGTGGCGGTCATCGTAGGATTTCCCTGTTCAATCGGGACGGCAACACCGGCACTGGCATGGCGCGGCGCGTACAACTCCCCGGCGATGCGCCTGCGCAAATGACAACCCCAGAACCCGTCGGCATTCTGTCAGAACGATGACATCTTAGTGACATCTTGGAATGTTACATGGTGATCGTCACGGCGACTTGAATGCGTAGTTGTACTTACGTCTCACCAACAACATCCGGCTTATTTTGTGAGGCCGCATTACGCAACTGCATGGGGTGTCGTTCCGCTCGGGGAAAAGACGATGAACGACCTCTTCGGCAATCCGAAAGCGCCCCGCGGCGAGACCGATGACGCCGGCTCCATCGCGGTGCCGCGCCCCGGAACGCCAGCGCCCGCCGTCGTTGACATCGATGCCCCCGCACGCCATGCCCGCGCGAAACCCGGGGACCGCAGGGAGACCGGAATGCCGCAGGAATCGCCCGAAACATCGCAGCCCCCAACACCGGCGCCTTGGAACGAGGTCGTCCGCGACGCCCTCGCCCGCAACGATTTCCGCCTCGTCACCTACATCCCGGACAACGTCCTCCGCCCCCTGATCGAGACGGTCGAGGCGGACCCGTTCTTCACCGTCTTCGCCACCACCCGCGAGGAAGAGGCCGTCGGCATCGTCTCCGGCGCCTGGATGGGCGGCATGCGCGGCGTCGTCCTGATGCAGACCAGCGGCTTCGCGACCCTGCCCAACGTGCTGGCCTCGCTCGCCGTGCCGTTCCAGATCCCGGTCGTCATGTTCGTCTCCGAGCGCGGCACGCTCGGCGAGTTCAACATCGGCCAGGCGCTGGTCGCGCGCACCATGCGCCCGGTGCTCGACGCGCTGGCGATCGAGCACCACACCTGCTCGCGCCTCGACGAACTCGACTTCACGGTCGACCGCACGCTGCGCCAGGCAGTCGCAACCCAGGCCCCCGCCGCCCTCATCCTCTCGCCGCTGCTGACCGGCGGAAAGGTGTTCAAGGCATGAGCCCGCCCGCCGCGCCCAGCTGCCTCACCAACGCCAAGAGCATGTACCGCGCCGACATCACGCGCCGGCTGGTGCGCCTCCTTGACCGCGAGGAGGCGGTCATCGGCGGCATCGGCAACACCAATTTCGACCTCTGGGCGGCGGGACGCCGGCCGCAGAATTTCTACATGCTCGGCAGCATGGGCCTCGCCTGCCCCATCGCCCTCGGCGTTGCCATCGCCCAGCCGCAGCGCCACGTCTTCGCCCTCGAGGGCGATGGCTCGCTCCTGATGCAACTCGGCTCTCTCGCCACCATCGCTGCCCGCGCGCCGAAAAACCTCACCATCGTGGTGATGGACAACGCCGCCTACCAGATCACGGGCGCGCAACCGACCGCGACCGCCTTCGCCGCGGACCTGGTCGAGGCAGCCCGCGGCCTCGGCATCACCCGCAGCAACTGGGCCGCGGACGAGGAGGATTTCGAGCGCCTGGTCCAGGTCGCCCGCAACGAGGGCGGGCCCACGCTCATCGGCGTGCGCCTCGACAACCAGCCGCCCGCGGGCCAGACCGAGCGCGACCCCGCCCAGATCCGCGACCGCTTCATGCGCGGCATCGGCACGAAGCCGCCCCACCCAACCTGATCGCCGCTCGCCGCCCGACATTCCGCCACCAACGCCAGCCTTGAGGCGATTCCGCCACCCGGCCTATTGTGCCCGCCAGACCGGGAACAGACGATGAACGACCTCTTCGGCAATCCGAAAAAACCCAAAACCGAGACCTACGACGCCAGCTCCATCGTGGTCCTGGAGGGGCTCGAGCCCGTCCGTCGGCGCCCCGGCATGTATATCGGCGGCACCGACGAGACGGCGATGCACCACCTCGCCGCCGAACTCCTCGACAACGCCATGGACGAGGCGGTGGCCGGCCACGCCAGCTTCATCGAAGTCTCATTGTCGCCCGACAACATCCTGACCGTGCGCGATAACGGCCGCGGCATCCCGGTCGACCCGCACCCCAAATTCCCCGGCCGCTCGGCGCTGGAGGTCATCCTCACCACGCTCCACTCCGGCGGCAAGTTCGACGACGGCGCCTACGCCACCTCCGGCGGCCTGCACGGCGTCGGCTCCTCCGTGGTCAATGCGCTGGCAAGCTTCCTCGAGGTCGAGGTCGCGCGCGACCGCACCCTCTGGCGCCAGAAGTACGAGCGCGGCAAGCCGAAGACGAAGCTCGTGAACGCCGGCCCCGCCCCCAACCGCCGCGGCACCTCCATCCGCTTCCAGCCGGACGCGGAGATCTTCGGCGCCGCCCACTTCCAGCCGCAGCGCCTCTACCGGCTCTGCCGCTCCAAGGCCTACCTGTTCCGCGGCGTCGAGATCCGCTGGTCCTGCGACAAGGCCCTGATCCGCGACGACACGCCGGCCGAAGCCGTGCTCCACTTCCCCGGCGGCCTGCGCGACAGCCTGGAGGCCGAGATCGAGGGCGCCTCCCTCGTCGTCCCCCTCTGGGCCGGCGAGGCCGATCTCGGCAACGCCGCCGACGGCCAGAAGGCCGGCCGCATCGAATGGGCCATCGCCTGGACTGACGGGGGCGACGGCGAAATCACCTCCTACTGCAACACCGTCCCCACGCCCCTCGGCGGCACGCATGAAGCGGGCTTCCGCGCCGCCCTGCTCAAGGGCCTGCGCGCCTGGGGCGAGCAGCGCAGCAACCGCCGCGCCGGGTCGATCACCGGCGAGGACGTCGTCGCCGGCATGGCGGCGAAAATCTCCCTCTTCTTCCGCCAGCCGCAGTTCCAGGGCCAGACCAAGGAAAAGCTCACCTCGCCGGAGGTGCCGCGCCTGGTCGAGGCCGCCATCCGCGACCGCTTCGACCACGTGCTGGCCGGCGACCCGCAGGCCGCCGACAATCTTTTGTCCTTTGCCATCGAGCGCGCCGAGGAGCGGGCAAGGCGCAAGGAAGCCAAGGACACTCCCCGCAAATCCGCCACGCGGCGCCTGCGCCTGCCCGGCAAGCTCGCCGACTGCACCCTTGAAGATGCGGGCAAAACCGAACTCTTCCTCGTCGAGGGCGACAGCGCCGGCGGCTCCGCCAAGCAGGCCCGCGACCGCGCCACCCAGGCGGTGCTTCCGCTCCGCGGCAAGATCCTCAACGTCGCCTCCGCGAGTGTCGACAAGCTGCGCCAGAACCAGGAACTCAAGGACCTCGTGGAAGCCCTCGGCTGCGGCCTGGGCGACCGCTTCGACCGCGCCAGGCTCCGTTACGGCCGCGTGATCATCATGACCGACGCCGACGTCGACGGCGCCCACATCGCGACCCTGCTCATGACCTTCTTCTGGAAGGAACTTCCGGAGCTGGTGCGCCACGGGCACGTCTTCCTCGCCCGCCCGCCCCTCTACCGCCTGACGCAAGGCGCCAACAGCGTCTACGCCATGGACGACGCCGACAAGGATGTCAAAATGAAGGGGTTCCGGGGCAAGGTTGACGTCAGCCGCTTCAAGGGCCTCGGCGAAATGCCCCCCGGCCAGCTGCGCGAAACCACGATGGATCCGAGACGCCGCACCCTGCTGCAGGTCGTCTCGACCCCGGAACAGCGCGCCCACACCAACGAGACGGTGGAAAACCTCATGGGCCGCCGCCCGGAATTGCGCTTCCGCTTCATCCAGGACCACGCCGCCGCCGTCGCGGAACTCGATGTCTGACGGCCGAACGGCCGGCGTTGCCATCATCGGCGCCGGCCAGGTCGGAATCGCCGTCGCCTACTACCTCGCCACGCGCCACGGCGTCCGCGACCTCGTCCTGATCGACACGCGCGACCCCATGAGCCTCACCTCGGCCCAATCCGGCGAGAACTACCGCAACTGGTGGCCGCATCCGGTGATGACCGCGTTCACCGACGACAGCATCGCGCTGATGGAGGAGATCGCCGCCGCCACCGCGAACCGCATCGCCATGACCCGCCGCGGCTATGCGCTGGTCACCCGCGACCCCGACCCCGCGCCGCTCCTGGCTGGCCTCCATCACGGCTACGGCGCCGGCGCCGCCGGTCGCATCCGCGTCCACGACGCCAGCGGCAAATCCTACGTTCCACCGGTCTCCGCCGCCTGGGACGCCGCGCCGGACGGCGTCGACGTGCTCACCGACCCTGCTCTCATCCGCCGCACCTTCCCCACCTGGGCGCCGGACGTCCGCACGGTCCTGCACATCCGCCGCGCCGGCTCCCTCAGCGGCCAGCAACTCGGCCAGTTCATGCTGGAAGCGATACGTTCCGCTGGCGGCCGCCTCCAGCGCGCCGAGGTCACCGCGATCGATTCCACCGCCCCCTTCACGCTCACCCTCGCGACACCGCAGGGTCGCACCACGATGCGCGCCGAACGCCTCGTCAACGCCGCCGGCCCGTTCCTCGCCGACATCGCCGCAATGCTCGGCGAAACCCTGCCCGTCGCCTGCGTCTTCCAGCAGAAGATCGCCTTCGAGGACCGCACCCACGCCATCCCCCGCGACATGCCCTTCACCATCGACCTCGATGGCCAGGCCCTCCCCTGGTCGGACGAGGAGCGGGAGATCCTCGCCGGCGACGAAACCACCCGCGCCCTGCTCGCCCCGATGCCGGGCGGCATCCATTGCCGGCCGGAGGGCGCCACCTGGATCAAGCTCGGCTGGGCCTGCAACACGCAACCGGCCGACCCGCGCGCGCCGGACCCGCTCAACTCCCATTTCCCGGACATCGTCCTGCGCGCCGCGAGCCGCCTGCACCCGGCGCTGACCGGCTATATCGGCCGCCTGCCGCGCGCCGCGCGCCACTACGGCGGCTACTACACGATGACGCCGGAGAACTGGCCCCTCATCGGCCCGATGAGCACGCCTGGCGCCTATGTCGCCGGCGCGCTCTCCGGGTACGGCACGATGGCCGCCTGCATGGCGGGCGCGCTCACCGGCGCCTGGATCGCCGGCGGCGCCCTCCCTTCCTACGCGCACGCCCTGAGCCCCGCGCGCGCGGGCGACCACGCGCTGATGGCCGAACTCGCCGCCGCCACCTCCCGCGGCGTGCTGTGAGCGATCCCGCTCGTATGCCAACCGCAACGACTGCGGCCTATGACGTCGTCATCATCGGCGGCGGCGCCATCGGCATGGCGACGGCTTACTACCTGCGCAGCAACGACCCCGGCTGCCGCGTCGCGGTGGTCGAACGCGACCCCGCCTACACGCTCGCCTCCACCCCGCGCGCCTCGGGCGGCGTGCGCCGGCTGTTCGCCCGTCCGGAAAACATCCTGCTCTCCAACTTCAGCATCCCCGTCTTCGAGCGCTTCGGCGAGCTCATGGCGGTGGACGGCGAGTGCCCGGATATCGGCTTCAGGCGCAACGGCTATCTCTTCATCGTTCCGCCCGCGGGCGTCGAGACGCTGCGCCGCAATTTCGAGCGTCAGGCGAGCCTCGGCGCGAATGTCGCCTGGCTCGACCCCCCTGCACTCAGGCAGCGCTTCCCCTCGATGCGCGTCGACGATCTTGGCGCCGCGGTGCATTCGCCCGACGACGGCTGGCTCGACCCCTACGCCACCCTGATGGCGCTGCGCCGCAAGGCGCGCGCGCTCGGCGCCGAGTTGATCGCCGCCGAGGCAGCCACGATCACCGTCCGCGACCGCCTCGTCCGCGAGGTCGCGCTTGCCGACGGCACGCCGCTCAGGACGAACTTCGTCGTGAACGCCGCCGGCGCCTGGGCGCCGCTCGTCTGCGCCATGGTCGGCATGCGAGCCCCAATCACGCCGCTGCGCCGCTTCGAACATTATTTCGAGTGCGAGGAACCGATCGAACCGCTGCCCTACGTCAAGGACGTCAACCGCCTCGCCTTTCGCCCGGAGGGGCGCGGCTATTCCGGCGGCGTACCGACGCTGCACGAGCCCCGCGGCTATAATTTCGAGGCGGACCACGGCTATTTCGAGGCCGCCGTGTGGCCCGCCCTCGCCCACCGCTTCCGGCAATTCGAGCGCACCAAATGCAAGGCGACGCTGCCCGGCCTCTACGACCAGAACGATCTCGACGGCAACCCGATCATCGGCCCATGGACCGGCACTTGCGAGAACTTCCTCATGGCAGCGGGTTTTTCCGGCCACGGCCTGATGCACGCCCCCGCAACCGGCCGCGCCCTTGCGGAACTCATCCTGCGCGGGCGCTACGAAACCATCGACCTCACGCGCCTCGGCTGGGCACGCATCGAGCGGGGCGAACCCTACGCCGAGGCCGGCATCATCTGAGACGCCGCCGCCTCCCGGTCACCCGCCCTAATTCCGCCGTCAGTATTCGGTGATGATCTCCCCGGCCAGCTTCCTCTCGGCCGCCTCCTTCGCGTCCACCGGCATCGTCCCGTAGATCTCGATCTTGAAGGAAAGATCACCCTTCTTCACCAGCAGGCCGGTCGCGGTCCTGAGTGTTGAGAAATAAGCGTCGTCGCCGATGCCGCTGGCCGGGGTGATGGTCAGCACCTTCGTCATCATCTGCGCCATCTGCTTGCCCGCCTCGAACTTGCTCGCGTCCATCAGCAGCAGCGTGACGTAGACCACGCCCTTCGCGCCGTGGTCGCCCGCGCTCCAGGTGCATGTCCGCTTGAACGTCGGCGTCACATACGCTCCGGCACCGACCGCCACACCCACCGCGGCGCCGATCCGGGCGGGCGTCAGCACCGCGCAGGCATCGCCGGGCAGGGCGGCGCGCGCCGCAGGCACCACGCCGCCCGTGCCGCCGCCCAACCATAGGAAGCCGCCGAGCAGCAGCGCGAGGCCCGGGCGGGCGGTACCGACGATGCTTTTCGTGGCTGGCACTCCGGCCTCCTGTCCGCGCAGACCCCGGGTTCATCCCCGCCAACCATAGCCGGAAGGAACCGGCGCCGCAACGAGCGGAGCTGGCCGCCGCGCTCAGGCCGCGGTCAGCTCCGCCAGCTTCTCCTGGTAAATCTCGAACGCGTCGCCGGGATTGTCGGCATAGGGCTCGACCCGCACCAGGCACGTATGCGCCGAGCACCCCTGGCCGAACTGCGACGTCCCGAGATCGATCGTGAGCACGTTCGGGTTCCCCGCCACCTCCAGCCCGGTGTTGCCCACGGGCGTGAACCAGGCCCCCGTCGGCAGCACGACGACGCCCTGTCGCACTGCGTCGCTCACCGTGGCCGTCGCCAGGCACGCGCCGCGCTCGTTCCACATCCGTACGGTCTCTCCGTCCGCGATGCCGAGTGCCGCCGCATCCGCCGGGTTGAGCCGCGCCTGCTCGCGCCCGCCCCGCTTCGCCGCCCGGCTCGCCGCCCCGGTCTCGAGCTGGGAATGCAGCCTGCCTTCCGGCTGGCGCGAGATCAGGTGCAGCTGCCCCGCGTCGCGCGCCGCGCCAAGCCACTCCACCGGCTCGATCCAGGCGGGGTGCGCCCGGCAATCCTCGTATCCGAGCCCCGCCAGCAGCGCGCTGCCGAGCACGATCCGGCCGCTCTCGGTGTTGAGCCGGTGCTCCTCCGGCCGCTCGCGGAACCGGGCGAGATACGTGTGCTCCGTCCTCACCGGGCAGCGCGCGTGGCCCGCCTCCCAGAACGCCTCGAACGCAGGCATCTCGAAGCCGAGCCGTGCGGCGGCGTCCTTGCGGCTCGTCTCGTAGAGATGGCGGATCCAGCCCATCTCGTCGCGCCCCTCCGTGAACGCCTCGCCCACGCCAAGCTCCCCCGCGATCGCGCTGAAAATATCGAAATCGGAACGGGATTCGCCCAGCGGCTCGATGGCCTTCGCCATCGCGAGGATCATGTCCGTCCGCTTGTTGCCCGCGAGGTCGTTGCGCTCGATCGAGGTCGTGGCCGGCAGCACGATATCCGCGCGCTGCGCGGTCGCGGTGAACATCGGGTCCTGCACGATGATGGTCTCGGGCCGTGTCCACGCCTCGGCAAGACGGTTGAGATCCTGGTGGTGGTGATACGGGTTGCCCCCCGCCCAGTAGACCAGCCGGATATCGGGATAGGCGCGAACCTTGCCCTCGTAGCTGAACGCCGCCCCGGGATGGAGCAGCATGTCGGCGATGCGCGCCACCGGAATGAAGCTGTCGATCGGCTTGCGCAGCTGCGACATCGCCGGTGGCAGCGCGAGGTTGATCGCCGTCCCCACGCCACCCAGCGACGCGTAGCCATAGCCCACGCCGCCGCCCGGCAGCCCGATCTGCCCGGTCACCGCGGCAAGACCCAGCGCCGCCCAGAACGGTTGCTCGCCATGATGCGCGCGCTGCAGGCTCCAGCTTACCGTCACCATGCTCCGCGTCTCGACGAGCCGCCGCGCAAGTGCCGCGATCGCCGCCGCATCGAGCCCGGTGATCCCGGCCGCCCAGGCCGCGTCCTTGCGAACCCCGTCCGCGCTGCCGTCGAGATAGCGCAGGAAGACGTCCGCGCCGCTGGTGCAACGATCCAGGAAGTCCCGGTCGTGCCGCCCCGCCGCGACGATCTCGCCGGCGAGCCCCAGCATCAGCGCGGTGTCGGTGTTGGGCCGGATCGGCCACCATTCGGCCCCCATCCACCGGGGCAGGTCGTCGCGCACCGGCGAAACGAGGACGATCCGCGTGCCGCGTGCCGCGATCCGCCGCAGCTCGCCTTCCACCTCGTGGCGCGCGATGCCGCCGGACTCGATCTGCGCGGTGCGCGGCGCGATGGCGCCGAACACCACCAGCGTATCGGTATGTTCCCCAATCGTATCGAGCGTGGAGGAGCGGCCGTTGCATGCCACGTCGCTGCCCAATGCGTGGCGCAGGATCACCGGCCCCGCCGCGGTGGAATACGTGTCCACATGCCCGGTATAGCCGCCCGCGAGGTTCAGCATGCGCCGCAGCAGCGATTGCGCGTGGTGGAACCGCCCGCTGTTGGTCCACCCATAGGAGCCGGCGAAGATCGAGGCATTGCCGAAGCTCGCCGCGACGCGCCCGATCTCGCCCGCCACCAGCGCCGTCGCCTCCTCCCAGGAGACGGGCACGAAGCGCTCGCGCCCCCGCCCGCGCCGGTCGCTGTTCTCGCGCTTCGCAAGCCATCCCTCGCGCACCATCGGGCGCAGCACGCGCCGCGCCGGGTTCGCCCACTCGCCGATGGAATGGATGATCGGCGAGGGCGACGGATCATCCGCGAACGGCTCGACGCCCACGATCCGCCCGTCGTCGACCAGGATCGTGTACGCGCCCCAATGGCTGCAATGCGGAACCCGTCTCACGCTGCCCATGCCCCGTCGCTGCCCATGCCCCCTGTCCCGCGGCGGATGCGCCCGCCGCCCCTCAAAACCTTGCCGAAATACAGGATCGCCCAGGTACGGTATAGCGGACGGTCAGCCCCGCCTCAATCCAGTGTCCGCCGGTAGGTCAGCACCGCCACCACCCCGATCGCCAGCGCGAAGCCCGCCATCGGCCACACATCCGGCGCGATCTCCGGCCAGCCATTCCCCTTCAGCAGCACCCCGCGCGCGATCCGCAGCGCATGCGTGATCGGCAGCACGTTGCCGATCACCTGCGCCCAGACAGGCATGCCGCGGAACGGAAACAGGAACCCGGAGAGCAGCATCGACGGCAAGAACACGAACTGCGCCATTTGCATCGCCTGTCGCTGCGTTCTCGCAACGGAGGAGATCACGAACCCCAGCGCCAGGTTGCACGCGATAAACAGCCCAATCGCGCCCAGCAGCAGCGGCAGCGACCCGGCCACCGGCACGCCGAACACCGCCACCGCGATCGCCAGCACCAGCGAGATCTGCAGATACCCGAGCCCGACATAGGGCAGGATCTTCCCCAGCAGCACCTCGGCGGGCTGGATCGGCAGCACCAGCAGGTTCTCCATCGTCCCCATTTCGCGCTCGCGCGTGATCGCCATGGCTGTCGAGACCAGTGTCGAGAACGTCAGCACGACCGCGATCAGCGCCGGCACGATGTTGAGCGCGGTGATCTGCTCGGGGTTGTAGCGCGCGTGCAAAATCGTCTGGTACGGCACCAACGCCGGCCTGAAGCGCGGATCGGGCGGCAGGTCGCGGCCCAGCACGTTGGCCCCGAGCGCGTTCACCGCCGCCGTCGCATTCCCGATCGCGGTGGGGTCGGATCCGTCCGCATCGACCAGGATCGAGGGCGAATCCCCATGCAGCACGTCGCGCTGGAAATGCGGCGGGATGTCGATGATGAACATCACGTCCCAGCGCCGCAGCGCCTCTTCCGCCGCCTTCTCGGTCGGGTAGACGTGGATGGCGAAATACTTCGTGTTCTCCAGCGCCGTCACGATATCGCGCTCGTAGCGCGAGTGCGAGGCGGAGACGAGCGCCGTCGGCAGGTGCCGGGGATTTGTGTTGATAGCGTAACCGAACAGAAAAAGCTGGATCATCGGCAGCACCAGCGTCAGCGCCACAGTGCCGCGGTCGCGGCGCAGCTGCGTCGTCTCCTTGCCCAGCATCGCGAGGAATCGCCGGAACGAGAACCCGTTCATGCGCGCTCCCCGTATGACATCCCCTCCGGCGGGTTGTTCAGCATGTGGATGAACACGTCATCGAGCCGCGGCGGCACCTCGCGCCACTCGAACCCTTCCAGCCTCGCGGCAGCGATCGCGCCCTGCAACGCAGCGGCATCGGTGCCGGTCACGCGCAGCGCGCGCCCGAACACCGTCGCGGTCTCCACGCCCGGCTGCCGGCGCAGCTTCGGCGCCGCCACCTCCACCGCGCTGCCCACCGCCTCGATCACCACGATATGCGCCTCGGCGACCACCTCCTCGGCCGTGCCCTGCACCACCAGATGCCCGTTGGCGAGATAGATCACGCGCGCGCAACGTTCCGCCTCGTCCATGTAGTGGGTCGAGACCAGGACCGTCATGCCCTCGCCGGCGAACTCATGGATCAGGTCCCAGAACTCGCGCCGCGCCTTGGCGTCCACGCCCGCGGTCGGCTCGTCGAGCAGCAGCAGGCGCGGGCGGTGCAGCACCGCGGCCGCCAGCGCCAGGCGCTGCTTCCAGCCACCGGAAAGCTGGTCCGCGAGCTGCGACCAGTAACCCCCGAGCCCCGCGCGCTCCACGGCCGCGTGGACCGCCTGCTTCCGGTCAGCCACGCCATGCAGCCGCGCCACGAACTCCAGGTTCTCGCCCACGGTCAGGTCGCCGTAGAGGCTGAACCGTTGCGTCATGTAGCCGACCTGCCGGCGGATCTCGTCCGCGCCGGTCAGGATGTCGATCCCGAGGCACGTCCCATGCCCCGTGTCCGGCACCAGCAGCCCGCACAGCAGGCGCATCGTCGTCGTCTTGCCGCTGCCGTTGCCGCCGAGGAACCCGCAGACCTCGCCCTCGCCCACGCGCAGCGACAGGTTCGAGATCACCTGCCGCGAGCCGAAGCGCTTCGAGAGCCCCTCGACGTCGATCGCATAGGCGCTCATGGCCGCGCCGCCGCGCCGGCGGGCTGCGGGCGCACGTCGAGCGGCTGGCCCGGGTGCAGCAGCAGCAGGTCGGAGGGCGGCGGCGTCGCCTCGATCCGGTACACCAGGTTGCCGCGCGAACTCTGGCTGTAGATCACCGGCGGCGTGTACTCCGGCTTCGGCGCGATATAGGAGATGCGCGCGGTGAACCCCTTGCCGCAGCCGTCGCAGGAAATCGCCACGCCCTCGCCATAGCGCAACGAGGAAAGTTCTGCTTCCGGCACGAAGAACAGCACCCGCAGGTTGCGCGTCGGCAACAGGTCCACCACGGTTGCCCCCGCCGTCAGCGCCTCCCCCGCCCGCGCCACCACATCCACCACCACGCCCGAAGCCGGCGCCGTCACCTTGCGCTGCGACAACTGCCACTCGGCCTGCGCCAGCGCCGCCCTGGCCGCCGCCACCGCCTCGCGCTGCGCCGCGATCTGCTCCGGCCGCCCCGAGGGTCGTTGCAACAGCGCAAGACTGGCAGCCGACCCCGCCTCCTGCGCGATCGCGGAGGCAAGCTGCTGCCGCTCCGTATCCACCGTCTGCCGCGACACCGCATTGCCCGGCAGCAGCCGCTCGTTGCGCGCGAGATCCAGCGCGATGCGCTGGCGCACCGCGGTCTTGTCCGCGAGGTCCGCCTCGGCCTGCGCGATCTGCTCCGGCCGCCCACCCGGCGCCTCGAGGTTGCGCAGCGTCGCCTCCGCCTGCGCGAGGTTCGCCCGCGCCTGGCGCACAGCGGCCTCGTCGCCCGTCGTGTCCTGCTCGAACAGCGGCGCACCCGCCTTCACCATCTGCCCGCGCGCCACGTCCACGTGGACAAGTTGCCCCGCGAGCGTCGGCCCCACGAACACGTCGTCGCCCTCGGCGTAGCCCTGCCAATAGCTCGGCGGCCGCTGCCGGCTCTGCCAGGCATAGAGCCCCGCCGCGATCGCGATCGCCAGCAGCAATGGCAGCAGCCGCCGCACCCGCTTCATGGCGTGAGCCCCCGCAGCAGGTTTTCCGTGTGCGCCGCGAGCATCGCGGCGGGATCGAGCGGCCCCTTGGCATGCCGCCCGATCGTGTCGCGCCACTGCATCGCCAGCAGCACCGGTGCGAACACCACCGGCGCCATCGCCATCGGATCGATGGCGCGGAACTCGCCGCGCGCCACCCCCCGCGCCAGGATCGTCGCCACCACGCGCATCCCCCGCGCGACCACTTCCTCGGCGTAGAACCGCGCGATCGCCTTGTTGCGCCCGGCCTCGGAGAGCACCAGGCGGGGAATCGCCGCCACCCCCCCGCGCCCCATCGCGCCCGCCTGCGCGAGCAGCCCCCGCAGGACCTCGGGCGCCGGCCCGCGCTGCGCCGCCACCCACGCCTCGACCGCGGCGATGCGCGGCAACAGCGCCTCGCGCACCACGGCGAAGAACAGTTCCTCCTTGGTCGGGAAGTAGAGGTAGAGCGTGCCCTTCGCGATCCCCGCCCGCGCCGCCACGTCCTGCATCCGCGTCGCGGCGAACCCCTTCTCGGTGAACAGCGCCAAGCCCGCGGCGGCGATCTCGCCCGGCCGCGCCGCCTTGCGCCGCTCGCGCCTCCCGTCACTCATGACATCGCGCTCATAGAACCCCGCTCATGGCCGGATAATGACCGACCGGCCGGTCATCCACAAGCGGCATGGCACCCCGCCCTTGACCGCGCGAGCCTGCCCCTCCAACACAAGCCCCGCCTTGACCGGGATCAAGGCAGGCAACCGAGCGAAGGGCAGGATTTCACCGTGGACAAGGACATCGAGAAGCAGGCCGAGGCCCTCGCCCAGCGCCTGCGCGCCCAGGGCAAGGAAGAGCACGCGGGAACCCTCGCCACCGCCGCTCAGGCGGTCGGGCGCGGCGCGGAACGCGCGGTGTTTGCCACCCTGCTCGGCATCGTCGACGTGGTGCTCGACGCCGCGGAATCCATCGATCCGCGCACCCAGGCCATGGCCGAGGAACTGCGCACCATGGTGGAAGCCCACCTGCGCACGAAGCCGCAGAAAAGCTAAAAAATCAGGATCGTACAGCGCGCACCCGCAGCCGCCTCTACGCCCGGCGGGCGCGCTTCGCCTTCGCCGGCTTCGCGCCCCCGCGATAAGCCGCGAACCCCGCCAGCGCGTCCGAAATCTCGCGCTTCGACAGCAGCACCGGCCCCACCGCCAAGCTCAGCAAATAGTGCTGTGCCAGCGTCTCGAGCTCGACCGCGCAGGCCATCGCCTCCGCGAGGTCGCGGCCCAGCGCGAGGCAGCCGTGGTTCGCCAGCAGGCACGCCGTCCGCCCCGCCAGCGCCTCCACCGCCACCCTGGAAAGCGCCGCCGTCCCGAACATCGCATAGGGCGCGCAGGGCACTTCGGCACCGCCGAACGCCGCCACCATGTAGTGCGCCGCCGGGATCGGCCGCCGCGTCATCGCGAGCGCCGTCGCATAGGGCGGATGCGCGTGCACCACCGCGCCCACCTCCGGCCGCGCGAGATAGATGTCGCGATGCATCCGCCACTCGCTCGATGGCTTCGCCCGCCCGTGCCATTCGCCCTCGCCCGCGAGATCCATCTCCACGATGTCCGCGGCCCGCATCCTCGCGGCCGGCAACCCCGAGGGCGTGATCAGCATCGCGTCGCGCTGCCGCACGCTGACGTTGCCGGACGTCCCCTGCGACATCCCGCGCGCGATCAGCTCGCGATACGCCCCGACCAGCGACAACCGTTCCATCAGCTTCAGTCCATCAGCGACGGTTCATGAGCAGGCAACCTCGTTACGCCAGCGTTTCCGCGCTCGACGCCTCGCGCGGCTTGAGCCGACGATAGGCGGCGGATACGCTCGCGTCCATCAGCGACCAATGGGGCAAGGACCGAACATCCCATGAGCGCCACCACCGAACCCAAGATCCGCATGGCGGAACTCACCGCCGGCGAGGCCCGCGAGCTTTACGCCCGCCGCCCCGTCATCCTGCTACCGATGGGCAGCCACGAGGACCAGGGCCCGCACGCCCCGATGGGCGACTACCTCTCGGCCGATGCCATCGCCGGGCGGATCGCCCGCCGTGCCTCGGCGCGCGGCGTGGACACCTTTGTCGCCCCCGTCCTGCCCTTCGGCGGCGCAGACTATTTCGGCCCCATGCCGGGCGGCATCGCGCTGCAGCAGGCGACCCTGCGCGCCGTCCTCACCGACATGCTCGCCTCCCTGGTGCGCCACAAGCTCACCCGCCTCATCGTCATCAACGGCCATGGCGGCAACGTGCAGGCGATCCACGACACCACACAGGCGGTGCTGCGCGAGCACGGCGCGCTGATCCCGAGCCTCTATCTCTGGCAGATGGGCTACGCGCTGCTGCCAGGCATCCTCGGCGCCGAGACGGCGGCCAAGGCCGCGGGCCACGGCGCCGACCCGCTCACGAGTGTGGCCATGCACCTCTTCCCGCGCCTGATGCGCCCGGACCTCGTCCCGGAGCCGTCGCCGTTCCGCGACATCATGGGCATGCAGGCCGCAACCTTCGGCCAGGCGCGCTTCGAAGGCGTCAACGTCGCCGTCCCCGTCGAATACGACGCCGTCGCTCCCAACGCCGTCCGCGGCGACCCGCGCCTGTGCTCGGAGAAAACCGGCGCCGCGCTTGTCGAGCAACTTACCGAGATCGGCGCCCGCTTCGTCCTCCACTACGCCCGCCACGCGCCGTAGCGCCCCCAGCCGGAATCATAACCGCACATTGACATGTCAGTGTGCGACGATACTCTCCCGCCCGACGCTCCTTTGGGGGGAGAAACGCCATGGCCGCACCCGAAAAGATCCTGCTCGTCGCCAGTGGCGACCTGCGCGAAAGCGCCAACCGGCTGTGCTGGCCCGCCCAGGCCGAGATGGAAGCAAAGCTCGGCGCCGCCCTCGCCCGCCTCGGCACGCGCGTCGAACGCGCCCACCCCGTCGATCCCGCCGGCGGCCACGGCTTCATCGCCTCCCAGCGCCAGGGCATGGAGGTCTTCGCCGCCATCGACCGCTCGGCCCCTCTCATCGTCGCGGAGGCGGTCTGGCAGTACTCCCACCACGTCCTCGCCGGCCTCATCGCCCATCGCGGCCCCATCCTTACCGTCGCCAACTGGTCGGGCCAGTGGCCCGGCCTCGTCGGCATGCTCAACCTCAATGGCTCGCTCACCAAGGCCGGCGTCCCCTACGCCACGCTCTGGAGCGAGGATTTCTCCGACGCCTGGTTCCAGGAAAAACTCGCGGAGTGGCTGAACACCGGCCGCGTCACCCACGACACGTCCCACGTCCGCCCCTTCGCCGCGCTCGACACGCCCTCCGACCTCGCCCGCCTCGCCACCGCCATCGCCGCGGACCTGCGCCGCCGCCAGGCGATCATGGGCGTCTTCGACGAGGGCTGCATGGGCATGTACAACGCCATCATCCCCGACGAACTGCTCTTCCCGCTCGGCATCTACAAGGAACGCCTCTCGCAATCCGCCCTCTACGCCGCCGCGCGCGACGTGACGGAGGCGGAGGCCCGCGCCGCCTATGACTGGCTCCGCGCCAAGGGCATGACATTCCACCTCGGCACCGACCCGGCCACGGAACTCACCGAGGCGCAGGTGCTGGACCAGTGCCGCACCTACATCGCCGCCGCCCGCATCGCCGATACTTTCGGCTGCGAAACCATCGGCATCCAGTACCAGCAGGGCCTCAAGGACCTCCTCCCCGCCTCCGACCTCGCCGAGGGCCTGCTCAACAACGACGACCGCCCTCCCGCCCGCCGCCCGGACGGCAGCGAGATCCGCCCCGGCGAAGCCATCCCGCATTTCAACGAGGTCGACGAATGCGCCGGCCTCGACGCGCTGCTCACCAACCGCGTCCACCGCGCCCTCGGCGAGCCGGTCGAGACCACGCTGCACGACATTCGCTGGGCCGACGCCGACCGCTCCGGCACCACCGCGGACTATGTCTGGGTGCTCGAGATCTCCGGCGCCGCGCCCCCCGCGCACCACCTCGACGGCTGGCGCGGCACCGAGAGCCTGCGCCAGCCGCCGATGTATTTCCGCCTCGGTGGCGGCACCGTGCGGGGCATCGCCAGACCGGGCGAGATCGTCTGGTCGCGCGTCTTCGTCGCCGGCGGAAGGCTGCACATGGACCTCGGCCGCGCCAGCGTCGTTTCGCTCCCGCGCGCCGAGACGGAGCGGCGCTGGGCAGCCACCACCGCGCAATGGCCGATCATGCACGCCGTCCTGCACGGCGTCTCGCGCGACCAGATGATGGCGCGCCACAAGGCCAACCACATCCAGGTCGCCTACGCCCGCTCCGCCGCCGCGGCCGACCGTGCCCTCTGGGCCAAGGCGGCCCTGGCCGCGGAACTCGGCATGACGGTCTCGCTCTGCGGCGACACGCCGGCCGCGAAAGCCGCCTGACTTGGAAGCACTGCTCGGCATCGATGTCGGCACCGGCAGCGCGCGCGCCGGAATCTTCACGCGCGAGGGCAGGCTCCTCGGCCACGCCAGCCGCGAGATCGCGCTCTGGCGTCCGGCACCAGGCTACGCCCAGCAATCCAGCCGCGACATCTGGAACGCCGTCGCCGCCGCCGTGCGGGAAGCCGCGCAAGCCGCCGGCAACCCCACGATCGCCGGCATCGGCTGCGACGCCACCTGCTCCCTCGTCGTCCTCGACGCCGCCGCCAACCCCGTCTCCGTCGACCCCGCGGGTGCCGCGGCCCAGGACATCATCGTCTGGATGGATCACCGCGCCGAGGCCGAGGCCGAGCGCATCAACGCCGGCCGCCACGACGTCCTGCGCTATGTCGGCGGGCGCATCTCGCTCGAGATGCAGACACCGAAGCTGCTCTGGCTCAAGACCCACCTGCCGGATCGTTTCGCCCGCGCCGCCTATTTCCTGGACCTCCCGGACTTCCTCACCTTCAAGGCCACCGGCTCGCTCACCCGCTCGCTCTGCTCGACCGTCTGCAAATGGACCTATCTCAGCCACGAACAGCGCTGGGACGCGGATTTTTTCCGCGCCATCGGTCTCGGCGAACTCGCCGACGAAGGCTTCGCGCGCATCGGCACGGAACTCGCGCCGATGGGCACCCGCCTCGGCACACTGAGCGCCGAGGCCGCCGCGACCCTCGGCCTCGAACCCGGCATCCCGGTCGGAGTCTCGGCGATCGACGCGCATGCCGGGGGCCTCGGCGTCATCGGCGCCGCCCTCGGCGAGCCGACCGACTTCGACCGCCGCCTCGCCCTCATCGGCGGCACGTCGAGCTGCCACATGGCGGTCTCGCCCGCGCCGCGCTTCGTCCCCGGCGTCTGGGGTCCCTATTTCTCGGCCATGGTCCCCGGCCTCTGGCTCAACGAGGGCGGCCAGTCCGCGACCGGCGCGCTGCTCGACCACGTGGTCGAAACCCACGCCGCCTACCCCGCCCTCGCCGCCGCCGCGCGCGCCGAGGGCCGTCACGTCTTCGCCCTCCTCGCCGACCGCCTCGCCACGATGGCCGGCCCCGGAAAGCCCATCGCCCGGCTCACGAGCGGCCTGCACGTGATGCCGGACTTCCACGGCAACCGCTCGCCGCGCGCCGACGCCTCGCTGCGCGGCATGATCTCCGGCCTCTCGCTCGCCGCCGGGCCAGACGACCTCGCCCTGCTCTACCTCGCAACCGTCCAGGCCATCGCGCTCGGCACCCGCCACATCGTCGAGGCCCTCGACGCACAGGGTTACGCCATCGACACGATCCTCGCCTGCGGCGGCGGCACGCGCGACCCGGTCTATCTCCAGGCCCACGCGGACGCCACCGGCTGCCGCGTCGTCCTCGCCCGCGAGGAGGAGGCGGTGCTGCTCGGCGCCGCCATCCTCGGCGCCGTCGCCGGCGGCGTCTTCCCCGGCATCGAGGCCGCGATGGCGGCGATGAGCGGCGCCGGCCGCACCATCACCCCGGATCCCGCGCAGCGCCGCCACTACGACGCGAAATACGCCGTCTTCCAGCGCATGCACGACGACCAGCTCGCCTACCGGCGGCTGATGGCAGGCGGCTGATGTCACGCATCCGCCGCACGCCCGGCCAGGCGATCCAGCGCCACCAGGCCTACGAGGCGTTCACCCGCCGCCTGATGGAACGCGAACTCGCCCCCGGCCAGTTCGTCACCCAGAAGGAGCTTGCTTCC
The DNA here is from genome assembly GCA_021847175.1 of Pseudomonadota bacterium. GTDB lineage: Bacteria > Pseudomonadota > Alphaproteobacteria > Acetobacterales > Acetobacteraceae > JAJXXT01. The sequence continues at coordinate 18,792 of JAJZUI010000025.1, forward strand.
CTCACCGGCTTCCGCCTCAGCGCCATCCGCGAAATGATCCCGCGCCTCGAAGCCGAGGGCCTGCTGCACGCCATCCCCCAGCGCGGCCTGCAGGTCGCCCATCTCGACGCCTCCATGGTGCGCGACGCGTTCGGCCTGCGCGAGGTCATCGAGCAGGCTGCCCTCGCCCATTTCGTCGCCGCCGCTCCCGACGCCCTGATCGTCGCGCAGGCGGCGGAGCTCGACGCGGTGCGCAAGGCCGCCGCCCACGGGATCGACGCCCAGGTCCTCGCCGAAGCCCAGCGCGTGGACTGGGGATTCCACGACGTCGTCGTCGACTTCCTGGATAACCGGCTGATCAGCGACATCCACCGCGTCAACGCCATCCGCATGCGCATGATGATGCCGGAGCGCGTCACCCTCTCCGCGGCCACCCTGCCGCCCGCCATCGCCGAACACGCGGTCATCATCGCGGCCATCCGGCGCCGCGACGCCACCGCCGCCGCCGCCGGCCTCGCCGCCCATCTCGCGAGCGCCCGTCGCCGGGCACTCGGGATCGAGCCCGAGCCGCCGCCTGCCGTCTCGTCACCATCCCAAGGGAGGATCTCATGAGAAAACCGAAACGACCCGTCATGCGGGCGCTGCTCGCCGCGACCACGGCGCTCGGCCTCTGCGCGCCGTTCGCCGCGGCCCAGGCCAAGACCGTGGTGACGCTGTGGTCCTGGAGCCCGGTGCAATCCACGACCGAGGCCATGGTCAAGGCGATCGAGAAGGCGCATCCGGACATCGTCGTGCGCGCCACCATCCAGCCGCACACCGCCTATTTCACCGCGCTCAAGGCCGCCGCGGCCTCCGGCACGCTGCCTGACATCATCGGCCTGCCGCCCGGCGCCTACACCCAGGAATACCGCCCGCACCTGATGGACCTTGCCGGCGTTGCAACGACGCTGTGGGGCAAGGACTGGGCGAAGAACTTCGCCCCCGCGCTGCTCACCCAGGCGCGCCTCGGCAACCCCAAGGGCGACAGCGGCTTCTACGTCCTGCCGCAGGAAGCCGAGGTGCTGAACATCTGGTACAACCGCGACGCTTTCGCCAAGGCGAAGATCGCCTCGCCGCCCAAGACCATGGACGAACTCGTCGCCGACGCGAAGAAGCTGAAGGCCGCCGGCTACATCCCGTTCTACCAGGGCGGCGGCACCGGCCTGTTCGACGCCTGGGTGTTCTCCCAGATCGCCGCCCAGACCGACCTCAAGGGCCTCGGACAGGCGCAGGAAGGCATGCCGGTCTGGACGCAGCCCGGCATGGTCGCCGCCGCCACCGCGTGGGAGCGCCTGTTCAAGGAGGGCGTGGTACAGCCCGGCGCGCTCTCGGCGCTGCAATACCCGACCGGCGCCAACCTCTTCGCCGCCGGCCGCGTCGGCATGATCTCGCTCGGCTCCTGGTGGCTGCAGGAGACCGCCCTCTCCTCCAACCCGGCGCTCAAGACCATGTCCGGCTATGGCAAGTTCTTCTTCCCCGCCGTCACTCCGAACGGCAAGGCGAGCCCGCCGCTCGGCGGCATCGACCTCGGCTGGGGCATCACCAAGTCGGCCGCCTCCTCGCCCGCCGAGACCAAGGCGACGGAGACGGTGCTGAAGGAACTGATCAGCGGCGTGGGCGAGCAGGTGGCGCTCAACCAGCTCAACGACCTGCCCGCCTTCGCCGGCATGAAGCCGACGGAGAAGCTCAACCCGCACCTGCAGAATCTCTATGACACGTACATCCAGGAACTGCAGGTTGCCCACCCGCACGCCATCGGCAACCCGGTGATCTTCGAGGCTCTCGTCGCCAACCTGCAGGCGATCGCGGCCGGACAGAAGACGCCGGCGGCGGCGATGGCGGCCGTTCAGGCCGTCGCGCAGAAACAGGCGCACTGAGCGGACGCCGGACCGAAGGATGAGCCTTGTCGCCGGCGGCACCATGAGCCCACCCGCCCGACGCAGCCGCCCCACGCGGCTGCGCATCGGGGCGAGCCAGATCGAGGCCTGGGCCTATGTGCTGCCGGCGCTTGGCTTGTTCCTGCTGTTCGAGCTCTACCCGATCCTCGCCAACCTCTGGGCCAGCGTCAGCCACCCGCACGCGGCGCCCTCGCTCGCACGCTACGCCGAGGCCGCCTCGGATCCCGTGTTCTGGGTCGCGGTGCGCAACTCCGTTGTATGGGTGGTGGTCAGCATCGCGCTCGAGATCGCCATCGGCTTCCCGCTCGCGGTGCTCATCGAGCTCGCCATCCCGCGCGGCCGCGCCTGGTTCCGCACGCTGCTGTTCCTGCCGATGGTCGTCACGCCCTCGGTCATCGCGCTGGTCTTCACCACCATCTACGCGCCGGACTACGGCCTCCTCTACGGCCTCTTCCAGGCGCTCGGCCTGGCCAACAGCTTCCCCGCCGTCCTCGGCGAGCCCGCCTTCGCCACCTATGCCGTCATCGTCGTCAATGTCTGGCAGTGGTGCGGCTTCTTCGTCCTCATGTACTGCGTCGGCATCGCCCAGCTCGACGCCGAGATCCTCGACGCCGCAGCCATCGACGGCGCCGTCGGCCTCGCGCGCGTGCGCTACGTGATCTGGCCGATGCTGCGATCCACCCACGTCTCCCTCGTCGTCCTGGGCACCATCCAGGCCCTGCAGCAATTCCCGCTGATCTACCTCATGACCCAGGGCGGCCCAGCGAACGCCTCGCAGACGCTCGCCACGTACATTTTCCAGACCGGCTTCGACGAGAACCGCATGGGCTTCGCCTCCACCGTCGCCGTGGTGCTGTTCGTCCTCGCCCTCGTCCTCGTCGCCGTCGAATACGCCATCGCCGACAACTGGCTCGCCCGCCTTCCACTCGCCCGAACCAGGGGGCGCGCGGCATGACCCACGCCGGCTCCCGCGCGCCCTCGCGCATGCTCATCGCCTACGCGGTCCTGGCCGGCGCCTGCGCCATCAGCCTGCTGCCCACCGTCTACATGATCGACATCTCGCTCAGGAACGCGGCGGACAGCTTCGCCCCCGTCCTGATCGCCGGCCACCCGACGCTGCGCAACTATGCCGCCGTCCTCTCGCACGCCCGTTTCCTGCGCTTCTTCCTCAACAGCGCCCTGATCGCGGCGCTGACGGTGGTCGCCACCCTCGTCTGCGTCACCTCGCTCGCCTACGCGCTCTCGCGCCTCAAGGTCCGCGGCGGCGCCATCGTGCTGCTGGTGATCATGAGCGCCCTGCTGTTGCCGCTCGCCTCGCTGCTGATCCCGATCACCGTGCTGCTGCGCACGCTCCACCTCACCAACTCCTATCTCGGCCTCGTGGGCCCGGAGACCTCGCTCGGCATCGCCTTCGGCACCGTGATCGTGAAAGGTGCGATGGACGGCGTGCCGCTGGAACTGGAGGAAGCGGCGCTGCTCGACGGCGCCTCCTCCCTCGCCGTGCTGCTGCGCATCATGGCCCCGCTCTGCCGCCCGGCGCTGCTGGTCGTCGCGGTCTGGCAATTCCTGTTCTCGTGGAACGAATTCTTCCTCGCCCTCGTCATCATGTCGCGCAACGCGATGAAGACGCTGCCGCTCGCGCCGCTGTTCTTCGAGGGCCCCTACATGGCGAACCCCGGCAAGCTCTTCGCCATCCTCACCCTGATCGGGGTGGTGCCGATGCTGTTCTACGCCGTGCTGCAGCGCTGGTTCGTCTCCGGACTGATGGCCGGCGGCGTCAAGGGATAAATCGCGTGAAGGATCATACCGTGACCGATCGGATCGAGGGACTCTGGGTGGCGCTCGCAACCCCGCTGGGCGCGGACGGCGCCATCGACACCGCGGAGATGGCGCGCCACGCCAAAGCCCTCCTCGCCGAGGGCTGCGACGGCATCGTGCTGTTCGGCACCACCGGCGAGGGCACGTCCTTCGCCGCTTCCGAGCGCATCGCCGCCGCCGAGGCGCTGCTGCGCTCCGGCATCGCGCCAGGCCGGCTCGCACTCGCCACCGGCTGCCCCGCGATCACGGACACGGTTTCCCTCACCCGCGCCGCTCGCGCCATCGGCCTCACCCACGCGCTGATGCTGCCGCCCTATTTCTACCGCGACGCCAGCGACGAGGGCATCGCCGACGCCTTCAGCGCCATCCTCGACCGGCTCCCGGACCCCGGCCTGCGCGTCACCCTCTACCATATCCCGCAAACCTCGGGCGTGGCCGTCGCCCCCGCGGTCGCCTCCACCCTGCGCCGCCGTTTCGGTTCGGTCATCGCAGGCGTGAAGGACAGCAGCGGCGACTTCACCCAGTTCCTCGCCTTCCGCGCCGCCGTGCCGGAACTCTCGGTACTGGTCGGCAACGAACCCGACATCGCCCGCGCGCTCGCCGAGGGCGGCACCGGCACCATCTGCGGCATGGCGAACCTGGTTCCCGGCATGGTGCGCGCGATGTTCACCGACCCGCATGCCGAGGCGCCGCTGCGCGCCGCCCTCGCGTCGATGCCGGCGCCGTTCCTGCCGGTGCTGAAGTCCGCGCTCGCCGCGCGCACCGGCAACGCCGGCTGGCGCCGCATGCGCCCGCCGCTCACCGAGGCGAGCGAGGCCGCCGGCCACGACGTCGCCCACGCCCTTGCCGCGCTCGCCTCCGCCCACCCCGCCTGAGCCCACGCGTGCCGCTCGCCGTCGGCCCGCGCCGCTTCCTCTCCCCGCCCGGGGGCGGTGCGGGATTCCGCCAGTGCCACGCGGCATCGCTCGTGTTGCTGCCGGACGGCTCCCTCCTCGCCGCCTTCTTCGCCGGCACGAAGGAGGGGGCCCCCGACACCGCGATCTGGACCGCGAGGCGCGGCGGCGATTCGTGGCAGCCCCCGCGCCGCGCCATCGCCGAACCCGGCGTCGCGCACTGGAATCCGGTGCTGCACGTGGATGGCGATCGCCTGCTGCTGTTCCACAAGACCGGCCCCACGGTGCACGACTGGACCACAAGCCTCGCCGTTTCCACAGATACCGGCGCAAGCTGGTCCGCCCCGCGCCCCCTCGTCGCCGGCGACGCCACGCCGCGCGGACCCGCCAAGAACAAGCTGCTGGCCGCGTGGGACGGCGCCTGGCTCGCGCCCGGCTCGATCGAGGACGCGAACCACTGGGACGCCTTCATCGACCGCTCCACCGATCGCGGCGAGACCTGGACCCTTGCCCCCATTCCGCTCACGCACCGAACCCCCGCCGCGCCCGGCGCCGGCCTGTGGCAGGGGCTCGAAGCCGGTGCGCTATGGGAGAACGACCCCGCCCGCGCCTTCGCCTGGGACGGCGTGATCCAGCCCACGCTCTGGGAAAGCGCGCCCGGCACCATCCACGCCCTGATGCGCAGCACCCGCGGCACCGTCCACCGCAGCGACTCAACGGATGGCGGCCGCACCTGGTCCGCCGCCTACCCGACCCGGCTCCCGAACAACAACAGCGGCCTCGACCTCGCCCGCCTCGCCGACGGAACACTCGTCCTCGCCTGCAACCCGGTCGCCGGCAACTGGCGGGCCCGCACGCCGCTCGCGCTCCTCCTCTCCGCCGACAACGGCGAGACCTGGCGCCAGGAAGCGGTGCTGGAGGACGAGGACGGCGAGTTCTCCTACCCCGCGCTCATCACCACCCAGGACGGAACCGGCCTGCACATCGCCTACACCTGGAACCGCCGCGCCATCGTCCACCGCGCCGCCGCGGCCGGCTCCTGACGCTCGCCGCCGCCATCAGCCGAGCGAGCGTGTCATCACGGAGCACACACTCATCCACCCGATGGCGTCCCGCACGCTCTCGCACGCAAACGCCAGCGTGCGCGGCGCGGTTCTCTCGGCGACGGGAATGCGCGCGCAGAGATCGGCCATGATCGGCCGGGTGAAATCGAACTCGATCCGGCACGGCGTCGCCACCCGGTAGGGGCGCACGGTCCCCGCACGCCGCACCGCCTCGGCCGCCGCGAGCCGGATGCGCTCGCGCGCCGCACCCGGCGAGAGAGACCGCGCCGCTCGCTGCGTCAGCGCGGTCTTCACCCGCACCCGTTCCGCGCCGACGAACAGCCCCTCGCAGGCGCGCACGATCACGTCATCGCCCGAAAGCAAAATCACCGGCACCCCCATGGACCCGGCGAACGCGCCATAGATGCTCGCTTCGGACGTGGCTTCGCCGTTCAGCCGGATGGCGGTGAACACGCCCGAGTTGGTGTGCGCCAGCACGCCATGATCGCCGGCCGCGGCGTGATAGCCCACGCACATCGCGCCGGCGAAACCCTCGTCCAGCCCCGCGAACATGCCGAGCGGCTTGATATTGCCGCGGATCAGCTCCGCGCGCGGGTCGAGCTCCTCCGGCAGCAGGTTCACCATCGGGCCGTGGCTGTCATTGACCAACACCTCGGCGGCACCCCCCTCGAACGCCCCGGCGATGGCGGCGTTGGCCTCGCCGGTCATCAGCCTCCTGGCCCGCTCGTATTCCGGGTTTCCGGGCTGCCCCTCCTCCGGCGTCACCACGCCGGCCACGCCCTCGATATCGACGGAAATGAAAATCTTCATCGACGCATCCCTCGCTGTGCCGGCGGACACCCGGCGCTTTGGCCATAGCGTAACGTCCCGGCGCAAACCGCGAAACCAGGCCTTCCGCCCGCCCCGCCGCGCACAGCGGGCTACCCGCCGACAAGCTCCGCCGCGATCCGCTCCACCACACGCTCCACCGCCGCCGCGACCGGGGCCGAGAGCGGCGCACCAGCGCCGAACCCCGCCGCCTCGATCGCATAGACGCTGAGCCGCGCCGGCAGTTGCCCGAGAGCCCGCGCAAGCTCGATCACCTCCGCGAGACCGAACGCATGCGTCGAGGCTGGAACGATCTCGCGTGGCAACGGCCGCGACAGCGGATCGAGACGATGGATCCG
>JAJZUI010000253.1 GCA_021847175.1 Pseudomonadota bacterium
CAAAGTTGTGGGCTTCGAAGTGCGGGGTTTCAGCGGCAGGCATCGTGCGATCTCCTTCGGCGTTCGTGGTCCGTGCGGCGGAGCTTGGCGGCCGAGGCCGTGGGCTGTCAAGGAATAAAATCCTGACCCACGATGCGTTTCTGGAGACATTGATCCTATCAATGAGACTCGGTGCCGGTCAAAGGCTTGCGCGGCGCGGTCGCAACGCCACGCGCGGGAGCGGGGCTGGCGCGGGTCGGGAATGGGGTTATGACGTCGGTCCGATGCTGAACGTCGCCTTCACGCTCCTGCTCCTGGCCGCCGTGCTCGGTGGCTTCCTGGCCCTCGGGTTCATCCGCGTCGGCGACACCGCGCCCGCGGTCATCCGCGCCCTGCGCCCGTATGCGCGGGGGCTCGGGCTGGTCCATGGCGGCATCGCCGCGGCGGGATTGCTGGCCCTGATCGCGGCGCTGCGCGACCCGGCGATCCACGCGGCGATCGGCGTCGCCGGGTTCGGCCTGGTTGCCGCCTGGCTGTTCGGCATCGCGCTGGCCTTCGGCTTGGTGATCCTGGCGACGGCGCGGCGCCGGCGCGGAAGGGCGTCGCTGCTGGTCGCCGTTCATGCGACGCTGGCGATCTCCGGGATCGTCGTGCTGATGGCCCGCGTCCTCGGCGGCTGACCCGGCCTGGTGGGCTGAGCGGCAGCGCCGGGGCGGTTCTCCAGGAGGCGATTCCTTTCCCCTAGGTATGGCAACCCCTACTCCTGCAGGATATGGGAGTTTCATGCCTCTAGAGGACATTTTTCATATTTCATCCGTATTTTTCATTTCCATTTGGCGAGAATTCCTAGCATCCTGGCCGCGGCTCAAACCCCGGGGGCAACAGGGCACGCCATGAAGCATGCCGATCTCTGGCGCGCGATCGACACGCTCGCCGCCGAAAACGGTCTCTCGCCGTCCGGACTCGCCAAGCGCGCGGGCCTGGATGCGACGACGTTCAACGTCTCCAAGCGCGTGATGCCGGACGGGCGGCCGCGCTGGCCCTCCTCGGAGAGCATCGCCAAGGTGCTGGAGGCGACCAGCACCGGGATCGACGCGTTCGCTTCGCTCGTCTCCGGCGCGCGTGCGCTGCCGGCGGCGCGCACCGGGCCGCGCCGCATCCCGCTCATCGGCTTCGCGCAGGCGGGCGGCGAGGGGTACTTCGACGATGGCGGCTACCCGGTCGGCGGCGCCTGGGACGAGGTGGAGACGCCCGAGATCCTGGACCCGCATGCCTACGCGCTCGAGATCGCTGGCGACAGCATGGAACCGGTGTTCCGCGACGGCGACCGCGTCATCGTCTCGCCCGCGGCCCCGGTGCGGCGCGGCGACCGCGTGGTGGTGCGCACGCGCGAGGGCGAGGTGATGGCGAAGCAGCTCGCCCGTCAGTCCGCGCGGCGGCTGGAGCTGAAGAGCCTCAACCCGGACTACCCGGACTACAGCTTCGACCTCGAGCAGATTGCCTGGATCCACCGCGTGGTGTGGGCGAGCCAGTAGCGCGCGGCGGCGCGCCGGCTCGTTTGGCAGGCGTGGTTTGACACGGGTCGTTTGACAGGGGTCGTTTGACAGGGGCAGGGGCGGCGGACAGTCTCTTGCCCGCGCGGGATCCGCGTCGTGAGGGTCCGCCAGGGGAGGAAAAACACATGCAACGACGGTCCCTCATCGCCATGGCCGGTGCCGCGCTGCCGGCATCGCTGCTGCCCGGCATCGCCGAGGCGGCGACCACCGAGCTCAAGGTGTTCATTTCGACCCAGGAACGCCCCTCGGTGATGCGCCAGGCGTTCGACGAATACACCGCGAGCCACAAGGACGTGACGGTGAAGCTCGAGGCGGGGCCCACCACGTCGGAGGCGCAGGCGCAGTACCTCAACACCGTGCTCTCGGCGCGCGATTCCTCGCTCGACTTCTTCCTGCTCGACGTCATCCGCCCGGCGCAGTTCGCCGCCGCCAAGTGGGCGGTGCCCCTCAACAGCGCGGTGGGCGATGTCGGCAAGCTGATGGCGACCTACCTGCCGGCCTATGCCGCCGCCGACCAGGTCAACGGTGAGCTGGTGGCGCTGCCCGGCTTCGCGGATGCGATGTTCCTCTATTACCGCAAGGACCTGCTCGACAAATACGGGCTGAAGCCGCCTACGACCTGGGCGGAGCTGGTCGACCAGGCGCGGAAGGTGACGGCGGGGGAGAAGAATCCGCAGCTGCAGGGCCTGAGTTTCCAGGGCGCGCCGATCGAGGGCGCGGTCTGCACCTTCCTGCTGCCGTACTGGAGCGCGGGGCACGAGCTGATTACCAACGGCAAGTACAGCTTCGATGTCGCCGCGGCGACGCAGGCGCTCGACCTCTGGCGCGGATTCATCACCGCGGGCATCTCGCCGCGGACCATCGCGCAGACGACGACGGAGGATTCGCGCCAGGAGTTCCAGGCCGGCAAGGTGCTGTTCTGCGTCTGCTGGTCCTATGCCTGGGCGCTGTTCCAGGGCAAGAACTCGGCGGTGGCGGGCAAGGTGGGCGTGGCCAAGCTGCCGGCCGTGACCGGCGGCACCTCGGTCTCCTGCATCGGCGGCTGGCAATGGGGCGTGTCCGCCTTCTCGCACCACAAGCCGGAGGCGATCGGGCTGGTGCGCTTCCTGTCCTCGCCGGCCGTCTCAAAGCTGCTCGCGGTGAATGCGTCGCTGCTGCCGGTGTTCGCCGATGTCTACCAGGACCCCGAGGTGCTCAAGGTCAACCCGTGGTTCGCCGAGGCCGGGCCGGTGGTCGCCACCGCCCGCTCGCGCCCGACCACGCCGCGCTACAACGCGGTGAGCGAGATCATCCGCACCGACTTCAACGCGGTGATGGCGGGCACGACGAGCCCGGCGGCGGCGGCGAAGAACATGGACGTGCGGCTGCGCCGGGTGCTGTCGTGAGGTGACGCGGCTCCCCGCGGAACGCGCCGAGCGGCTGCTCGGCATCGCCCTGGTGCTGCCGGCGCTGCTGCTCCTGGGCGGCATCGTCATCTATCCGGTGCTGCGGCTGCTCGGGCTGAGCCTCACCAATCTCGACCTGTCGAGCGGGCTGCCGGAGCGCTTCGTCGGCCTGCGGAACTATTTCGACCTGTGGAGCGACCCTACCTTCGTGCAGTCGCTGACGACGACGGTGATCCTGACCGTCGTCACCGTGCCGGGGGGGATGCTGGCGGGGCTGGGCCTGGCGCTGCTCGCCAACCTCGGGTTCCGACGCAAATGGCCGGTGCGACTGGCGCTGCTGATGCCGTGGGCCATGCCGCTCGCCTTCACCGGGCTGATCTTCGCCTGGTTCTTCGACGGCGAGTACGGGCTGATCAACGGCGTGCTGCGGCTGTTCGGCATCGCTGGGCCGATCTGGTTCAACTCCGTGTTCTGGTCGTTCTTCGCGGTCTCGCTCACCATCATTTGGAAGAGCTCATCCTTCGTGGCGCTGGTGCTGTTGGCGGGGCTGCAGGCGATCCCGCGCGAACTCTACGAGGCGGCCTCGATCGACGGCGCCGGGCGCTGGCGGCAGTTCCGCGGCGTGACCCTGCCGCTGCTGCGCCCGGCGATTGCGGTGGCGCTGATCTTCCGCACCATCACCGCGCTGCAGACCTTCGACATTCCCTACACCATGACCAAGGGCGGGCCCGGTTCCTCGACGCAGACGCTGGCGATGTACATCTACCAGAGCACCGTGGATGACCTGGCACTCGGCAGGGGCGCGGCGATCGCGATCGTGCTGGCACTGATCAGCCTCGTCGTCAGCGTGTTCTACATGCGCCAGCTGCGGGCCGCGACATGACCGTGCGTCGCATCCTGCCGGTGCTGCTGCCGCCGCGCCTGCTGCGGGGCATCGCCGCGGTGTTCCTGCTGGTCAACGGGCTGCTGCCGGCGCTCTGGATTCTCTCGACCTCGTTCAAGACCACGATCGAGCTGCGCCAGGTGCCGATGACGTTTCTGCCGGCGCATTTCAGCCTCCACAACTACGTGGACGCCTTCACCCAGCAGCCGCTGCTGCTGTTCCTGTTCAACAGCTTCGTCGTTGCCATCGGCTCCTCGGCGCTGACGCTGTTCGTGGCGGCGCTTGGCGCCTATGCGCTGGTGCGGCTGCCGGTGCCGGGGCGGGGGCTGATCCTCGGCTTCATCATCGCGGTCTCGACGTTTCCGCTGGTGACGCTGCTGGTGCCGCTGTTCCAGATCCTGCGCGGGCTCGACCTGCTGAACTCCTACCCGGCGCTGATCTTCCCGTATTCCGTGCTGAGCCTGCCCGTCTGCATCCTGGTGCTGATGACGTTCTTCGACACAATCCCGGCGGAGCTGGAACAGGCGGCGATGGTCGATGGCTGCACGCGGCTCGGGGCGATGCGGCGCATCGTGCTGCCGCTTGCCGCCCCGGGCGTGTTCACCGCGGGGATCCTGGCCTTCGTCAACTCGTGGGACGAGTTCCTGCTGGCGCTGTCGTTCAACGCCTCGCCCTCGATGCGCACGCTGCCGGTGGGGATCACGCTCTACCAGGGCCAGTTCACCTTCCCCTGGCCGGAGATCTCGGCGGCATTGGTGGTCGGCATCATCCCCGTGGCGATACTGATCGTGCTGTTCCAGGAGCGCGTGGTTTCCGGCCTCGCGGCGGGCGGTCTCAAGGGGTAGGCGGCGTCACCCATTGAACGCCGCGGGCGCATCGGTCATACATGCGCCGTTCGGACCATCCCGCGCGGGAGAGAGCGGCGTCGCCGCCGCCGAAGGCGCAACCGGCCCCCGGAAACGCTCAGGCAAAAGGACCG
>JAJZUI010000026.1 GCA_021847175.1 Pseudomonadota bacterium
CGGCAGCCCGCGCGCGAGACAGGCGCGGGAGAACGGGGTGAACACGCCATAGGGCGTGCCGCCGCCGGTGCGGATTTCGTCCGGGTGAAACAGCAGCCGCGTGCGGTGCAGCGTGAGCGTGAGCCCTGCCGTCGCCGCGACCGCGGCCTGCGCGCGGCGCAGCCATGGCTCCGCGGTTTCGCCCGCATGCGCCTCCCTGGCGCCGATCTCGGCAGCGAGCCGTGGGATCGCGGTCGCGACCGGTCCGCGCCGAAGCACCAGCCGTCCGCCGATTTCCGCCAGCGAGGCGGCCAGGCGTTCGAGCGAATGGTGCAGCCACCACCGCGCCGCGCCGCCCAGCTTCCACCGCCCCGGCGTCTCGTCGTCCAGCACGTAGGCGACGACGACAGGTCGCCCGGCGTTGCGCGCGAACAGCGGATTGTCCGCGAGCCGCAGCTCGCGGTGCAGCCAGATCAGGACGGGTTCGGTCATGCCCGTGCCACTCGAGGGAACTAGGCGCGGGCCGCCGTTTCGGATGCGTTGTCCCATAGGCCGGGATCTGGGCTCGAACGCCGCCTTGCCATCCCCCCGAAACGGAAGCTGAACAACCGCTCGCGCCCCAGCAGGAAAGCCCGTCCGCCGCGCGGGAAGAGCGGTCGGAACGCCGGATCGCCCAGTTCCAGCCCGCCGGCATACGCGCCGAGCGCCGGCAGCATCAGCCGCGCCCCGTCGGTCGCGAAGCAGGCGCGGGAAATGCTCGTGCCCGCTGCCGGCACCCGCGCCTTGGGGTGGTAGTGGCCGGAGACCTCGGCTCCCTTCCAGTGCGGCTCGGCGATGTGCCGGAACGCGATGGGCCCGATCGCCAGTTCCTCGACGCATCCGCCATCGTGGTTGCCCGCCACCCAGACGAACTCCGCCCGCCGCTCCAGCTCCGCGAGCCGCGCCGCGTCCGTCGCCGCCATCCGCGCGCGGCCTTCGGCGTCATGGAACGAATCGCCCAGGCACAGCACCCGAGCCGGCGCGTAGCGGCGCAGCAGCAGCGAGAGCCTTTCCAGCGTCGCCGTCGTATCCCAGGGTGGCAGCAGGCGCCCGCCGCGCGCCGCCGCGGAGCCCTTCTCGAGGTGCAGGTCGGCGACCGCCAGCACGCGTTCCGCAGGCCACCACGCCGCGCCCAGAGGGTCGAGCAGCAACCGCTCCCCGGCCAGATGGATCGGTGCCGCGCTCATGGCCGGCCGGGGTCGGGTGCGGGATGCGTCACGCCCCGCGTTTCGGGCGGCTTCTCCCGCGGGTCAAGCCTCTTGTGGCGGGGGCGTCTTGCCGAGCTTCAGGATGCGCGGCGCCGATGGGTCCCAGCTGATGCCCACCGTCTCGCCGGGCGCATGCCGTGCCTCCGACGTCGGCAGCGTCGCCAGCACTGTCCCGGCTCCCGCCAGCATGATGCGGAACGTCGTCGTCGGCCCGTTGAAGGTGCGGGATTCGACCAGTCCCGGCAGCCCGTCGGCAGGGGCGACCAGTCGGACGTGCTCGGGGCGGAGGAAGAAATGCACCCGTTCCCCCGGCGCGTGCCCCGCCGCGCGCGCCGCCGGAAGGGTGTGGCCGGCGATGCGCACGCCGCCGGCGTCGATCTCGGCGTCGAACTCCGCCATCTGGCCCACGAAGCGCGCGACGAACAGGCTCTCCGGCTCCTCATAGATCGCGGCGGGCTCGCCGAGCTGCGCGATGCGGCCCTGCTCCATCACCGCGACGCGGTCGGAGATCGACAGCGCCTCCTCCTGGTCGTGCGTCACGAACAGCGCAGCGACGCCGATCTCGCGCTGGATGCGGCGGATCTCGTCGCGCAGTTGCACCCGCACCCGCGCGTCGAGTGCGGACAGCGGCTCGTCGAGCAGCAGCAGCGCCGGGCGGATGGCGAGCGCGCGGCCCAGCGCCACGCGCTGCTGCTGCCCGCCCGAGAGCTGGTGCGGATATTTGTGCGTGTGCTCGCCGAGACCCACGAGCTCCAGCATCTCTCGTGCGCGCTTGCGCCGCGCGTCGTTGGCCTCGCCGCGTACCCGCAGGCCGAAGCCCACGTTCTCCTCGGCGGTCATGTTGGGGAACAGCGAATAGGCCTGGAACACCATGCCCATGTTGCGCTTCGCCGCGGGTACGCCGGTGATGTCGCGCCCGTCGAGCAGCACGCGCCCGCCGTCCGGCCGCTCGAACCCGGCGACCAGGCGCAAGAGCGTGGTCTTGCCGCAGCCCGAAGGGCCGAGCAGCGAGACGAACTCGCCCTCGCCAAGCGACAGCGAGACGTCGGCGAGCACGGTCCGCCCACCGTAAACCTTGCGCAACGAAACCGCTTCCAGCGAGCTCATCGCGCTGCCCTCCTGCCACCCAGCGCCACGCCCAGCATCGCGAGCCAGGTGATGAGGAACGCCAGCAGCGACAGCGCCGCCGCCCGCGTCGCGGACGTGCTGCCGATATGGTTGATATAAACGGCGAAGGTGTTGAACAGCAGGATGCTGGCGAAGGTGAACTCGCCGATCACGATGGTCATGGTAAGCAGCGCGGCGCCGAGCAGTGCCGTGACCAGGTTGGGCACCAGCACGCGCAGGATCATGGTGGGCCACGATGCGCCGAGGCTCTGCGCTGCCTCTGTCAGCGTGCGCAGGTCGAGCGCGCGCATTCCCACGTCGAGCGCGCGGTAGGTATAGGGCAGGGCGAGGATCACGTAGGGCACAACGAGGAAGTTCGCCGTCCCCACGAACCAGTCCGGCCCGGTGTAGATCGCGGTGATGCCCGCCACCAGCGAGATTGCCGGCACGACGAGCGGCAGCACCGAGACGAAATCGAACAGCGGGCGCAGCGTCGGCACCCGCAGGTTCATCCAGAACACCGCCGGCACCAGGATCACCAGTCCCGCGATGATCGTTTCGATGGCGAGGCGGGTCGAGAGCAGCAGGCTGTGCCACATCTCCGGCGTATGGATCAGCCTCGCATAAGCCTCGAACCCGTAGCCGTGCGCGCCCTGCCACAGCGACATCACCGCCGTCGCCACCAGCGGCAGCGCGAAATACGCGCCGAGTGGCACCCAGAGCCACTTCATCGCCCCCAACCCTTCATCGGGCGCGCCACTTGCCGACGCGTCGCGCCAGCAACCCGTAGAGCAGCATGGCGACGGCCATCACCACGATCATGCCGCAGGCCAGCGCCGCCCCTTGCGCCGGCGAAACCGAGACATTGCCAGACAGCACGTTGGCGATATCGATCGGCACCAGCGGCAGGTTGCCCGCGGTCAGTGCGTAGGGCGTGGCGAAGGCGCTGAACGCATTGCCGAACAGCAGGATGGTTGCGGAGAGCAGCGAGGGCAGCAGCACCGGCAGCCCGATATGGCGCCAGAACTGCCAGGTGGAAGCGCCGAGGCTCTCCGCTGCCTCCCGCCACTCCCGCCGCAGCCCTTCCAGCGCCGGCGTGATCACGATCAGCATCAGCGGGATCTGGAAATACGCGTACACGATGACCAGCCCCTCGATGTGGAACAGCGAGAACCCGGCGGCATAGATGTCGATGCCGATCGATTTCAGCAGGCCGGTGATCACGCCGAGCGTGCCGAGGGTGGAGATGAAGGCGAAGGCCAGCGGCACGCCCGCGAAATTTGCTGCCACCGCCGAGAAGGTCGAGACCAGCGCGCGCGCCCAGCGCGGCAGGCCCGGCGCGAGCGCGAGCCAGGCGGCGATTGCCCCGCCCAGCGCGCCGACCAGCGCCGACAGCACCGAGACCTCGATCGAGTTGCGGAATGCGACGAGGTGGTTGTCGTGCCAGATCGTCGCCAGCGGCGACAGCGAGAACCCATGCTTCGTCGTCACCGCCTGCACGAACAGTCCGAGCGTCGGGAACACAAGAAAGGCGGTGGCGAAAAGCAGGAACGGGCCGAGGAAGAGGATATCCGCGGCCCGTTCCCGCCAATGCATCAAGGTCAGGCCTTGACGATCTTGGACCACTCAGCGGAGATCACGTTCTTCGCCTTGTCCTGCTGCGCCGCGGTCGGGAAAGCGGCCGAGGCGTAGGGCGCGGACGGGGGCAGCGCCTTGGCGAGTGCCGGCGGGATCGCGTTGCGCTTGGCGAGATCGGCGAAGCGCGCTGGATGCGCGAAGCCCTTGAGGAACAGGAGCTGGCCCTCATCGGAATAGAGGAACTCCATCCACAGCTTCGCCGAGGCGGGGTTCGGCGCGTATTTGCTGATCGCCTGGCAGTAGAACGCGCCGAGGGGCTGCGAGCCCGCCGGCACGACGGTGTCGATCTGCACCTTGCCGGCCGATTTCTTCGCCTGCGCGAGGTTCAGGTAGTCCCAGTTCAGCACGATCGGCGTCGTGCCGGATTGCAGCGACGCCGGCGTCGCCGAGGCTGGGTTGAAATTCCCCGCCTTCGCCAGCTTGCCGAAGTAGTCGATGCCGGGCGCGATGTTGTCGAGCGAGCCGCCATTGCCCAGCGCCGCGGCATAGACCGCGGAGAACGCCGCCGCCGCCCCGAGCGGCGAGCCGTTCAGGGCGACCATGCCCTTGTATTCCGGCTTCAGCAGATCGGCCCACGTCTTGGGCGGGTTCTTCACCACCGAGCGGTTCACGCCCAACGTGATGATACCGAAATAATCACCGTACCAGAGGCCGTTCGGGTCCTTCATGTTGGCCGGGATGGTGGCCCAGGTCGCCACCTTGTAGGGCTGCCACAACCCTTCCTTGACGCCGGTGAGGGCGAAGGCCGGGCCCACGTCCACGGTATCCGGCCCGCGCGTCTGGCCCTTCAGCGAACGGATCGCCTGCAGCTCCTGCGCCGAGCTGTCGTCCGGCGCCGCGCTGTTGACGTGGATGCCGTACTTCTTCTCGAAGGAGCTGATGATCTCGCCGTAATTGGCCCAGTCCGGCGGCAGCGCGATGACGTTCAGCTTGCCGTCCTTCTTGGCGGCCGCGAGCAGGGCGGCGGTCTGCGCGCTGGCGATGGCGGGCAGCGCGAGCGAGGCGGTGCTGGCGGCGAGCGCGGCGCGGCGGGTAATCCGGGTCATGCATGTCTCCCTGTTTGAGCGGCGCGGTTCTAGCGTCAGGCCGAGGCCCTGTCTGTTACCACCCGATGACATGTCACGCTGTCACAATCCGCGCCTCAGGCCAAGTTCAAAGCCCCGCCTCCGCCGCGAGCGCCTCCGCCTCCGCCAGCAGCGCCTCCTCGTCCTCGCCGCTCATCACCTGCTCGCGCCCCACCTCCAGCAGCACGGGAACGGCGAGCGGCGACACGCGCGACAACGCCCGGTGCCGCACCCGCCGCCCGACCCGCGCCAGCATCCCCGCGATCCGCCCGATATCCGTGAGGCCGGCGGCCGCGTCCGCCCAGGTCGCGCGCAGGAGCACGTGGTCCGGCTGGTGCTTGCGCAGCACGTCGTAGACGAGGTCGCTGGAGACGGTGACCTGCCGCCGGTTCTTCTCCGCCCCCGGATGGTAGCGTTCGATCAGGCCGGCGATCACCGCGACATTGCGGAACGTCCGCCTCAGCATGGAGCTCTCGGCCATCCACGCCTCGAGGTCGTCGCCGAGCAGGTCTTTCTCGAACAGTTTTGCGACCGATATGGGCTGGCGCACCGACCAGGTCGCGAGCACGTAGTCCGTCGCGACGAAGCCGAGCGGCTGGAACCCAGCCCGCTCCATCCGCCGCGTGATGATCATGCCCAGCGTCTGGTGTGCCTGCCGCCCCTCGAAGCAATACGCCACCATGTAGTGCCACCCGCCGCGTGGGAACGTCTCGACCAGCAGGTCGTCTGGGCCGGGCAGGGAGGAATGCCGCTTCTGCGCCGCCAGCCACTCGCGCACCGGCTCCGGGAAGGCATGCCAGGTTGATGGGTCGTGCAGCATCGCCCGCACCCGGTTGGCGAGGTTGGTCGTCATCGGCATCCGCCCGCCCTCGTAGGTCGGCACGCGCGGCTCTCCCGAACCGCCTTCGGCCACCTCCACCGTCGTTTCGCGGATGCGCAGGAACCTGAGGAGCCGTCCCGCGAACATGAACGTGTCGCCCGGCACCAGCGTGGTCGCGAAATATTCCTCGATCTCGCCCAGCGGCGCGCCGCGCCCATGCAGCCGCACCTTGAGCAGCGGCGCCTCGACGATGGTGCCGATGTTCATCCGGTGCTGGCGCGCGATCCGCTCGGTCCGTACGTGCATCCGCCCCTCGGCGTCGCGGAACAGTTTTCGGTACCGCTCGTAGGCTCGCAGCGCGTAGCCGCCGTCCTCGACGAAGCCGAGCACCGCGTCGAAATCCTCGCGCGGGAGCGCCGCGAAGGGCGCGGCCCCCGTCACCTCGGCGTAAAGCTCATCGGGCATGAACGGCGTGGCGCAGGCACAACCGAGTATATGCTGCGCCAGCACGTCGAGCCCGCCCGGCCGCGGCGGATCCCCGTCGAGCTCGCTGGCCGCGACACCCGCGATCGCCGCCTCGCATTCCAGTACCTCGAACCGGTTGGCCGGCACCAGCACCGCGCGGCTCGGCTCGTCCATCCGGTGGTTGGAGCGGCCGACGCGCTGCAACAGCCGCGAGACGCCCTTCGGCGCCCCAACCTGCAGCACCTGATCCACGTCGCCCCAATCGATCCCGAGGTCGAGCGATGACGTGGCCACCACCGCGCGCAGCGTGCCCGCCGCCATCGCCGCCTCTACGCGCTCGCGCGCGTCGCGTTCCAGGCTGCCGTGGTGGATCGCGATCGGCAGCGTCTCCTCGTTGATCCGCCACAATGCGTGGAACAGTAGTTCCGCCTGTGCGCGTGTGTTGACGAAGACGATGGTGAGCCTCGCGGCGCGAATGCATTCCATGATTACCGGCGCCGCCGCGAGCCCCATGTGCCCGGACCACGGCAGGCGTCCTGCCGGCAGCATCATGGTAACGTGCGGAGGAGCGCCCGGCGGAGCCTCGACGATCCGCGCCTTGGGGCCGATATAGCGCGCGATCGGCGCCCGGTGGGCGACGGTGGCGGAAAGCCCGATGCGCCGCCCACCCACCCGGGTCAGCGCCAGCGCCAGCTGGTCGCCGCGCTTGGTGCCGGCGAGCGCGTGCACCTCGTCGATCACCACCGTCTCGACCTGCGCGAGCGTTTCCGTCCATTCCGGCAGCGAGACCAGCAGAGCCAGGCTTTCCGGCGTGGTCAGCAGGCAATGCGGCGGCGCCTCGCGCTGGCGGCGGCGGCGTTCCTGCGTGGTGTCGCCGGTGCGCGTCTCCACCGTGATCGGGA
Organism: Pseudomonadota bacterium; assembly: GCA_021847175.1. GTDB lineage: Bacteria > Pseudomonadota > Alphaproteobacteria > Acetobacterales > Acetobacteraceae > JAJXXT01. The sequence goes on from JAJZUI010000026.1 coordinate 7,223, forward strand.
GCGCCATCTCCTCGATGGGCCGCATCAGGTTGCGGGCGATATCGGCCGCCAGCGCCTTCAGCGGCGAAACGTAGAGCGTGTGCAGCCGCGGCCGCGGGTTCGCCGCGAGGGCCACGAGAGTGGCTAAAAATCCCGCCAGCGTCTTGCCCGCCCCGGTGGGTGCGAGCAGCAGCACGTCGCCCGTGCTTTCCAGCACCGCGCGCTGGTGCGCCCGCAGCGTCCAGCCCCGGGCGGCAAACCAGCGCGAGAAAGGTTCCGGCAACATCCTCCCACTCTGGCGTCGCGCCACCACCGACGCCAGATTCCCCCCATGGCGCATCCGTCCACCTGGCTCACCACCCGCCCGGCGGGGCTCTATTGCGAGCCCGGCGGCTTCTATCTCGACCCGCACGGTGCCGTCACGAAGGCGGTCGTCACCCATGGCCACAGCGACCACGCCCGCCCCGGCCACGGCGCGGTGCTGGCCACGGCGGAGACCCTCGCCGTCATGCATGCCCGCAACGCTGCGCCGGCCAGCGAGCGTGCCATCCGCTATGGCGAGACGCTCGTGGTCAACGGGGTTGCGATCACGCTGCAGCCCGCCGGCCACGTGCTTGGCTCGGCGCAGATCGTGCTGGAACACGCGGGCTCGCGCGCGGTGGTGTCCGGCGATTACAAACGCGCCGCCGACCCAACCTGCGCAACCTTCGTCCCCGTGCCCTGCGACGTCTTCATCACCGAGGCGACCTTCGCGCTCCCCGTCTTCCGCCACCCGCCGGCGGCAGCAGAGATCGCGCGCCTGCTCGCCTCCATCGCCCTCTTCCCGGAGCGCACCCATGTCGTCGGCTGCTATGCGCTCGGCAAGGCGCAGCGCCTCATCGCGCTGCTGCGAGGGGCGGGATGGGACCGTCCGATCTACCTGCATGGCGCGTTGCAGACCCTCTGCGACCTCTATGTGGAACTCGGCATCGAACTCGGCGAACTCCGCCCGGTCGGCGCCGGAAGCCACCTCGCCGGCGAGATCGTCCTCGCACCTCCCTCGGCCATCGCCGACCGCTGGGCGCGGCGCCTCGGCGATCCCGTGATCTGCGCCGCCAGCGGCTGGATGCGCGTGCGTCAGCGCGCGAAGCAGGGCGGCGTCGAGCTGCCGCTCGTCATCTCCGACCACGCCGACTGGCCGGAGCTTCTGTCCACGGCCGACGACGTCGCGGCCCCGGAAATCTGGGTCACGCACGGGCGTGAGGACGCGCTGATCCACGCGCTGGGCCAGCGCGGCATCAGGGGCCGCGCGCTGCGCCTCGTCGGCCGCGAAGTGGAAGAATGATCGCCTTCGCCGACCTGCTGGAACGTCTGCTCTTCTCGCCTGGTTGCAACGCCAAGCTCGCCCTGCTGCGCCGCCATTTCGAAACCGTTCCGGATCCGGATCGCGGCCTGGCGCTCGCCGCCATCGCCGGCTCGCTCGAATTCCCGTCCGCCAAGCCCGCCCTCATTCGCGAACTCGCCTCTCGCCGCACCGACCCCGAGCTTTTCGCAATGTCCTACGACTATGTCGGTGATCTCGCGGAAACCGTCGCGCTGATGTGGCCGACGGAGGGCGGCGAGACTGCGCCTAGCCTCTCGGATGTCGTGGCCGGTCTGCGGGACACGCCGAAATCCGAGTTGCCCGCTCTCGTCGAACTCTGGCTCGACGCCTGCACGCCCTCAGTTCGCCTCGCGCTGCTCAAGCTCATCACGGGCGGCCTGCGCGTGGGCGCCACCGCGCGCCTTGCAAAGCTGGCACTTGCCCGAATGTCGCAGGGCCGCGTGACGGACGCCGAGATCGAGGAGATCTGGCACGCGCTCGCCCCACCCTACGAGCCGCTCTTTGCCTGGCTGGAAGGGAAGGGGCCGCGCCCCGACGCGGCTGGCCGTCCCCTCTTTCGTCCGCCGATGCTCGCCAACCCGCTCGAGGAGTCCGACGTCGCCTCGCTCGACCCGGCGCATTACGTCGCGGAATGGAAATGGGACGGCATCCGCGTCCAGCTTCTGGGCGGGCCGGAACCGCGCCTCTTTTCACGCGCCGGCGAGGATATTTCCGCTGCCTTCCCGGACATCGTGGCCAACCTCGCCCATCGCGTGGTGCTTGACGGTGAACTGCTCGTCATGCGCGAGGGCGCTGTCTTGCCCTTCGCCGATTTGCAGCAGCGGCTCAACCGCAAGGCGCCGACGCGGGCGATGGTGGAGCGCTTTCCCGCGCATGTCCGCCTCTACGACATGCTGTTCGAGGAGGGCGAGGATCTTCGCGCACTGCCCTTCGCCGCACGCCGTGCCCGCCTCGAGACCTGGTTCGCCCGCGTGGCGCCCGGTGGTGCCGACCTCTCGCCGATCATCGGCTTCACCACTCTCGACCAGTTGAGGGAAATGCGCGCCGGGGCCCGCGAGGCCGGCAGCGAGGGGCTGATGCTCAAGCGCGCGGACTCGCCCTATATCGCCGGTCGCCCGCGCGGGCTGTGGTGGAAATGGAAGCGCGAGCCGCTCAGCATCGACGCGGTCGTGATGTACGCTCAGCGCGGCCACGGCCGCCGTTCATCCTTCTACAGCGACTTTACTTTCGGCGTCTGGGACGGCGAGGCGCTGGTGCCCGTCGGCAAGGCCTATTCGGGGATCAGCGACCGCGAGCTTGCCTTCCTCGACAACTGGGTCCGCCACAACACCGTCGCGCGCTTCGGCCCGGTGCGCGAGGTGGAGAAATCCCTGGTCCTTGAAATCGCGTTCGACGGCGCGCAGCGTTCCACCCGTCACCGTTCCGGCGTGGCGCTGCGCTTCCCCCGCATCGCCCGCCTGCGCCGCGACAAACCAGCCGCCGAGGCCGATACCTTGGCCAACGTCACAAGACTGATCCCCGGAGAGCGTCTATGATTAACGTCAACAACACAAAACGAAAGCTCCTCGCCGGAGAGCGTGTTCTGGGACTCGGCGTCTCGCTGTTGCGCGGCGCCATGGTTCCCATACTCGCCAGGGCCGCCGGCTACGACTGGCTGTTCATCGACCGCGAGCATGGCTCGCTCACCGAGGACGACGCCGCGCAGATCTGCCTTGCCTCGCTCCCGCACGGCATCACGCCGATCGTGCGCGTCTGCGAGGGGGCGCTCGACGAGGCGACACGCGCGCTCGACAACGGCGCCCAGGGTATCGTGGTCCCGCACGTGGACACCGCCGAGCGCGCCCGCGCCGTCGTGAACGCGCTGCGCTTCGCCCCGCGGGGCAACCGGTCCTGGGGCGGCGGCAGCGCCACCTGGAACCTGCGTCCGCCGCCAATGGGCGAGGCGATGGAGGAGGCGGACAACGAGCTCCTTGTCGCCGTCATGATCGAGACGCCCGAGGCCGTCGCCAACGCGGAGGCGATCGCGGCCGTCCCGGGCATCGACGCGCTGCTCGTCGGCTCATCCGATCTCAGCATCGGCATGGGCATTCCCGGCCAGTTCGCCCACCCGCGCATCCGCGAGGCCTATGCGACGCTTGCCAAGGCGTGCGAGCAGCATGGCAAGGCGCTCGGCCTCGGAGGCATCTACGACGACGTGATGGCGCCGGAATACATCCGCGCCGGCTGCCGCTTCATTCTTGCCGCGGCCGACCAGGGGCTGTTCCTCAACGCCGCCACCGCCCGGAGCAAGTTCCTTCGCGGCGTGTGAGCGTCACGCGGGATAGGTCACCATCAGCGGCCGCGATCGCCACAGCATCGCGGCCGCCACCGCGGCCAGCACCAGGCTCCCGGTCGCAATGGTCCAGGCCACGCCCATCGCCGAGAACGCCCATGGCGCGAGCAGCAGCGTGACCAGCAGGCCGAGATTGTTCACCACCATGTAGGCACGCACCGCCGCCGCCAGCTCGTGCCGCTCCAGCACGATCTGACGCATGGTTGCGAAGGTGATATCCTGCATCGGCCCGCCGATCGACGAACACGCCGCCAGCAGCGGGATCAGCCAGGCGTGCCAGGAAACCGGCAGCATCCCCGCGAAGCCGATCAGCGCCATGAAGCCGCCGAGCACGAGGTTGCCGCCGAAGATCATCGCCGCCGGCCGCCGCGACAGCGGGCGCGAGCCGATCACCAGCGTCCCCGCGAGATTGGCCGCGCCGTAGGCCGAGATCACCGTGGCGTAGGCGGAAAGCGGCGCTCCGTCCTGGCGCAGCAGCAGCGGGATGGCGACGAAATAAACACCATACCAGACCCCGTTGATCAGCCCCGCGGTGAACAGCAGCTTGCGGAACACTGGGATGCGCAGCATGGCACGGAACCCGCGCCCCAGCTCCGTGACGAGCCGTCCACGCGGCGGCAGCACGTGCGGTACGTTGCGATAGCGCATCGTCCCTACCACCGCGGCGGCGGAAGCAAGGAAACTCACCGCGTCGAGCGTTACGAAATGCACCAGCGGAATCGCCGCCGCGAGCAGCCCGATGATCCCGGGCCCCAGCAACCGCGCGATCCGCTCCGTGGTGTCGAGCAGTGCGTTCACCGCCGGCAGCGAGGCGGGACTGGAGGCAAGCGAGGGCAGGGAGGCCTGCAGCGCCGGGCGGAAGAACGCATAGGCCACCCCCAGCACCACCACCGCCGCAATCAGCATCGTACCGCTCGGCGCACCGGCGTGCAGCCAGAGCAGGACGACGACGACCAGCATCGCTGCCCGCGTCACGTCCGCCGTGATCATCGCCCCGCGCGGCGCCACCCGGTCCGCGAACGGACCCGCCAGGAGCGCGACGGTGAGCACCACCACGCCCTGCAACGCGCCGAGATAGCCGGCGTCGCCGCCGAACAGCCCGGTGCCGACCCAGCCCAGAACCACAGCGAACAGCTGGTCGCCGATCGCCGAGGTCGCGAGCCCCGCCCAGAGCAGCGCGATCGGCCGCTCCCGCAGCGCGCGGACCAGCGGTAGGCTCATCCGCGGCGCCGCGCCTTATTCCGCCGCCGTCTTCCGCTTCCAGTCCTGCACCGGGATGCGCGGTATCTCGAAACGGTCGGAAAGCCGCGCATACCACCCGCCGCCATGCATGCGCCCGATCAGGTCGAGCTTCGCGGTATCTATGTAGTTTCGCTCGGCATCGAGCACACAATCGTCGCGCACGTGCATCGCCAGCACCTTGCCCACGATCAGCGCCCGCTCGAGCCCGAGCTCGATCGTCATCATCCGCTCGCACTCCATCGCGACCGGACTCTCCGCGATGCGCGGCGGCTTCACCTTCGTGCTCGGCACGGTGGTCAGTTCGGCCTCCGCGAGCTCGTTGACGCTGTGGTTGAACTCGATCGCCGTCTCCACCATCTGCCGCGCGTTGGCGTAGGAAACCAGGTTGACGACGAACTCCCCGGTCTCGCGGATGTTGTTGCCGGTGTCCTTGGCGTCCCCCGGCTTGCGGCCGCCGATGCCGATGATGACCGTCGGCGGGTCCTCGCCGAACACGTTGAAGAAGGAGAAGGGTGCCGCGTTCGGCCGCCCCGAGGCGTCCAGCGACACCACCCAGGCGATGGGCCGCGGCACCACGGTCGAGACCAGCAGCTTGTAACGCTGCTGCGGCGGCAGTTTCTCGAAATCGAACAGCATCGCTCTCTCCGGGTTTGCCCGCGTCATCTGGCCCCGGCGGCGGACGCTGTCCAGGGTCCGGCGCAGTTCATGCAGGCCCTGTCCAGGCCGGCCGCGCGTGACTAGCCTGTTACGGTGCCGTCGCTGCTCTACACGCTCGCCTGGGCGCTCGCGCTCCTCGATGCGCTCGGCCGCGTGCCCCTCGCCGGGCAGGCCGCGGGCCTGGCCGTCCTTGCTTTCCTGGTGTGGGAGCTGCCGCGCCAGCGCGGTTCCATCCGCGTGCTCTTCCTTGGCATGTCGGCCGCGGGCCTGCTCGCCGTCGGCTTCGCCGCGCATCCCGTGGCGCTGTTCCTCGCCGCGTGGCGCCGCGGCGCCGCCTATGCCGCGTTTTTCTATGCCCTCGGCGCGCTGCGCAACGCCGCCGAGTCGAGCCCCATGGTCCGCGCCTCCGGCCGCCACTTGGTGGCCCAGCCGCCTGGCCGGCGCTATGCGGCGCTGACCATCGGCGGCCACCTCTTCGGTATCATCCTCTCCTACGGCGCAATCGAGCTCTTCGGGACCATGCTGGCCGGGGTTGCCGATCCGTTGCGCCGCCGCCGCATGATGATGGCCGTCTTCCGCGGGTTCGCGACGATGAATTGCTGGAGCCCGCTCAACATCATGACTGTCGTTGTCTCCACCGCCGTCCCCGCCGCGCACATGGGCCGGCTCATTCCAGCCGCGTTCCTTCTCGCCCTCGTGATGCTCGCCATCGGATGGTGGCTCGACCGCGGGCACGGCGCGGAGCCGCCGGCGCCGGCGGACCGCGGCGGCTGGCTGCAGCATCTCGGCGTCGTCGCGCTTGTCGGCATTGTCTGGGGCCTCGCGGACCTGGTCGGCCGCGCCTTTGGCGTGTCCCTCTCGGTCGGCGTGACGGCCACTGTCCCCATGGTCGGGCTCGCCTGGCTCGTGGTGCAGCGCCAGAGCCTGCCCGCGCGGTTTGCCGGCTTCGCCCGCCGCATCCCCTCCTTCCGCGGCGAGGCGACGGTGCTCGGTGCCGGCGGCTTCATGGGCGTCGCCCTCGGCGCCGTGCTGCCGCATGGCGGGATCGCCGCGGCGCTCGGCCTGCTACCGCCTATCGCGATCCCGCTCGCCGTGCCCGTGCTGCTGGTTGCGACCGGGCTCGTTGGCCTCAATCCGATCGTCGTCGTCGCCATCCTCGGTGCTGCCGTCCCCAACCCAGTGACGCTCGGCGTGGCGCCGGACACGCTGGCCTTCGCCTGCATGCTTGGCTGGGGCGTGGGCGTGGGCATGTCGGCGATGTCCGCCAGTGCCCTCACCACGGCGCGCTGGACGGAAACGGACCCCTGGACCGTGACCATGCGCTGGAACCGGGTCTACACCGCGTGCGTTCTTGCGATGGCGCTCCTTGCCATCGCCGGAGCGCAATTGGTGCTGCGGCCCTGAGGCCTCAGGCCTCGTCTATTCCGCCGCCTTCAGCAACTGCGGCCCATGCGACTTGGGCTTGGCCTTCTTGCGCAGCTCGATCAGTTCCGCCTGTGCCTGTTCGGCGAGGCGGTATAGCTGCGCCGTTCCCGGCTCGTATTGCGGCGCGCGGGCGTCCATCTCCACGCCATAGGACGCGGCGGCCCGCAGCGTGAAGTTGGGGTCGGTCAGGTGCGGCCGTCCCAGCGCGACGAGGTCGGCGCGCCCCGCCGCGAGAATCGTGTTCACCTGGTCCGCCGTCGTGATGCTGCCGACGCACATCGTCGCGATACCGGTCTCGTTGCGGATCGCGTCCGCGAACGGCACCTGGAACATCCGGCCGTAGACCGGGGTGGCGGCCGGCGTTGTCTGCCCCGTCGAGACATCCACGAGGTCGCATCCGGCCGCCGCGAATGCGCGTGCCACCTCGACGGACTCCGCCTCCGTGATGCCGCCCTCCTGCCAGTCGGTCGCGGAAATGCGCACCGACATCGGCTTCTCTTTCGGCCACGCCGCGCGCAAGGCGGCGAACACCTCGAGCGGGAAGCGCAGCCGGTTGGCGAGCCGGCCGCCGTATTCGTCGCTTCGTTTGTTGGTCAGCGGTGAGATGAAGCTCGCGAGCAGATACCCGTGTGCCGCGTGCAGCTCAAGCATGTCGAAGCCGCAACGAACTCCCCGCTTCGCCGCGGCGACGAACTGCTCCCGCACCCGGTCCATGTCCGCGCGCGTCATTTCGTGCGGCACCTGGCTCTCCGGGTAGTACGGCAGGGGCGACGGTGCCACGATCGGCCAAGCGCCCTCCGCCAGCGGTCGGTCCATGCCGTCCCACATCAGCTTCGTCGCACCCTTGCGCCCGGCATGGCCGAGCTGCAGGGCCATCCTCGTGTTCCCGTGTGCATGCACGAAGTCCACGATGCGCGTCCACGCCGCTTCCTGCGCGTCGTTCCACAACCCGGCGCACCCCGGCGTGATCCGCGCATCCGAGGAGACGCAGGTCATCTCCGTGAACATCAGCCCCGCGCCGCCGAGCCCCCGCGCGCCGTAATGCACCAGGTGCCAGTCGCCCGGTACGCCATCCACCGCGGAATACATGCACATCGGCGAGACCACGACGCGGTTCGCCACCACCATGTCCCGCAGCGCCATCGGCTGGAACATCGGCGCCACCGGCTTCGCACCCGGGAACCCTTTCGCGACCGTCTCCTGCGCGATCATTCGGTCCATCGCGTCCGCGAAATCCGGCGCGCGCAGCCGCAGATTGTCGTAGGTGATGGATTTCGACCGCGTCATCAGCCCGAATGCGAAGCGCAGCGGTTCCATGTCCCAGAACCGCCGCACCTGCTCGAACCAGACCAGCGACACATCCGCCGCGTGCTGCGTCCGCTCCACCTCGCCCCTGCGGTCGCGCTCGAACGCCTCGAGGCTCGCCGTCACATCGCCATGGACGCGGAACGCCTCGGCGAGCGCGATCGCATCCTCCATCGCCAGCTTCGTGCCAGAGCCGATCGAGAAATGCGCGGTGGATTTCGCGTCCCCCAGCAGCACCACGTTGTCCGCCGAGCCATCGACGTCGCGGATCATGGTGCTGCGCGCGTTGCGGATCATCGGGAACTGCCGCCACATGGAGCGGTTGATCAGCAACCTGTGCCCGCCGAGGTCCTCCGCGAACACGCGCTCCAGATAGGCAGCGGACTGCTTCTCGTCCATCGTGCCGAGCCCCGCGCGCCGGAACGTCTCGGGGTCGGTCTCCAGTACCCAGGTCGAGGCGCCCGGCTCGTACTGATAGGCGTGCGCGATGAAGATGCCATGCTCGTTCTCGCGGAAGCAGAAGGTGAATGCATCGAGCGGCCTGGTCGATCCCATCCACGCGAACCGGTTCGGCCGCAGATCGACCGTGGTCCCGAAATGCCCGAGATTGCCCTGCCGCACGAAGGAGTTGATGCCGTCGGAGGCGACGACCAGGTTCGCCCCACGCACCGACTCCAGCGATGTCACCTCGTCGATGAAATTGAGCTCGATGCCGAGACCCTTTGCCCGCTCCTGCAGCAGCAGCAGCAGGGTGCGGCGCGAGCAGCCGCAGAACCCGTTGCCGCCAACGCGGAACCGGTTGCCCTTGAACCTGATTTCGATGTCGTCCCAATAGGCGAAATGGTCGGTGATCGCCTTGGCGCTCTCCGCGTCGTGGCGCTCGAAGATCTCCAGCGTCGCGTCCGAGAACACGACCCCGAAGCCGAACGTATCGTCATGGCGGTTACGCTCGTGCACCCGGATCTCGACATCGGGGCGCTGCTTCTTCATCAGGATCGCGAAGTAGAGCCCCGCAGGCCCGCCGCCGATGACCTCGATGCGCATCCCCACCTCCCCGTTCCGGCAAAAATATTTTATACTTGAAGGAACCGGCCCGCAATGATGGGATCAGCTATCAGCGAGGCGGCCGGGAGAAAAGGAGGGGCGGTGACGCTCGACGGACGACATGCCCTGGTGACGGGCGGCGGTCAGGGGATCGGCGCCGCGGTGGCGCGCGCGCTCACCGGCGCGGGCGCCCGGGTCACGGTGCTCGGCCGTCGCGCCGAAACTCTTGCCGGCGTCGTCGAGGCGGGCGCCGCCGCCGCGCAGGTCGTTGCGGACGTGACGGATGCGCTGGCGCTGGAAGCCGCCCTCGCCGCTCTGTCGCCGGTGGACATCCTGGTCAACAACGCGGGGGCCGCGGAAAGCGCGCCCTTCGCCCGCACAACGCGCGAGATCTGGGACCGCATGCTTGCGGTCAACCTCACCGCCGTCTTCACCGCGACCCACGCGCTGCTGCCCGGCATGCTCGCGCGCGGCTGGGGGCGGGTGGTCACCATCGCCTCGACCGCCGGCCTCACCGGCTACCCCTATGTCAGCGCCTACGTCGCGGCGAAGCATGGCGCCGTGGGCCTCACGCGCGCGCTCGCACGGGAGGTCGCGGGCAAGGGCGTCACGGTCAACGCCGTCTGCCCCGGCTACACCGAAACCGAACTCGTGGAGTCCAGCATTGCCAGCATTGCCGCTCGCGGTCGCCGCAACGCCGAAGCCATCCGCGCCGATTTCACGCGCGCCAACCCCCAGGGCCGCCTGGTCCAGCCGCAGGAGGTTGCCGCCGCCGTGCTCTATCTCTGTGGTCCCGGTTCCAATGCCATCACCGGCATCTCGCTACCCGTCGCCGGTGGAGAAGTGATGTGAACGAAAGCCCCGTACTGCTCGACGCCGAAACCCGCGTGCAGGAGCACCCCGCGGACCACCGCGCGGAGCTGCGCCTCTGGCTGCGCATGCTCACCTGCACCAACCTCATCGAGGGCGAGATCCGCGCCCGCCTGCGGCGGCATTTCGGTGTCACGCTGCCGCGCTTCGACCTCATGGCACAGCTGGAGAAGGTGCCGGAGGGCATGACACTGGGTGAGCTTTCCCGGCGCATGATGGTCTCCAACGGCAACGTCACCGGTCTGGTCGAGCGCCTCCTTGAATCGGGCCATGTCGAGCGCCGCGCACACCCGAGCGATCGCCGCGCCGTCGTCGTGGCGCTCACGCCCGCGGGCCGGCACGTCTTCGCAGGCATGGCCGCGGCGCACGCGGAATGGATCGCCGAGCTCAGCGCCGGCCTCACGGCGGCGGATGTCGCGCAGCTCATGCGACTGCTCGGCCGCCTGAAATCCCACGTCAAGGAAGTCGCCCATGGCTGACGCCGCGCTCACCATCCTGCAGCCGCGGGACTGGCCGCGCCCGGCGGGCTATGCCAACGGCATGGCCGGCACCGGTCGCCTGGTCGTGCTCGCGGGCCAGATCGGCTGGGACGAGAACGGCGTGTTCGCGGAGGGCCTGGTGCCGCAGATCGAGCAGGCGCTGCGCAACATTCTCGCGGTGCTGGCCGAGGCCGGCGCCGACGCCGGCCATCTCGCGCGGCTGACCTGGTTCGTGACGGACATCGAGGCTTACCGCAACGCGGGCAAGGAACTCGGCGCCGCCTGGCGCCGCGTCATGGGCAAGACGTTCCCGGCGATGTCCGTGATCGGCGTTGCCTCGCTGGTGGAGAAGCAGGCGCTGGTCGAGATCGAGGCGATCGCGATCGTTCCGTGAGGCGGGGCTCCGATCCCTTGTCCCATTTGTCGCAGAACGCCGAGACGTCGTCGGTCTGGAAGTCGGCGAGGCGTTCCATGATGGTCTCGAACGGCCAGTCCCACCACGCGATACGCTGCAGCCGCGCCGCGATCTCCGCTGGGAAACGTGCGCGGATCGGCCGCGCCGGCACGCCACCCACGATCGTGTAGGGTGCCACGTCGCGCGTTACTACGGCGCCCGCCGCCAGCACCGCGCCGTCCCCCACCGTGACGCCGGGCAGCACGATCACGCCGTGCCCGATCCAGACATCGTGCCCGATCGACACCCTGTGCCGCCGCCGGTCGCGGAAGAACGCGTGGTCGCGCCTCGCCGCCGGGCTGTAGTATTCGGGGCAATAGGTGAAGCGGTGCTGCGAGGGTCGGCCAGTCGGGTGATTCGGCGGCCCGATGCGCACCGAGGCCGCAATCGCGCAGAACCTGCCGATCCCGGCATCCGCCACCGTGCAGTAGGGTCCGAGATAGCTGTAGTCGCCGAGCGTTGCGTATTCGATCTGGCAATGTTCCAGCACCTCGCAGCACTGGCCGATCTCGGCCTCCCGCAGGGACACTGTCGGGTGGATCACCGTCGTTGCGATCTTGGGGGCCGTCCGTGCCGCATCCATCGCCGCAATACTCCGCCAGAAGGACCCGTCGCGTGCCACGCGCCACGCGCGTCAGATGGTGAGCGACCCTACGCTCGCGCCGCCGCACACGAACAGCGTCTGCCCGGTCACGAAATCCGCTTTTGGGTCGAGGAAGAACGAGGCCGCGCGCGCCACGTCCTCGGGTTTGCCCAGCCTCCCCACGGGAATGGCCGCCGCGAGCCTCGCCTCCCGCTCGCTACCGGCGGGCACCACGTCGTGAAACATCGCCGTCCCGCCGATAGGGCCGGGTGCGATCGCGTTCACCGTGATTCCGTGACCCGCCAGTTCCAGCGCCCAGGTACGAACCATTCCGATCATTCCGGCCTTGGTCGCGCCATAGGAGGTGCGCGTGGCGGCGCCGAGCACGGCGCGCGAGGAAATCAGCACCACCCGCCCGAACCGCCGCGCGCGCATGCCCGGCAGCGCCGACTGCAGCAGTATCAGCGGTGCCGTGAGGTGTAGCCGCGCCAGGTCAAGCATGTCCGCGGTATCGACATCCGCCACCAGCGCCGGGCGGATCGCCCCCGCGTTGTGCACGATTCCCGCGATCTCGAAGTGCCTGCACGCAGCCGCAGCGGCTTCCCGCGTCGCCTTCTCGTCGATGAGGTCAACCGGGAGATGATGCACCCGGGGGTCATGCGGTGGTGCCACCCGGTCAAGTGCTACCACCTCGTCGCCCGCGGCGAGCACCGCGGCGGTGATCGCACGCCCGATCCCCCCCGCGGCGCCCGTCACGAGCACGAACATGCTAGGAGCTGACCAGCGCGAGCACGCGCAGCGGGCTGCCCGAGCCGCCGACGATCTTGAGTGGCGGCGAGATGATCACGGCACCTGTCGGTGGCAGCCTGTCGAGATTGCACAGGCACTGCAGCCCATATCGCCCGGCGCCATGCATGAAGAAATGTGCGGGGAAGGGGGGTGTGAAATGCGGCGCCTGGCCCGCATCCGTGCCGATCGTCTCGGTACCGAAACCGAACACGTCGCGCTCCTTGACCAGGAACTCCACTGCCTCCGGATCCGGTCCCGGCGTGTGCGCCCCATCTGCCTTCACGTTGGCGTAGTCCGCCCCCTTCTTCTTCGACCAGTCGGTGCGCAGCAGCGCCCACGCCTTGGCCGGAATTCGCCCGTGTTTTTTCTCCCACTCAAGGATGAACGCCTTGGTGAGTGTGAAGTCGGCATTCGCCGCGGATTCCTTGCTGCAATCCAGCACCACGGCCGGCGCGATGAAGTTCTTCGCCTCAATCGTGTCCGTCGTGTTGTTTGGCAGGTCTCGGCCGGAAATCCAGTGCACCGGCGCGTCGAAATGCGTGCCCGTGTGCTCGCCGCAGGAAAAATTGTTCCAGTACCAGGCCGGCCCCTTGGCGTCGTAGCGCGACACTTCCTCGAGCCGGAAGGGCGCGCACTGCCCGAACTCCGGCGGCAGCTGGATGGTCGGGAAATCCGGCGAGAGCGTCTGTGTGAGGTCGATCACCTTGATCTTCCCCGAAACAATCGCGGCGGCGAAATCGGCCAGCATGCTCATCTTGGTCCTCCTCGTTCAGCTTGTGTGTGTCGTCTCGCGAATTGCCAGCGTCGGGTCCTCGCGCCAGCGCTCCAGCAGGTGCCGCGCCACGTCGCCCACCGCGATCTCCTCCAGCCCCCGTTCCAGGGCGGCGGCGACGGCATCGGCAAAGGCGCGCGGCGCTACCTTCGGCGGCGGCACGTCCTGGTGCCATTCATCCTCGAGCGGCCCCAGGAACACCGTCGTCACCCGTATCGGGCGCAGCTCCGCGCGCAGGGAAAGGGCGAGCGACAGGGCGGCCGCCTGCGCTGCCGCGTGCGCGCCGTATCCCGGGCTCGGCGCCAGCGCGTCGGCCGAGACCGCCTGTACCCAGGCGCAGGCCGGATAGTCGCCGTCGGCGCCGCGTGCCCGCAGCGCCGTCCCCAGCATCCGCGCCAGCCGCGCCGTACCGAATACTTCGAGCTCCATCGCCTCGCGCAGCCGTGTGGGGTCTCCCTCCGTCACGCTGCCCGGGCGTGGCGCCATCGCGGTGTTGATCACGATCTCGACGCGTCCGCCGAACTCGGCCGCGAACTCCCGCACGCTGCGCTCGTCAGTGAGGTCGAGCGGGACCGGCAGCACCCCCTCCGGCAGGGAGGACTGCCCAAGCGCCTCGCGCGACGTCCACGTGCCGGCCTCGCCCGCGAAAACCTCGCGCGCCCCGGCCGCGACCGCGCGGGCCGCCATCGCCGCGCCGAGGGAGCCGCGCGCATCCGTCACCAGCACACGCCGATCCCGCAACGAACATCCGTGCGCATGCAACAGCGCGTCCTCCCCCGCAAACCCCTCGGGCAGCGCCAGCATGACCGCCTGGTCCGCCTTGTCCAGTCGCAACGTGAGCCGCACGCGCGTGCCCGGCTCAGCATCCTCATGCAGGAACGCTACCGTGCGCGGCCCCGCATCCATCCCCACCAGCCCCGCGCGCACCGGCAGGCGCTGGCGGAAATACACATCGCCGCTCGCCCGCAGCACCGTGCGCGCCAGAACCGTACCGCCATCGGCCACATCCCGCCACGCGAGTTCGCCCAGGCAGGCCCCGCACACATCCCGCGCCGGATAGGAGACCGCGCCGCACGCGGTGCACACCGGCAGTGCGAACCGTCCCTGACCCGCCAGTGTCGCGAGCTTCAGCGCGCCACGACTGGGGGCAGCCGGCGGCAGCAGCGGCAGCCGCGTCACCGCGAGCGGATTTTTCTTCCGGCGAGGTGGAACCTTCATGCCGTCAGCACCGCGGCCGCGCTGCACAACCCACGGTCATAATTGATCATCCCGAACCCGGAGACCACGGCGCTGCTTGCCTTCGCTACCTGCACGCCCAACGCTGCGCCGGTGAGCTGACGGATCGCCTCGACGATGCCGAGATGCCCACCCGCGGCACCCGCCTGGCCCACCGAGAGCTGTCCGCCCGAGGTGTTGTGCGGCATGTCGCCCGAACACGTCAGGTCCTTGCCGCGCAGGAACGAAGGCGCCTCGCCCGGCGCGCAGAAACCCAACCCCTCGAACTGCAGCATGACGATCACGGGATAGTCGTCATAGGTCTCGACGATATCGACAGCGTCCGCCGGCGTTCCCGCCATGGCCCACAACTCGTGCGCGTCAGCCGCCCAGCCGCCGCGCAGCTGCACGTCGTCTTCGGGGAAGGCGTTGTGCCGCTCGATGGCGCTCGCTAGATGGACATAGCGCAGCCGAGCCGCCCTGGCGTCCGCCTCGCGCAGCACCAGAAATGCCTCCGCCCCCGCGCACGGCATCACGCAGTCGAACAGGACGAGCGGGTCGGCGATCGGGCGCGCCGCGAGGTAATCCGCCATCCCTAACGGCTTCTTCTGCAGCGCGTACGGATAGGCCAGCGCGTTGGCCCGCTGGGCCACGCAGATGCGTCCGAAGTCCTCCCGCCTGGCGCCGAAGCGGCGCATATATGCGTCCGTGATCAGTGCGAAGGACAGGTTCGGTCCGCCCGCGCCGTAGGGATAGACTGCGTCGGTCGAAAATCGCGAAAATCCCGAGACGAGCCTGCGAAACGAATCCGGTGCGTTCGTATCCCCCGCCACCACCGCGACCGCGTCGGCATCGCCGGCCTGCACCGCCCGCGCCGCGCGCCGCAGCGCCACCAGGCCGGAGGCACCGCCCATCGGCACATGATCCAGCCAGCGAGGCGAGATGCCGAGATGCTGCGTGATCGCAACGGCCGAATCCGTCCCCAGCGTGAAGCTGGAACATGCGAACCCGTCGAGCTGGGGTTTCTGCATCCCGGCGGCACGCAGCACGCCATCGAGCGCACGCCCGATCCACCACGGAGCCGGCCTCGCGGAATGGCGCGCGTAGGGGACGGTGATAGGGCAGGCCAGCACCACCCCGTCATAGCCCGCGCGCCTCACGCCACGCGCTTCTTCAGGGTTCGCACATCGACGGTCGCGGGATCGTCGCGCAGCTTCGCCGCCAGCACCTTGAGCACACCGCGCTGCACCTTGTTGGTGGAGGTCACGGGCAGCGCGTCCACGATCGCGACGTATCCCGGCGCCTTGTAGTAGGCGAGCCGTTCGGAGCACCACGACACCAGACCCTGTGCGAACGAAGCCGCGTCCGCCGCCGTCTCCCGGGGGATCACGCAGGCCAGCACTTCCTCCCCGCGCACCGTGTCTGGCACCGCCGCGACCGCCACGCCGGCCACGTTCGGATGGCGCAGCAACACGGCCTCCACCTCGATCGCCGCGATATTCTCCCCGCTGCGCCGGATCACGTTCTTGCGCCGGTCGACGAAGTAGCAGAACCCCTCGGCGTCGCGGCGGATCACGTCGCCGGTGTGGAACCAGCCGCCCTCCCACGCCTTTGCGGTCGCCTCCGGGTCCTTCAGGTATTCCGTGAAGAATCCGTAGCGAGGATCCGGCCCGGCCCGGCGCACCAGTAGCTCGCCCGGCTCATCGACCTCGCACTCCTTGCCATCCTCGCGGACGATTCGGATCTCCATGTGTGGCGGCACGCGGCCCAGGCAGTTCATCCCCACATGGCGCGGTTCGACATCCGCGGTGATGGAGACGGAACAGCCTGTCTCCGTCATCGCCCAGCCCTCTATGAGGGGAAACCCGAACCGCTCTTCCGCCGGGCCATGGAGCGTGCGGTCGCACCCCGCGCCGAACCCGAAACGAACCCGGTGGTCGCGTTCCTCGGGTGATGGTGGGGCCGCCATCAGCATCGCCGGCATCACGCCGAGGTAATGGATCACGGAGGCACGCGACTCGCGTACGGATCGCCACCACGTCCGCGGATGGAACCGGTCGAGCACGAACAGGCAGCCGCCGGAAAGCAGCATCGCCATGGTGGAGGCGGCGAGCGCGTTCATGTGGAACAGCGGCAGCGGCGTCAGCATCCGCTCGTTGCCCATGCGCAACGTCGCGGCTCCGCGCAGGCCCAGATACCAATAGCCGGTCTCAAGGAACCAAGTGTTGGACAGCACGCAACCCTTAGGAATCCCCGTCGTGCCGGAGGTGTAGAGCAGCCCGGCCTCCCGCGTCGCGAGCGGGGTCCCTGCCTCATGCCGTACGGTGGCCATGGGTGGCGCTTCGTCCGCCGCAATCACCGCCAATCGCCGGTCGGAAGCCTCGTGCAGCGATTGATGCCGCGCCGTGATCGCCACCGCGAGTGCCATCTCCGAATGCCCGATCAGGTAGCGCAACTCCTCGTTGCGCCAGTCCGGGTTCATCGGCACGATCGAGGCGCCGATGGCGTTGATCGCCAGGAAATGCAGTACGAAGTCCGGCCGATTCTCGAGCAGCAGCCCGATCCTGTGCCCTGCGCCCCACCCTGCCGCGCGGTATGCCGCGGTTAGGGCGTCGACCCGCGCCTTTGCCTGTCGATACGTGATCTCACCCGCGGGAACACCGTAAGCTGCAGCGGTTTCCTCCAGCACGCCGAGGAACGGGTTGTCTGGCCAGCGTTCCGCGGTGGCCTCGAAGGCCTGATGCACGGTCGCGAAATTCATCACATGAAGAGTTGGATGTTGCCGAACGCCGCCTCGGGGTTCACGAGATCGACCCGCTTCTGCCGGATGCGCAGATTCCCCTCCTCCAGCACCAGCGTGTGCCGGCTCCAGCCTGCATACAGGTTCTGCTCGTCCCCGCGCGCCTCGACATAATGGAATGGTGTCCAGGTCTCGAACCGGTTGGCTTGGGGATCGTTGCGGTCAATCACCGTCGCCTGCAGCACGTGGTGGCAGCGGCTGCGCGGCTTCTGGCTATAGGTCTTGTGCCCCTTCAGTCGCTCGATGCGGATTTTCAGAAGGATCTTGTCGTCCCAGAACAGCGAGTTGTGCAGGAGCGGATCCGTCTGGCCCCATTCCAGCGGCATCCAGTAGCGCCCGTCCGCGGTGAACAGGTCGAGCCACTCGTCGAAGCGTTGCTCGTCGAGCAGCCGCGCCTCGCGCACGACGAAATCCGAGATCGTGGCGGCATCCGGTACGTTCATGCCGCATCCACCATG